>JAAENG010000025.1 GCA_024224665.1 Chloroflexota bacterium | reverse complement strand
CACGGATTTTTTTAAGGCTAGAATGTCGTCGGTGATGACTTAAAGGATGTATCCGTGAGCCTGTCTTTAACCCCGAACTGAGGTTAGTGATAGAGCCAACGGACTACGTCGCCTTTGCCCACATCCGCTGCGCCGCCGCATGTGTGCGAGCCCGCATCGCTCCCAGGTCGGCAGCCAGCACCACGCTATCACGTACCCGCCACTGTCCTGCCACCATCACATCCCGAACATGGGTATGGTTACGCCAGAGTACCAGTTGCTCGTAGAGATTGTGTTCAGCCACCGGCGTGGGGAAGCTGGCGTCAATGATCTGACAATCGGCCGCCCAACCTGGCTGCAAGCGTCCAACCTGCTCCAAGCCGATAGATTTCGCTCCACCTTCGGTCGCTAGATAGAGCACCTCATGGCCGGGCATGACCTGCGGGTTGAGTTGGTTGGCTTTATGGATGAGGAATGCCCCTCGCATCACTTCGAAGAAATCGTTGATATAGCCGTCAGAGCCCAGCCCCACCGTTACGCCCGCCTCGATCTGCTGCGGGATGGGGGCAATGCCACCACCTACTTCGCAATTGCTGAGAGGCATGTGCGTCACTTTGACGCCTCGCTCGGCGATGATAGCGCGTTCACTGTCTGAAAGCTGGACGCACTGTGAGGCCAGCATGGATGGGCCGGCCACGCCCAGTTGATCGTAGTATTCGAGCGTACGCATGCCGAAGTGTTCCAATGCGTAGTTGGGTTCATGCACGCCCTCGTTGCAGTGCATGTGCGTGAGCACGTTGCGTTCGGCGCCCAGGGCAAAGGCCTGGCGGATGAAGTCAGCCGAGCAGGTGAAGGTGGTGTGGAAGCACATCAAGCCTTGAACCAAGGGAGCACTTGTGTCCCCCCCGCCTTCGCTCCGGCAATGGTCGATAAACCGGGCATTTTCCTGCAACCCTACCTGCCCATTCTCTTCGCTCACCCGCTCAGTGGCTTCGAAAGAGAGAATGCCCCGCAGCCCCCTTTTATCCACGACCTCTTTTTGGGCCAGTAGTGCATCAGGGATGGCAAAAGGCGCCTCCAGGCAATCGTAAAAACTGGTAACGCCACTACGCAGCATTTCAACGCAGCCCCAGTCGGAGGCCGCGCAGATCATCTCGTGGTCAAGTGCATCTTCTACCAACGGCCACCAGAAATCGGCCAGAAAAGCCCAGAAATTTGATGGCGCCTTGACCAGAGGGATGCCATGGGCCAGCACGCCGTAGAGATGGGTGTGGGCATTGACAAAGCCTGGGGCCAGCACATGGCCGGAGGCATCGACAATGGTGTCGTCCGGGTAATCACGACGCAGATCGGCATTGGGGGCGACAGCGTCGATGCGGTCGCCTGTAACGTGTATACCCCAGTTTCTTTGGGGCAATTCATGGGGTGTGGTGATGAGCCAAGTGGGCAAGATTAGCATCGTTATTCCATATTGTATCTTCAGGTTCCGCTTCCCAGTCTACATAGGCAAGACGCTCACGGTCTCTCAACCCCAGCAACAGTGCATCCCACGGTAGGCCAGGATAAGGCGTATCAGCGCCAGTTATGTATATGCGAGCTTGGTTTTGGCGGTGTCATAGTCATCATAGACAGCCATCTCTGGACTGTCCCAATCTTCGGAAAATGTAGCAAAACGTTCCCGCAACTCTGCTGCCTGTGCTTGATTGATTCCGTGATCGCTCAGATAGATTGTTGGCGTCAAGAATGTGACCACAACCGGTGTGTCATCGCTCACATTCTCGGGCGTATCTACAAGGATAATTTTGCCGCCTTGAAATACGCCGCGTACCGCTGTAAGCATTGGTGTGCATCCTGTTACGAACTGTAATTCATCATAACAGGGCCAGGTTTGCTTGTAAAGTCGAAATCAATAGGTACATTACGATATCTCTCTGTTCTCACCTTGAATCATATACTCTAGTATGATAATATTGTATGACTCAAGGAGGTTTTTTATGACAGTTCGAGCTACTTTTACCTTGGAAGAAGAGATCATGACATTTTTAAAGCAGGTGGCCGGCAGCAATCGCAGCGCCTATGTCAATCAATTGCTAAATACGGAGAGGCAACGTTTGTTGGAGGCAGATATCCTCAAAGCGAATCTGGAAGAGGCGAATGATGAGAACTATCAGGCCGAACTTACCGATTGGGATGTCGTGCTCGAGGACGGGCTTACGCCATGAGCGGTGTACACTACCGGCAACTTGAGATCCGTTGGGTTGATTTAGATCCGACCAGGGGTGCAGAGACTCGCAAAAAGCGCCCCTGTGTGATCGTACAGTCAGATATCATGAATCGACGATCGCGTACGGTGATTGTTGCGCCTCTACTGCCCGGTCACAAAAGCTGGCCTTTTGTCGTTAATCTTACGCCAACTGGGCATAACGGTTTAGACAAGAATCGGCATGTAAACCTGAAACAACTACGCGCCGTGGATGTTTCACGAATCGATAACAAACAGGGACTACTTGAGGAGCATTACCTTGTAGATGTCCTATCAGCTATTCGTTTGGTCTTTGGTATTTCATAAAGCGGATAGTGGGATGTGGTGATGAGCCAGGAGTCGCCTAAATATTGTTTTCGACGATCAATCATTGGTATTCAAATTTCCTGGCCGCCTCCAAATATCCAGCCCTGAGCTTCTTTGTTGGCAACTGCATGTTCAATGGTGTCAGATCACATCTTAACAGGCTAAGAAGGCACGGTCTTAATCAGGATATTCTCGTCTATTGTTCCGCGAATGGCTATTCTGCTCTGCAACGGATCTGGCTGTATTTCTCCCATTTGCAGCTAAGGATTTGGCCGCCTAGCTCATCAGTTGAAAAGTGGCGTGTTCCCAGTCTGCACGATGACGGCTATCTAGAGTACAATGCCTCAGAAAACTTGACGACCAGACATCAAGAGGAAAGACCATGGCTCTACCGACAAAGAACGATTGGGAAAATCCACAGATCGTAGGCATCAATAAGCTGCCTGCACATACAGTAAGCAAATCCTTTGTAGATGAGATAACGGAATCTGATCACGATTTAGATCATTCCCCATCCATCCGCTCACTCGCCGGTGATTGGCGCTTCAAATTCCTGCCAAACCCCGAAAGCGCCCTGCGTGTGTTGTCAACTGAGGGCAATACCACAGCATGGGATACGATCCAGGTTCCCGGCAATTGGACAACGCAGGGCTACGACAAACCCATTTACACCAATGTGCAGATGCCTATCCCAAACGACCCACCCAAGGTCCCGCAGGATGACAATCCTACCGGCATCTACCGGCGCACGTTTAGGGTTCCGGAAGCGTGGGCTGACCGCCATATCTTCATCTGTTTCGACGGGGTCGAGTCCGCCTTTTATTTGAGAATCAATGGTCAGGAGATTGGCTACAGCCAAGGCAGCCGTTTGCCGGCGGAGTTTGATGTCACGCCGTATGTACAGCCGGGTGAGAATGTCGTGACAGCTATCGTTATCCGTTGGTCTGATGGCAGCTATTTGGAAGATCAAGACCATTGGTGGATGGCTGGTGTTTATCGGCATGTTTATCTTTACGCTACACCCAAAGTCCACATCTTTGATTTCTTTGCAAAGCCCGAGTTGGATGCCGGTTACCAGGATGGCCGGCTTCAAGTAAGTGCCAGGATCGAGAACTATGGTGGGGCAGCGCTCGATGGTTATCAGCTTAGTATGATGTTGTATGACGCTGAAGACAACGAAGTATTTTCAGAAGCGGTGACAGGAGAGGTAGTCGAGTCGGAGTTGGATACGACACATGTTGAATTACACGGCGCCGTCACCACACCTGAGCGATGGTCGGCCGAACGCCCCTATCTCTACACCCTGATCCTGTCACTCAAACAAACTTCTGGCGAGACCATCGAAGCCGTCAGTTGCCGGGTTGGCTTTCGCAAAATCGAGATCAGCAATCGAGAACTGTTGATCAATGGCCGGCCTGTGCTAATCAAAGGCGCGAACCGCCATGATCATGATGATGTCCATGGTAAAACGATATCCGTCGAATCGATGATCGCAGATATCAAATTAATGAAGCAGTTCAACTTCAATGCCGTGCGCACCAGCCACTATCCAAATGATTCACGTTTTTATAACTTATGCGATGAGTATGGCTTTTACGTGATAGACGAGGCCAATATCGAGACACACGCAGCCTACGACAAGCTGACCAATGACCCGCTGTGGCTCAATGCCTTTATGGAGCGGGGTATACGCATGGTGGAACGCGACAAAAATCACCCCTGTATCATCATGTGGTCGTTGGGAAACGAGAGCGGATACGGACCCAACCATGATGCCCTGGCCGGTTGGATTCGGGGCTACGACGACAGCCGCCCTCTGCACTACGAAGGGGCGATTTCTCGCAATTGGCGAGGTACCGAGAGGATACGTACCTGGCAGGGAGGGCGCCTCGCCACCGATATTGTCTGCCCGATGTATCCGCAAGTATCTGAGATCGTCGAATATGCCCAGGATGCCAGCAATGATCGCCCCTTGATTATGTGCGAGTACGCGCACTCGATGGGCAACAGCACCGGGAATTTGAAGGAATATTGGCAGGCGATTGAGGGGCATCACGGCTTGCAGGGAGGTTTTATCTGGGATTGGGTAGATCAAGGGCTGCGAAAAGTGGACGAGAACGGCGTCGAATATTGGGCTTACGGTGGCGACTTTGGCGATACTATCAACGATGTCAATTTTTGTATCAATGGTTTGATTTGGCCCGACCGCACCCCGCATCCCGCCATGTTCGAGTGCAGCAAGCTTTTCCAACCTGTGAGCATTCGCCTGTTAGATTTGGAATCACGTCGTTTCGAAATCCGAAACAAGCGCCATTTTGCAGATCTGAGTGATCTACGTGGTGCCTGGGAACTGATGATCGATGGAGAAGTAATCCAAGAGGGTGAGATTCCCCAATTAGCCACACGCCCCCAAGTCGCAAGTTTTGTGGCATTGTCATTCGCTATACCTGATCTCGGACCTTGCTCAGAGGCGTTCGTGAATATCCGCTTCTCTTTAGCAGCAGCGACGTCCTGGGCCGATGCCGGCCATGTGGTGGCTTGGGAGCAGATTCCTGTGCGAGAAAACAGAGTCAGGGTTGCGCCACTGTCAGATCGCATGCCCCCCTTGCGGTCTGAGGAGAGTGATTCGCAGGTGCAGATAAGTGGTCGTGGCTTTCAGTTCACATTTGACAGACAGCAAGGTGTGCTGTCCTCATGGAGAATCGAAGATGTCGAACTATTGCACACAGGCCCTGCTCTCAATCTGTGGCGAGCACCAACAGACAACGATGGCATCAAACTGCTTCCCGACCGACCGGGGTTGCTCAAACAATGGCTACAGGCCGGGCTGGATCGTCTGCAGATCCGAACGAGAGTGACCGCTGTCGAGCAGATATCGGTACAAAAGATTCGGGTGATATTAGACTCGATAGCAGAAGCAACCGATACGCAAACATTCTTCCAGCATCGGCACACCTATACCGTCGAAGGCAATGGCGCACTACTCATCGAAAATCAGGTATCACCCGGCCTGGAACTACCCCATCTGCCGCGTATCGGTGTGACCATGGTCCTGCGACCGGGGTTCGACCATTTTGCCTGGTATGGCCGGGGTCCACACGAGAATTATTGTGATCGCAAGGCCGGGGCCGCCATAGGCCTCTATCAAAGTACGGTCGATGAACAGTATGTACCCTACATCATGCCCCAGGAAAATGGTAACAAGACTGATGTACGTTGGTTGTCGCTAACGAACAAGGCTGGCTTTGGCATGGAGGTAGCGGGACTATCACCATTCGAGGCCAGCGTCAGCCATTTCACATCCGCTGATCTTTTCCATGCCTATCACACCAGCGAGTTAATGCGCCGAGACGAAGTGATCCTAAATCTCGACTATCGGCAATCTGGTTTAGGTGGGGCGAGTTGTGGTCCCGGCTGCCTGACGCAGTACCTGATCGCCCCCGAACCTTGTGAGTTTACTTTTCGCCTGCTCCCTTTGCGTGCATAATTGCAATGCGTTAGTATCGTGCAGCGCATAACAGCACCCCGGCGTACTGACATCGTCGGGTCTTCCTGAATCTCTATTAGGAACGAGGATTCAATAAAGCCGGGAACTTACGCCGACTAGTTCGCAAAAGTTCCGGGTATTGATAAAATCTCGTTCCTCAGCCCCTGGAACATAATCTGTGATTGTAATTCGTATCCTTGTCTTTCTATTAGGATTTGCACTGGTCATCTATACGATGATCTCAGCGGTCCGAACCTTCGTCCTGGCACGCGCTGCTCGGGACAGGATTACCGCCACGGTTTTTCGTGCCGTTCGCTTGACGATCAATGTCGGTATACGATTCACCGATACCTATGAACAACGTGATAGGCTGATGGCGTTTTACGCGCCTATCGGTTCGCTGTCACTGCTTCCGATATGGCTCTTTCTAGTATCACTTGGTTATACTGCCATGTTCTGGGCGACTGGTGTGGAGAATTGGTTGGAGTCATTTACCATCAGCGGTTCTTCTCTGCTCACACTGGGGTTCGAGCGAGGCGATACCCTGTTCCACACGATTTTGGCGTTTACGGAAGCGACCATTGGTTTGATCCTGGTTGCCCTCTTGATCGCTTTTTTGCCCACCATGTATAGTGCTTTTTCGCGCCGCGAGTTGGCGGTCACGCTCTTGGAGGTACGAGCAGGATCACCACCTTCGCCTGTGGAAATCCTCAACCGACAACACCGTATCGGCGCACACGAACAGCTCAATGAGGTCTGGAGTGCCTGGAGTATCTGGTTTGCGGAGATCGAGGAGAGCCATACTACCCTGGCCACGCTGGTCTTCTTCCGTTCCCCTGAACCCATACATTCTTGGATCACGGCCTCCGGTGCTGTTTTAGATGCCGCTGCCTTGACACTGGCTGTTGTCGAGACTACCTACGATCCTGAAGCCGCGCTTTGTGTGCGTGCTGGTTATCTGGCCCTGCGTCGCATTGCCGACTACTTTGGTATCCCCACCCCACGCGATCCGGAGCATCCCCAGCATCCAATCAGTGTAACACGCCAGGAATTTGATCAAGCATGCGATGAGATGGCCGAGCAGGGTGTGCCCCTAAAGGAAGATCGTGAACTGGCCTGGCAGGAGTTTGCCGGGTGGCGTGTCAATTACGATCGCTCTCTGTTGGCCCTTTGCGCACTGACTATGGCGCCTCAAGCACGTTGGTCGTCCGACCGGGTCGAATACTGGGATATTCGAGACATTCAAGGTGACGCTCTGGATAGGCTGTACGAGAAGATGTCGGGATGACCGTACCGTACATTATTTGATGTTGTATGAGCGGGGCGTTACGCAGTTGGGGACTGGCAGCCCAGCATTGCGGCGCTGACACTGGCTCTGTTGTAGAAAGGGCCGCCAGTCCTATTGTTACTTATATCGAGGCTCCACCCAGCTTTGTAACCTGTCTGCCTCGTACATCGCTTCCATGACAGCGCTGCGCAGGGCCGCCTCTTGAGCGCTAACAAGGGGGACATCAGGCTTACCGGCCAAGGCATCGAGAAATAGTTCGAAGGCGTGGGGCCAGGCATTGGGTAGAGCGGTCCAGGGCTTAGTGCCATCAGCCCCCTGCACATGTTCGCTTTTGAAATATAACTCGCCATGAGAAACGACAGCGTGACCTTCCGTTCCGCTCAAGATCAGCGTGACCGGATCGGCAACGTCAACCCAACCCGCTGCTAAACTACCAATCATGCCATTTTCGAAGACCAGTAGCCCTTCGCCGAACTCGTCGCATGATTCGTAGCGGGCGGTTGCGGCGCCAAGGCTGGCGGTCACTCGCTGCACATCCCCCATGAGCCACATGAGGATGTCCAGAGAATGTGTGCCAAGATCGCCAAAGGCGCCGACACCGGCAATGCTGACATCCGCCATCCAACGCCATTCCCTGTCAAACCAGCCACCTAATGATCCAGAATGACAATTGCTGTGGCGTATACGTGTGATAGTACCAAATGCGCCATTGGCGATCTGCTCATGTAAGAAAAGGTGGAAGGGATTACCACGCTGAAAATATCCTGTCTGAAAGAGCACCCCGGCTGCGTCTATTGCATCGGCCATGCGGTAGGCGTCAATTGCGCCCATACCCAGCGGTTTTTCTACGAAAAGATGCTTACCTGCCCGCGCTGCCGCTAACACCAGCGCCTCATGCCGGTTGGTTTCCGAACAGATGATCACGCCTTCGATGGCGCCATCAGACCATATGCGATCGACATCGGTGGTGGGGAGAGCACCCAGTTCCGAGGAACATCGCTCTGCCCGGGCCAGGTCATGATCCCAAACGTACTTCACGTGTACATCATCCCTGACTTTTAAACGCTCGACAAAGCCAGGTGTGTGGACGTGTGCACAACCTACCAGTGCTAAAGGTATCATGCGCCACCCCCTGCCTGAGTTTGGCCAAGGCGTACCTCACGTCCTTCCCGCTGGCTACGATAAATGCCATCCAGAATAGTCATGACCTGCAACGATTGTTCGGCCGGCACAGGTGAAGGTCGATCCTCAGCGACTGCACGGGCGAATTCGACGCATTCCTGAGCATGGGGCTCCAGTCGATCATCTGTGAGCTTTAACAGACGATTGTACAACTGGCGCCTCTCATAATTGGTTTCCATGAATTTGGCATCGGGCCAGTGACACCCCCCTTCGGAGCCGTAAAGCCAAACTTGCATATCTTCGTCCTGGCTATCGTGATGCAAGAGCCAGCTCACTTCCAGCATCAGAGTCGCACCATTCTCGAAACGCACAAATGCCGCAGCAAAATCCTCGGTATCGAAACTGTCGGGGATGGGATCCATCTGCCAGGTGGAAAACGCGCCTTCGTGGTGTGCCAAGGGGGCCTTAGCCACACCTGACACGGCCACAGGCGTGGGATTTCCCATGAGCCACAACGTCAGGTCAAGCACATGCACGCCGATATCGATGCAGGGCCCACCACCGCTAAGCTCCTGATGGATGAAGGTGGGGGTGGGGATAAGGCCATTGCGGCGAAGCATCCAACTGCGTGCGTGGTAGATATCTCCCAAGGCTCCGCTTTCGATCTCCTGTTTGATCGCCTGCGAAACCCCTTTGAAACGAAAGTGCTGCGCCGTCATCAGTTTTTTTCCCGACCGGTTTCTTGCCTCGATCATCTCCGTGATCTCATTTGGTGTTGGCGCCAGGGGCTTTTCGCAGATGACGTGTTTTCCGGCGTCTAGGGCGGCGATGACAAGGTGTGTGTGTGCGCGATTGGGAGTACAGATGTCGACGATATCGATATCTGGATCTGAGAAGATCTCGGCAGGATCGGTGGTACCTTGACCGATCTGATATTCTGTTTTCCAGGCATCGACAGCCCGTTCTCTGATATCACAGCAGGTTACTACTTCAGCCAGTTCTGAGGCTTCCCAGCCGGGCATATGCCATTTGGCGATTCCGCCCAGACCGATTACGGCAACTTTCAGTTTTTTTGTCACGGTGGTGTATCCTGTTTACGTTGAATTTTACGAAAAACCTTGTTGGGCTTTCGCGTAAAATGGTTGGAAGGAGCGGGCCACGGATGACTCAAAATGACCTGCATATGAAGCGAATCCATCGGTCTGATTCTTGTTCATGGCAGGCGCATGCGTAACTCCACACGGGTTTCAATACAAATATTGAAGACACCCAACATTATGCCATATCGGTCCTGTTTTCCAAACGATAAAGAGCAGCTGATCGGGCCGCACGTTACGTCGCAATCAACACCTCTTGCATGATCTCAACTCCCTTGCTCAGCCCGAGTCGGTTTGCGCCCGCCAGGATCATCAATCTTGACGTGTGTAGGTCACGAATCCCCCCAGATGCCTTGACCCCAAGCCCTTGACCGACCGTTTGCCTCATAAGGGCGACATCGCCCAACGTGGCGCCGCCACTACTGAAACCGGTCGAAGTTTTCACGAAATCGGCATCAGCACCTTTGGCAAACTGACACACCCGCATGATCTCTTCATCATTGAGGAAGGAGGTTTCGATAATCACTTTGCAGATCGCATGACCGATATGAGTGGCCTCAACGACCGCAGCGATCTGATCCCTGACGAAATCGTATTCCCCGGCCTTCGCCGCGCCAATGTTTATGACCATGTCGATCTCTTTGGCGCCATGCTCTATGGCCTGACGGGTCTCGTGCACTTTCTCATCGGTTGTGGTTGCGCCAAGTGGGAATCCCACCACAGTGCAGACTTTCACATCCGTCTCCTGCAACTGTGAGGCAGCAAAGCGCACATGTGTGGGATTGATGCAGACTGAAGCGAAGTGATATTGTCTGGCTTGCTCACACAGACGTGCGATATCCTTTTCTACCGCGTCAGGGCGCAACAAGGTGTGATCGATCAGCGCAGCAATCTGGGTTGGATCGGACGCGATCAGATCGATGAGTTCCTGGTGAGATTCAGTGGTGATGGTTGGCATATTGTGATTTCCTTGGGTTGTATTAAGAGTTCTGCGTTTCTTGATAGTCGTCTTAGGCGAATACCAAAATCATGATCTACAAATTTCGGCGTGGTTCATTCTGAGTACTTGTCCCCTTTACGATTTTGGCGTTTCCACGAACCGAACGTCGCTGAAACCACGAAGGCCTTTCAGGGCCTGGTCTGCCAGCAGGCGAGCGTCTGAGGGCGAGAGCGCCCAACCATGGGCGCTTTGTACTTTGAGCCAGAGATTCCATCTCGTTGGTATAGGATGCCAAAATTGTAAAGATCGATTTCTAGCAGGCTGTCGGAAAAGTCCAAGGAACCGGTTCCAAAATTCTGAATAGCCTAAGTTCGGGCCTCAAAATCGCCCGAAGTGCGGGTGTTTTGGAAGCTGAAGCGACTTTTTCGACAAACTCCTAGTGCAATGAACCACGCCCATATTTGCACGATTCAGGTATGCGCTTGAGGCTTTTTCAGGCCGAAATGGATCATTATTTTTCTAAAAAGGCCTTAGCCAATAATCTGGCGGATGTGGGGCGGGGGCACGATCGGAACATCACTCCAGGTGATAGCGGCCAACAAACGCTCACGTGCAGCAGCTAAGGTATCATTATTGTTGGCATGGATCGTAAGCAACGGGTCCCCTTTCTGGATATGATCACCGATTTTGGCGTGATGCACAATACCCACGCTGTAATCGATCTGATCCGACTTTTTGACACGACCACCGCCAAGCATAACGCTGGTCAAGCCCACCTCGATGGCGTTGAGTGTGGCGATATGTCCCGGATGGCTGGCGTAGACGGTCTCGATTAGGGGAGCTGCAGGAAGTTGGTCGGGATCATTCAGCACCGTGGGATCACCACCTTGGGCGGTAATCCACTCTACGAATTTAGCCCAGGCACTTCCATTTTCTAACGATTCTGCCAGCATAGCTTTAGCTTCTTTGAGTCCAGATGCTTTGTCAGCTAAATCGAGCATCTTTCCCCCCACAGTCAAGCAGTGTTCGACAAAATCTGGTGGCCCCTCACCATGCAAAGTGCTCATCGCCTCTCGTACTTCTAGTGCGTTTCCCACGGCATTGCCTAGGGGCTGATCCATGTCCGCGATCACGGCTGCGACTTTGCGTCCGACACCTTCACCGATAGCGATCATTAGATGGGCCAACTCGACGGCATCGGCTTCTGTTTTCATGAACGCCCCCTGCCCCACTTTGACATCCAAAACGATTGCATCGGCGCCAGACGCGATCTTCTTGCTCATAATGCTGCCTGCGATCAGGGGCAGGCTCTCTACCGTTGCGGTGACGTCTCGCAGCGCATAGAGTTTGCCATCAGCGGGGGCGAGATCGGCACTCTGACCGGAAACGACCACGCCATGCTTGCTGAGCATATCCAGAAATCCCTCGGTCGTCAAACTGGTCTCAAAGCCTCGGATCGACTCCAGTTTGTCCACTGTACCCCCCGAAAAACCTAGCCCTCGTCCGCTCATTTTGCCTACGGGCAGGCCATGACTGGCGACCAAAGGTGCGACGACCAGTGTGGTCTTGTCGCCCACCCCTCCAGTCGAGTGCTTGTCGACTACAAAGGGTGCGATCTCGTGTAGATCGAGCATATCGCCACTCTGGGCTAATAACATAGTGTAAGCGGTTGCTTCTGCAGCTGTCATGCCCTTCAGCACGACCGCCATGCACCAGGCGCTGGCCTGGTAGTCAGGGATTTCTCCCCGTGTATAACCTTGTACGAAATACTGCAATTCATCGTGGGTCAGTTCATGCCCATCTCGTTTTTTGGCGATGATCTCTACGATATTCATAATCGATACTCCAATGAAGACTTCATGGAAGTTGAGGAAATAAACCTGTAATAGTGGCTATATCTACTTGCCGCCACAACAATTCTTGGATTTTGCTCCACTACCACATGGGCAAGGCTCATTGCGGCCAACTTTGACTGATGTTATTGGCTTTACTGGGTTTAACATCTTCTCCAAGTCAGAAATATCTTCTGGTTCGTCTGGCTCAAACCCAATAATGTAGTGCCAACCGTGTTCAGTACATTCTTCAGCTACATACTTCGCCATTTCCTCCGTATGCACCCGAACTATGATTGGTCTTTTTTTTGTTCCTAATTTTGCCATAAATTTTTTACTCCCAGGATTTTCGATATAGCCTTAATGCCGCTATTCACCGGCGTCGCGAAGCTATGTCCGGCGCAATGGCTTGTTAGACGCATCTCTGGGCATCGCGGATGGATCCGGTTTCTTGTACTGAGTACCCGTTCTCATCCAGATTGTTGAAAAGTCCTAGTTCTAAGATGTTCTGTGGTTTTTGTGTTTGAGAAGAGAAGTGAGGCAAAATAGACTGAAAAAGGAGCGCCAGCCACCAGTCAAAATGCCTCAACGAAAGTATAGCAAAGACCAGTACTGGACGGGACAGTTGTCCGTGAGTGACAAAAACAGAAATCTTTGTTAAGATGAGGGAGAGATAGGCTCATTTCCGACTTTTAAGCGAGGTGGAAGCTATGACTTTAGTCCTGGATAAGCTCCTAGAACCCATCAAAGATGACATGGACTCTATTGAATCTGAGCGTCACAAACATGGGAACGAAACGTTCCATTGGGTGGATTTTGTCAAGATTCTCGTTG
>JAAENG010000024.1 GCA_024224665.1 Chloroflexota bacterium | reverse complement strand
ATAAATTCGTATGTACGATCTGTGACTATTGTTCAGAACACACGGTCAAAACGTTTGATCTCAAAGCACTGAAGGCTTGAAACTCAGCCTAATCAGCTGTAAACGTCATGAGGTGAGTGTTTATCGACCGACAGAATTTGTAAAGGAACGGAATCGTATCTATGAACCATGCCCTAAAATGTAAAATCGGTATTATTGAACCGAAACAGGCGAGCAATCCGTTACGACTCGGGCTGCTACGACTGAAATGTCGGCGATGTTGATCACGCCGTCAGGATTGCCCAACGGTGCCACATCAAAGCGGGCTTCGTAGAGGTCCGGATCCTCCCAGCGAGCGGCGATCATGCCAAGGTCCACGATGTCAATTTTGCCATTGTCGTCAAAATCCATGGCTCGACAAGTATCATACAAGAACAGTCCATCACGAGCTGGCACAGGTACAGTTGGGTTTTCAACCAACACGTTTCCATTATTGACAGCAGAGCTACCGTCGAGTCTCTGGAAATGCCCTACCAACTTAGTTGTCGTAGTGTACTCTGTGGGATTGAGCAAAACAACCCCATGATCGAAGTACCGAACCCATACCTTATCCTTGATCGTTGTCCATTGTTCTGAATTGACCGTTGTTGAAATCGATTCAGACAGAGCACCCTCGCTGTCAACTGTCATCATGGATGAGCGTGGAAAGCCTAACCACCCCATGCCCTCTATCCTATTGTTGGTTGTTGTTGCAATTTCATTGTCGGGGTAGACGGCGTACTCATCCACCCACGTAGAATGTACTTCGCTAGAGGCGTAAGAGTGGACTGCACCTAGTGCCGTTGCCGCAGCCAGACTGAAACGCCGCTCTTTCTCCCACAATAATTCGGAGATGCCATCAGTTATTTGTTTTGACATAATAACGTAATGCTTTGTAGGATCTACTGCTTTGTCAAATTCATGCCAGATTTTGACAGCAGTGCTAAAATCTACCTTGTATTGTTTAGCTTTAGGATCCTCGGGATCGACCCAATCGGTATTAGGCCAACTAATGTAATCCTCGGGTGTACTTGCGTGCCAGTGCTTTGTCCAATTCTCAGCGATAACAATATCCACTTGACCGTTAGCGAATCCTGGTGTATCAAAATTGTCATAAGCTGAACCGCCTGCCGGATGCCAAGCGTCGACTCCGGCCACAATCCAATTCGAAGGAAGATTCTCTAACATATGCTCAATGCCCGTACGATAAAGCTCATTGAGACGCCTGCGACCAAGATTCCATCCTCCTTGTTCCAGACTATCCTTTGTACCATTTCCATCGTGGTCGACCCTGCCATAATAGTACTGATGAATATTGGCATTCATGTCAATGCGAATGCCATCCCATTTATTGTCAGTAACTGCAGTATTAGTGATCCAATTTGGCCACCAGTCAACGTATAATTCATCGTCACAAGTGATCGTATTTTGGGTGTCCTCTTCTGTACCCAAATTGGCGGCATACAATGGAAGAAGTCTCCTATCCTTCCAATGGACATAATCAAGCCCTGTCTGACCTTTACCATAGCTGTCAAGCGGAAAAAGCCAATTGTCAGCACATTCATCGTATACTTGAGCTTTGTGATGGTCAGTTAGAGGGGTATTATTGTAGCCGTACGTATACCAACCTGGCACAAAAGCGAGATTGAGTAGATCCCAATTAACACTCCACCTGTTTGTCAGAGAATCGGGTCGAATTGTAAGTCGGTTCCATGTGTTATCAAGGCCATTTTCCGCACAATCTGCGTGCATCTCATAGATGGATGCAACTTGGTATCCAGTTGGCTCGGTCCAGTCTCCTGCATGGCAATCATGGTCGAACCAATATATTCTAGGAAAAGGAATGTCCGAAATTGGATCATTGGGACCACCTTGTGCTGCTACCTCTCTTGGCAACAAGACTAGAGATAATCCTAGAATGAGCATGACGAATACAAGGCTAGAGAATAGAATACGGCGTATGATACGCATGTGAACCTCACTTTTTGATTGACGTGCCAGGATATTGGCACTGGCTTTGTCGGCGGATGAGAGATGGAAATAGATTCTTGCCACGAGCAACCTAGTTGCACCTGCCCTGTGATGACACTAATCCGCCTACCTTGACCACAATCCGATGTGCAGAGCGGACAGGTTTACGTAGCAAGTTTGGAGGTGTGGATCAACCGAGACAGGTCTATATCGAAAGGCAATAGAAAGTTGCCAGACAGAGATTGCGGCGTGGTGTACTACTTAACCTGAGTTCGGAATTAGATGAGCCCAGGTAAGAGGGCTTCTTCGGTAGCGGATAGGTTCATGGAGGGCTTTTTTGGCTGGAGGGAGTAGGTCAGGAGGCCGGCGATGAGATTTACCAAGATGTTGGTCATGCTCCGACGTCTGGTGTGAGCAATTTGCGAGATGTTTTTGATCAGGTCATTGATGGTCTCGATAATGGAACGTTTGCGAAGGAAGAGTTTGTCCCACAGAGGCATGAGCCGATTTTTCGTTTTTTTCCCAATGGGCGTAATCAGTTGCACACCCTGAGCAAGGAGTTGTTCGAAAAGATCTTGATGAGGCACCACATCTCTTTAGGAACTATGGTTATTATAGTCGCTATGGTTAATAGAGTCAATATTTTTACACTTGTCTAGAACCAGTTCACATTTTTGAAAGAAATGTGTGTTAGGCAACATCACTTTGAACAAGTCGTCTCGCCCGATGGTCAGTATAAACATCGCCAAATACCGGGGTTTCATCGAGAAAAACACCCGCAAAAAGAACAGCTTAACAGCGCCGCATCCTGCTGCCGAACCGCCAGCATACGCGATCAAAAAGTGAACATGTGGCTGTGACAATCCCTGAGCAGAATCGAGGTAGTCTGGTTCAGGCGAGTAGAAACCATTGAGGTAGATATCCAGGTTGGCGATAACACTGCCCGCCTCGGCACAGTTGGGCGAGGCGGGCTGGATTATCAGATACTTCATACGTTAAACTCTACCAATCCAACACAGCCCCTTGTGAACCACTGGTGACTAATTTGGCGTATTTGCTAAGATAGCGGGGAAGGTCGCCCCTTTGCAATGGCTGCCAATTCTCACGGCGCTGCGCCAGCTCGCCATCCTCCACATGCAGGTGAATAGAACAGTTGGGGATGTCAACGGTAATCAAGTCACCAGGCTCGATCAGGCCAATGGCGCCACCTGCCGCGGCCTCGGGACTAATATGGCCGACACAAGAGCCCCGCGTACCACCACTAAAGCGGCCATCGGTGATGAGAGCGACACTGTTGCCTAAGCCCTGCCCCATGATCAGACTGGTGGGCGAGAGCATTTCCTGCATACCGGGCCCACCCTTGGGGCCTTCGTAACGGATAACGACAACGTCGCCGGCCTTCACTTCATTGGCCATGATCCCATCCATCGCCTCATCCTGACTTTCGTAGATACGCGCCGGACCTGTATGAGACAACATCTCCGGCTTTACACCGGCGGTCTTGACAACACAGCCATCCTCAGCCAAATTACCAAAGAGGATAGAGAGCCCCCCTTCCTCGCTATAGGCATTGTCCAGACGGCGAATGCAAAGAGAGTCCTTGGTTGCGGCGTCAGCGATGTTTTCGCCTAAAGTCCTGCCGGTCACTGTCGGGCACTCTAGATTCAGTGCTCCGGGCTTTTTGCTTAACTCGTGGAGGATGGCGCTGATCCCGCCCGCTTTGTGTACATCCTCGACATGGTAGTGGCTCGATGGTGACACCTTGCAAATGTTGGGGGTTCTACGGCTGATCTCGTCGATACGGCCGATGTGATAGTCGATGCCGGCTTCATGAGCGATGGCTAAGGTGTGCAAAACGGTATTGGTACTGCCCCCCATGGCCACATCCAGGGTCAAGGCATTGTCCAGGCTCTCGAGTGTGACGATATCCGAGGGCCTCACATCTGCTTCGAGCAGACTCATAATCTGCTTCGCCGCCTGCCGGGCCAGGGCTTCACGCTCGGGGCTGAGTGCCATGTAGGTGCCGTTACCGGGCAAGGCAATGCCAAGCGCCTCACACAGGCAGTTCATGCTATTGGCTGTGAACATGCCCGAGCAACTACCACATGTCGGACAGGCTACTTGTTCGATCTCCAACAGACGGGATTCGCTCATGTTGCCAGCCGTTACCGCACCCACAGCCTCGAACACCGAAATCAGATCGACCGTAGTGCCGTCATCAGTCTGGCCGGCATACATGGGGCCGCCAGAAACGAAGATGGTGGGGATATCGCAACGCATGGCTGCCATGATCATGCCGGGAACGATCTTATCGCAATTGGGGATACAGACCAGAGCGTCGAACTGGTGGGCGTTGACCATGGTCTCGACCGAATCGGCGATGATCTCACGGCTGGGCAGGCTGTATTTCATACCCGCATGCCCCATGGCAATGCCATCATCGACGCCAATAGTATTGAAAAGAAAAGGGACTCCCCCGGCAGCACGCACCGCCTGCTTGACGATCTCGCCGAACTTATCTAAATGGACGTGACCTGGAATGATGTCAACATAGCTATTGGCAATGGCGATAAAAGGTTTCTCGAAGTCTTCTTCTTTGACACCTGTCGCGCGCAGCAGGCTGCGATGGGGGGCGCGCTCGATGCCCTTTTTGATGATATCTGAACGCATAGGTTTGTGGCCGTTGGTTGATGTAGGCATGGCTGACTTTTCCTCTGATATTTTTAGAATGATATTAGTGTGGAGCACTCTACGCAGCCACGGACCTGCCGAGGGCTACGTTTACATATGTTTAAGCTGACACCTTCGCGTCTAGCGGTCGTACATACTATATTCAGTACTATACTATGCATTTAGTGGATACAAGATTAGGGGTATCTCCATCTCATCAACAGTGAGACCGCCATGGTGGCCGTAGAACTTCATCCCGGATTTTTCTTCGTCGAACCACCACACGGTCTCACCCGGGCGGGGTAAAATCACGAGATTGCTGACATGAGACATGAATGCGGCGGAAGGTGTCGTCGTGCCAAACAGCCCCGCAGCGATCAGATCATCGGTCAGGTAGACATCGGCGACATCTTGCAGTCGGTTGCTGAGCAGTGCCTGAGCGTCGGCTAGAGAGGATTCCTTGATGTACAAGAACACATCCCGAGAGGACCCACCAGGTGTCAGCACCTCGCCGGCACGGTTAGTTTTAAGCATCGGACGCAGTTGGGCGAACTCAGGCAGCAGGTTCAAAAACACAGTGGTGTCGGGGCTGACGCCAATTTGACCATGATCGGCAGTGAGCAAAAGCAGCGTATTCTGCAATACGCCTTCCGCCTTACGTAAGAAAATCTGCTCGAATAGGGTGAGGAACGCCTCGATCTCGACCTGCGCCTGGGCCGATTCAGGTCCGTACGTATGGCAGGTGGCGTCGATATCCCCCAGATAGAAGTAGTGACAGGCTTTTGTGGTCTGTCGTTCTACCTGCCGGAAGAGGTGGTATAGCGCAACCGGCAGTGTGTCATAGGGGACGACCTCAGCCCCTCGGGTCATAACTTCGGAGTATGGCGAATCCGCGTAAAAGTAGTGAATCGACGCGTACGAAGCAACACCTTGAGTACGTAGATTCTGAAAAAAGGACTGTCTTGGCAACAATTCTTGCGGATCGGGCGCTCGCTCTCGCAGGGTTTCACGATCTTGTTCACCCGAATAAGCGTACCGGAAGGGCAGGAACATGGCATCGAGTGCCGGCTCGTAATATTGCCATTCAAAGATGCCGTGCTCGCCTACGACCTGATCTGTACAGAGCGTGCTGATATGGGCAGCCGTGGTCGAGGGAAACTGGGAGGTCGCCTTAGCAACGTGCCCGTAGTCAGCAAGACGCTTGAGACAGGAATGATCTGCATAGCGCTCGAAGAATTTCCAGCCAAAGCCATCGACCAGGAGAAAGATAACTTGATCGTATTGCTGATCAAGGCCACTCGATAGCGCCCCGTTGAATTTCGGCTGAGGAGATCCTGTCAGAAAATACTGCACCAATCCTGGGATGTTGGCAAAGTTATTGCTGTCGTACTGCGGAAGAACGTATTCTTTGTTCAGTGCTGGTGAAGTCATAAATACCTGAGTTTAGTTTACGCTAAAGCAAGAACTGTAGCCTCTGTGGCCTCTACCAAGGCCTGTGGCGTGATCTGAAAGACAGCCTTTGGCGTACCAGCCGCCGCCCAGATGATAGCATATTGTAGAAGATCTGCGTCACACAGCACAGGTAAAGGCTGCCGATAACCGAACGGGGCCACACCACCTATAGCGTAGCCGGTGGCCGCTCGCACCTCATCTGCACTCGCTCGTTTGACCTTCTTCCGCCCCACACCTGCCCACCCCGCCAGTTTGCGATCATCCAAACGGTTGCTGCCCGACACCAAACAGATCACCGGATCGCTCGCCACATTAAAAACGAGCGACTTCACGATCTGTCCAACTTTACAGCCGACAGCCGCCGCCGCATCCTCTGCAGTGCGTGTGCTCTCCTCGAATTCAACTACGATTATGTCAAGCCCCATGTCCTGACCGGCGGCTTGAACTCTCAATGCTGTTGGGTGATTTGTTGGCTGCATGATTGGAGGTCAGTCTCAGTTGTTACGAGTCGTCATTCAATAAAGCGTATTCCAGGCCATCGGAAAGTGCCTGCCAGCTTGCTTCGATGATGTTCGCACTGGCCCCGACTGTTGCCCAGGTGCGCTCGCCATCGCTGTAGTCGATCAACACGCGTGTGGTGGCGGCAGTGGCCATGTGGGTGTCGAGAATGCGGACTTTGTAGTCAGTAAGATGCACCGCTTCCAGTTGAGGATAAAATCTCAACAGTGCTTTGCGCAAGGCGAGGTTCATGGCATTGACAGGGCCATTCCCCTCTGCTACCTCATGAAAGACTTCGCCCTGAATCTCGACTTTGACGGTTGCTTCCGAAAATAATCCTCGACCGCGGCGGTAATCCACTGCTGTGGTGAAATCGATCAATGAAAATTTGGGCTTGTAATCCGCCAGGGTTCTGCGTAGTAGCAATTCCACAGAAGCGTCGGCAGCTTCGAAGGCATACCCTTGGTTCTCCATCTCTTTGATCTGTTGCAAGACCTCACGTTCTTGCTCTCGAGTGATCCCTTGTAAGCCGAAATCCTCGCGCTTAAAGGCGATATTATCTTTTCCAGAAAGATCGGAGACAACCACCCGCAGCCGGTTCCCGACCAGCTCGGGTTCGATATGTTGGTAGCTATCGACGTTTTTTAGGACCGCGTTGACATGCACGCCCCCTTTGTGTGCAAAAGCACTGTTGCCCACATAGGCCGCGTGCGTGTCCGGGTTGAGATTGGCCAATTCACTGACAAAATTGGCTACCTCGGTCAGTCGATTGAGTTGCTCAGGTGTCACACTCTCGATCCCCATCTTTAGATTGAGATTGGCGATGATGCTGATCATGTTGCTGTTGCCGCAGCGCTCGCCGTAACCATTGATGGTCCCTTGCACATGTACAGCACCCGCTTGAATGCCGGCCAGAGCGTTGGCCACACCCACCTCACCATCGTTGTGGGTGTGAATACCCAAAGGCGTCGTAATCCCCGCTTCCTTGATTTCACCCATGATCTGTGCGATCTCCCAAGGCATGGAGCCGCCGTTGGTGTCACAGAGGACAATGCAATCGGCGCCGGCATGTTCTGCAGCCTCCAATGTGCGCAAAGCGTAGGCACTATCCGCTTTGTAACCATCGAAAAAATGTTCGGCGTCGTAAATCACTTCCTTTCCGTTCTCCTTCAAGTAGGAAACGGTATCAAACACCATATTTACATTCTCATCCAGGGTGGTGCGCAAGACATCGAAGACATGAAGATCCCAGGTTTTCCCGAAAATGGTAACAACTTCGGTTTCTGTGTCCAACAACATTTTTACCTGCGCGTCTTGATCGACCGCTGTATTAGCTTTGCGCGTGGAACCGAAGGCAGTCACACGGGCGTTGCTGAGGTCGAGTTCGGATTTGGCGCGCTCGAAAAAATCCATATCTTTGGGATTGGAACCCGGCCAACCGCCCTCGATGTATTTGACACCTAACTCGTCGAGCTTGCGGGCGATACGCAGCTTGTCGCCTGATGAGAAGTTGACACCCTCGCCCTGGGTGCCGTCACGAAGGGTGCAGTCGTAGAGTTGTACAGTCATGGTCAATGATTCCTTTTAGGTGGATGCGATAGGGAAATGCTGCTATAATTGAATCAGTCACCATTGACCCGGAGGTAGCAGCGATGCAACTTGAAGATTACTTCGATTTTCTAGCGCCAAACGACATACGCCTCAAAGGCAGTCGCATCGGCATTGAGTCCGTGCTCTATGAATACATTCATCGCGGCCAAGCGCCGGAAGCGATCGACGTGAGGTTTCCGTCACTAAGCCTCGAACAGATCTATGCCACGATTCTGTACTATTTGCACAACAAGGAAGAAGTGCATCAGTACATGACTGAATGGATTGAATTTGGTGAGCGGATGCGCGAGGAACAGGAGAGGAATCCTCCCCCACTAATCCAGAAACTACGGCGGATTAAAGCCGGTCGACACAAAGAAATAACTGAGGATGAGTTCGAGTTTGACAATAGCGATTTTCAGGATCAAATTATATACTTAGGATAGATAATTCAATAACTTGCGGAACTCTTCCGCCATTTCAGAGAGCAATTCGGCAAGTTATTCGGTCCTAAGTCCTTACCTGTTGGAGAATAGAACGATGGAACTGGAGAGTTACTTCGAGTTCTTGACACCAACCGATATTCGTTTGAAGGATACTGAGCTCGGTATCGAAAAAATACTATACGAATATATTCATCGACGCCGGCCAGCGCATGATATAACGCAGACCTATCACAGTATTAGCCTGGAACAGGTATGTGCAACTATCCTCTTCTACTTACACAACAGAGAGGAAGTACATCTGTATATGACTGCATGGGTCGAGCGTAGCTTGCTGTCCAACCAAATGGAATTGCGCCAACAGGTGCTTGCAGAAAATGCTCCCAAATATGAGTCCAAAAGTGACAAGCGCATCAAGTACTTGCTAGATGAGAACGTAAATCCTCGGCTAGGTGTTGGCTTGCGTAGTCAATGGCCTGAGATGACTGCGTGGTGTATCGGCGATCCCGGGGCGCCGCCCCGGGGCACGCTCGATCCCGATATCTTGATCTGGTGTGAATTACATGACTTTATACTGATCACGAATAATCGGGCATCTATGCCCGTACATTTGCAAGAGCATCTTGTTGCCGGACATCATAGTCCAGGTGTGATTACACTGACGGACAAAATGTCTATGGGGGCGGTTATCGAAAGTTTGGGTGATCTTTACAAGCTCTCAGATTCAGACAATTATTCAGACAACATCTCCTATATGCCACTATAACATCTCGATTACTTCTTTCATGTTTTCTCGCACAACCGCGCCCATCGCTTCGGCGCCAACCACCTCGACCGTCTGGTCAGGAGCGGCGACACCTGCGAGATCTGGCGTGCGGTAGCCGGCCTCGAGGGTGCGCTCGACGGCCAATTCGATAGCCTCGGCGGCTTGATCCTGATTGAAGGAGTGGCGCAGCATCATAGCGGCTGAGAGAATGGTGGCCAAAGGGTTGGCGATGCCCTGTCCGGCGATGTCGGGGGCAGAACCATGGATGGGTTCATACAAACCATTCGAGCTATCACCAAGGCTGGCGGAGGGAAGCATACCCATAGACCCGGCCAGCATCGCCGCCTCGTCCGTAAGGATGTCGCCAAACAGGTTGCCGCTGACGACTACGTCGTAATGGGCCGGGCGGCGGATGAGGTGCATGGCCATGGCATCGATGTACTGGTGCTCTAGTTCAACATCCGGGAACTCCTCGGCCATGACTTCGCTCGTCACACGACGCCACAAGCGAGAGACGCCCAGTACATTGGCCTTATCCACTGAAACGAGATAGTTACGACGTTGGCGGGCGGCGCCCGCAGCGACGCGCACCACCCGCTCGATCTCAGGACGGGTATAGAGCATGGTGCTGTAGGAGGTCTCGTCACCCTCTTTACTTTCACCGAAGTAGATGCCGCCGGTCAGTTCGCGCACGACCAGGAGATCGACGCCGTCGAGCACCTCCGCCTTCAAGCTGGAGGCATCTAGTAGCTGGGGAAATATCTTGACAGGTCGCAGATTGGCGTAGAGGCCAAGGGCCTTTCGCAATGCCAGCAATCCTTGCTCGGGGCGCACACTGGCGGTGGGATCACTCCACTTGGGGCCACCGACCGCGCCGAGAAGCACGGCATCAGCCCGTTTACACGCTGCCAAGGTTTCGTCGGGCAAAGGCTGTCCCGTGGCGTCGATGGCGCACCCGCCCATCTGATGTTTTTCGAACTGGAACGTAAACCCGAAAGATGGTGCTAGCTCTTCCAGTAACAATTGTGTTTCACGTACGACCTCGGGGCCAATACCATCGCCCGGGAGCAGTACAATGTTGTAGGTTGTCGCCATAAAATAGACCGTATCCTGAGCAGGTAGCGAGTGGCAGGTGGTTGTTATGTATGTACGTCAATGGACGGCTTCAAAGGCGCCGATAGCGTCATCTTGAGCCAGCAGGTAGCCCAGATCATCCAACCCCTGACACAAACAGTCCTTGTGATAGGGATCGATACCGAAGGAAAAACGTTGGCCATCGGGCAATGTCACAGTTTGCCCGATCAGGTCGATCTGAATCCGCGTATCAGGCGCCTCTTCGACCAGATCATGCAGCATGTTGACGGTTTCTTCAGGCAGAGCGATGGGAAGTAGGCCGTTTTTGAGCGAGTTGTTGTAGAAGATGTCGGCATAACCTGGGGTGATCACGGCGCGAAACCCGTACTCGGCCAGCGCCCAAACAGCATGTTCACGACTGGAGCCACTACCAAAGTTACGGCCGGCAATGAGGATCTCTGCGTCAGCATGGTGGTCTTTGTTGAGAATAAAGTCAGGATTGGGTGAGCCGTCATCATGGTAGCGCCAAGCAGAAAAACAGCCATCGCCCATACCCTCTTTGGTTACGGCTGTCAGGTACCTGGCGGGGATGATCTGGTCGGTATCGACGTTTTCGGCGCGCATGGGGACGGCAGTTGCGGTTAGAGTTGTAAAAGGCTGCATAATCTATTTCGGTGTGTGAGTGAACTGCTGTTTGAGTTACTTGAATGTGCGTGAGAGAAGGGTTACAATCGAAAAAGTCTTTTTACCATGCTGGCATGAGGAATCGGAGCAACTATGAACACCATGAAAATCTTGGTAGATCCACATACGAGGTCCTCTAATTCAAGTGCGGTGGTAATTCCTGTCTCTGTGCCGGACTTATCAGAAGTACGTCGACTAGCTTATGATCTGCATTCAAAGGCCGAAGCGTGGCTAGGGGAGGCCTTCGGTTGGTTGCCGAATATCAGCCAGAGATGGATCTTGAAAGTGTTGAGATAGAAGAATATGATGATGAAGGGATACCTCATTCACGTGTCGATGGATTCTGGTCGCCTGCAGCGTTCATGATCGGCGAAAGTGAGATTTGGTTCTTCTCGATGTCATGGGAGCGGGGCGGTGAAAAACCACCAGTAGAGTTTGTAGATAGTCGGAACCTTGTCGAGCCTTTCTCTTAGTGGTTGTTCATAATATTTCTCTCACATCTACAACACGGCCACTAACAGCTGCAGCGGCGGCCATCAGCGGACTCATGAGCAAGGTGCGAGCGCCGGGGCCTTGCCGTCCCTGGAAATTACGGTTGCTTGTGCTGGCCACATATTTGCCCGCACCGGCTTTGTCATCATTCATCGCCAGGCACATGCTACATCCAGCACCTCGCCATTCAAAGCCGGCCTCGCTGAAGATGCGATCCAGGCCTTCGGCTTCGGCTCGCGCTTTAACATCCTTCGAGCCGGGCACAACGATCGCCCAGACATCATCTGAAACTCGCCTGCCTTTAACCACATCCGCCGCCTGACGCAGGTCTTCGATCCGGCCATTAGTGCATGAACCTATGAAAACGATATCGATAGGTTGCCCCTCGAGCGGCTGACCCTGCTCCAGACCCATATACTCCATCGCACTGAGCAAAGCGCGGCGTTTGGCAGGATCATCAAGTTCATCTGTCGTGGGTACATGGCCAGAGACGCCAACACCCTGGCCGGGATTCGTGCCGTAGGTCACCATCGGTTCCAAAGCATTGGCGTCGATGAAAAGCTCTCGATCAAATCTGGCCCCTTTATCACTATGCAAAGTGCGCCAGTAAGCGACGGCATTGTCCCAATCGGGGCCTTTGGGTGCATAGGGTCGCCCCTGGAGATACTCGAAGGTGGTATCATCGGGTGCGATCATACCGGCCCTTGCCCCCCCCTCGATACTCATGTTGCAGATGGTCATGCGGTTGGCCATGCTCAGATTTTCGATGGCACTGCCGCGGTACTCAAACACGTGTCCAGCCCCACCACCGGCGCCATTCTTGGCAATGATGGCGAGAATGATGTCTTTGGCCGTCACACCTTGGCCCAGTTCCCCTTCCACCTTGATAGCAAAGGTCTTGGGTTTGGTTTGCAGCAGACACTGTGTAGCCAACACGTGGCTGACTTCGCTGGTGCCGATGCCGAAGGCGAGGGCACCGAAGGCGCCGTGTGTGCTGGTGTGGCTGTCACCGCAAACAATGGTCATGCCCGGTTGTGTGACGCCCATCTCCGGGCCAACCACGTGTACAATGCCCTGCACATCCCCCTCGATATCCCAGAGCGTGACGCCGAAATCGTGGCAGTTCTGGCGAAGGGTGCGCACTTGCATGGCAGCATCAGCAGGCCAGAGTGTGATGTCAACATCTCGTGTAGGGATAGCGTGATCCATCGTAGCGAATGTCTTTTGCGGGCGCCGGACTTTCAAATCCCGTTCACGCAAGGCAGAAAATGCTTGAGGTGAGGTGACCTCGTGAATCAGGTGGGCATCGATGTAAAGGACGACGGGAGCGCCAGGATCCTGTTTGACCACATGCGCGTCCCATACTTTTTCGAAGAGGGTTTTGGCTTGATTTCCGTCGTTCGTTGTCATGGTGTCGTGTGGTGGGAGGCTTGTTGAGTGACAGGGTGATAGAGTGACTGTCAATAGCGCGGATTTACATTCAGGATATCGATTTTCGCCGGTGACAGTCACCTTTAATTGTGGTGGCTCTTTGGGACTTCGCGTGACGATCACGAATTTCAGTCGATGATGCCCCCACACCTAGTGGCTGGTTGTGCCAGCGCCTAGATATAGTGTGGAAATAATCAGCACCACGCGAAATCCCAGAGAACCATTGTGGTTCGAACATCATGCCGGAACGGCATCATCTTGTGTTATGCGAACGGCGGCGCTGTCCTGGCTTTCTGAATCGATCAGCTTATTCAGGGCTTGTATGTACGCCTTGGCACAGGCTACCAGGATGTCGGTATCGACTCCACGGCCCGAGAACAGGCGGCGGCGAGCTCTCCCTTGAGCAGTATGCGAATAACCACGGCTCTCGGGGACGGCAATACGGATAGTGACATCACCATTGGCATCGATACCTTCGGTGACCGCCTGAACGACGAATTCGGTGAGGGTGTTGGGCACCTGTACGATCCTTTTAATGCCCTGGTACACAGCATCGACAGGGCCGGTACCAAAGCCGGCATCGGTCATGACCTGCCCTGTCTCGACATTGCGCAAGGTCACCACCGCCGTGGGGACGACGTTGATCCCGCATTGCACCTGCACACCCACCAATTCCCAGGTCTCCTGCGGCTGATAGACCTCATCACCTACCAAGGCTTCCAGATCAGCATCGCTGACGACTTTCTTCTTGTCGGCCAGCTCTTTGAAACGTCTGAACACCTTGTTCAACTCATCATCCTCCAGGTGATAGCCCATCTCTTGCAGGCGTACGCGGAAGGCATGGCGGCCTGAATGCTTACCCAAGACGAGTTTGCTATGGCTGAGACCGATAGTGTCTGCATCCATGATCTCATAGGTGCGCTTGTTCTTGAGCATGCCATCTTGATGAATGCCCGCTTCGTGAGCAAAAGCGTTACTGCCCACGATCGCTTTATTGGGCTGTATCATCATGCCGGTATAGCGACTCACCATGTCTGACGTGCGGTGGATCTCCTGAGTGACGATGTTGCTATCGATCTCGTACACCTGCTGGCGCACATACAGGGCCATGACCACCTCTTCCAGGCTGGTGTTACCGGCGCGTTCGCCGATTCCGTTGAGGGTGACCTCAACTTGTCGAGCGCCGTTCTGGACGCCGGCCATCGTGTTGGCAGTGGCCAGACCGAGATCGTCGTGACAGTGCACTGAGATCACCACATCCTTGGCGCCGGGCGTGTTTTCTCGGATATCGTGGATCAGACGTCCGAACTCATCCGGGGTGGTGTACCCAACCGTGTCAGGTATATTTAGGGTGGTAGCACCTGCCTCAATCGCCACTTCTAAGATCTGATACAGGTACTTGGGATGACTGCGACCGGCATCCTCGGGGCTGAATTCGACATCGTCGCAGAACTGTTTGGCATAGGAGACCATTTCGCGCGTGCGCTCGATCACTTCCTCGGGCGACATACGCAATTTGTATTCCATATGCACGGGCGAGGTAGCGATAAAGGTATGGATGCATGGGTGTTTGGCCGGTTGTACGGCCTCCCAGGCAGCATCGATATCCTTTTTGTTGGCACGGGCCAGACCACAGATGGTGGGTGGTTCGGCGGTGTTGCCATGCTTATCCACACGAGTCTCCTGCCCGACCGTTTCAGCGATACGTTTGACCGCTTCGAGATCGCCAGGTGAGGCTACCGGAAAGCCCGCTTCGATGATATCCACACCAAGACGGGCAAGCTGGCGGGCGATGTCAAGTTTCTCTTGAGCATTAAGTGTGGCGCCGGGGGATTGCTCGCCATCGCGTAGAGTGGTATCGAAAATCAGAACTTTGTCGGGGCCATAAACACTGGGGTCGGACATGAGATAGACTCCTTTGGAAATTAAGATAACGAGAGTAGCAGGTGGCAAGTGGCAGGTGGCAGGTACTATTGGCGGTTTCGCTGCTGGTGTGAAGTTTTGACTAGACCAGCGATAATCTGGTCGGCTAGTCGCATACGACGAAGCACAAATTCAGCATCCCATACATGTCTGCCGCGATAATACCAGCCCCGAGTCTCTTTAGCAGAGCCCAAAGCGATACGCAAAAACCGAGCATAATCTTTGCCGAAGCCTCGGCCGTAACCCTCTTCGCTATTTGCAGACACAGACCCAGCACTATTTACGAGTTGCCAAGCTGTACCTCTACCTCGAGGATCATCAATAAGAAATTGAGCATCATACCACGCGAGATCAGACATATAAAGAGCTTTCTGGTACATTCGAAAACTCCAAAGAGCATCATTCTTGATGCTTGTAGGAACCTGTTTCAACCACGCTTCAAAATCTTCAAACGGATTCATGAGAACACTTATCACTCAACCTAGAGGGTTTATGTCGCTGGCTACTTGCCACTTGCTACTTGCTACTTCTCAAACATCAACCGGATTCAACCACGGCATCATATGCCGCAAATCCTTACCGACCTGCTCGATCTGCAGATCGCGTTCTTCGGCGCGGCGAGCGTTGAAATTGGGCCGGCCATTGGCGTTTTCGTCGATCCATTCCTCAGCATAAGCGCCGGACTGGATGTCATCAAGCAGTTCACGCATTGTCGCTCGAGTCTCTTCGGTAATAATGCGCCGTCCGGCATGGTAGTCGCCATATTCGGCTGTGTCGCTGATACTATAACGCATATATCCCAGACCACCCTGGTATAAGAGATCGACAATGAGCTTGAGTTCGTGCATGCATTCGAAGTAGGCGACTTCCGGCTGGTAACCGGCATCGACCAGGGTCTGGAAACCGGCTTTGACCAGCTCACTGACACCACCGCACAATACCGCCTGCTCTCCAAAGAGATCGGTTTCGGTTTCCTCTTTGAAGGTGGTGACAATGGCGCCGGCGCGGGTGCAGCCGATGCCTTTAGCGAAAGCCAACACGTCTTGCCAGGCGTGGCCGCTGGCATCTTGATAGACAGCCACGACTGCGGGTGTGCCTGTGCCCTCGACGAACAATTCCCGTACACGGTGACCTGGCGCTTTAGGGGCGACCATGCTCACATCTATAAAGTCGGGGGGGATGATCTGGCCAAAGCGTATATTGAATCCGTGCCCGAACATCAACGTGTCCCCAGGCCTCAGATTTGGCTCGATGCTCTCTTTGTAGACAGTTGCTTGTTTGGTGTCGGGGATGAGCACCATAATGATCTCGGCTTCTTCGCAAGCCTGGGCTGTAGAAACGACGCGCAGCCCTGCAGCCTCGGCTTTCTCCCAAGAATTGGAGCCTTTATATAAGCCCACGCGAACGTCCATACCACTGTCCTGCAAACTCAGAGCATGGGCGTGTCCCTGGCTGCCATAACCGAGCACGGCGATTTTACGCCCCGCAAGATTCTTGAAGTCTGCGTCATTGTCATAATAAAGCGTTGCCACAATGTTGGTAGTTCCTCCAAAATGAGTTTGATTGGTTTCAGATAATCGGGAAATCGGAAAACCAGTAGACCAGGAAACCGGTAAACCAGGAAATCAGGCGGATTGAGCAGATTTGCCCGCTCGACAGGCCAATCCCGGTCTACGGGTCTACGGGTCTACGGATACCAAGTCTACCTGCTGAACTTCCAGAATTGCCTATAGAGCCGTTCTGCGCTTGCGTTTGCCATTGCCGTTGCGGCCGGCATGTCCTCTAGTCATGGCGATGGCGCCGGTACGAACCATCTCCAGTATCGTGTAATTACTCAGTAACTCGATCAGACTCTCGATCTGTTCGGTACTGCCAACACCCTGGACAACCACGGCGTCGATACTGACATCCACGATACGAGCGCGGTAGATGTCTACGATCTGCATGATTTCGCTGCGCGTCTGACCATCTACCTTCACTCGTGCCAGCACCATCTCGCGCTTGATAGCACGGCGCTCGGTGATATTTTCGACACGTGTGACATTGACCAGCTTGTACAGTTGCTTGATGGCCTGATCCACCATACGATCATCGCCATCGACGACAAAAGTCAGGCGGCTGATCCCTGGCGCCTCGCTATGTCCAACCGTCAGGCTTTCGATATTGAAATTACGCCGTCGAAACAAGCCCACTACGCGATTCAGGACACCCGGCTTATCTTCCAGCCAGGCAATCACCGTATGAGCACGGTGTCCATTTGTGCGTTCCGGGTAATCGTACAACATATTAAATTCCTCCTCTACCAGGCGGGGGTTACACCGCTGGGGCCCTGCACTATCTTGGGGCGGCGGATGAGGTCGCCGACAGCAGCGCCGGGTGCGACCATCGGATAGACGTTGACTTCTTCTTTGACACGAAAATCGATGAGATAAGGGCCATCGTGGGCATTGGCTTCGTCAAGTGCATCAATCACGTCTGCCTTGTTTTCGACACGGCGGGCGGCAATGCCATAAGCGTCGGCCAGCTTCACAAAATCTGGGCTGAGCATAGGTGTGCCCATGTAACGTTTCCCGTAAAAGAGCTGTTGCCACTGGCGCACCATACCCAGGAAGCCGTTGTTGATGATGGCGATCTTGACGGGTAGATTCTCTTGCTGCACGGTCGCCAGTTCTTGTAGGGTCATCTGAAAGCTGCCGTCACCGGCGACCGTCCACACCAGGCTCTGGGGAGAGGCCATCTGAGCGCCGATAGCTGCCGGCAAAGAGAAACCCATGGTACCCAGGCCGCCAGAGGTCAACAATTGGCGTGGTTGATCATGTAGGAAATATTGGGCTTCCCACATCTGGTGTTGTCCCACATCGGTGACGACAATGCACTTGCCGCCGGTCGAGTGCCAGAGTTGGCGCATGACATAGGGGGGTATCAGTTCATCGATCTCCGCCTCTAAAATGCAGCGTTCTTCCCCTTCCTTTCGCCAGACATCGATCTCTTTTAGCCATTCCACGTGTCGCGCCGGATCGACCTTGGCCAGCAGAGCTTGCAGACTTTCCTTTGCATCTCCGATCAGAGCGATGTCAGGTTTGACGTTTTTACCGACCTCGGCCGGGTCCATCTCCAGATGGATAACTTTGGCCTTGCGTGCGAATTCATCCAGATTGCCGGTCACCCTATCATCGAAGCGCATACCGATAGCTATGAGGACGTCGCATTCTTGAATGGCCAGATTGGTATGCGCTTCGCCATGCATGCCGCACATGCCCAAGGCCAGTGGGTGTGTCTCGGGGATATCACCTAACCCCAGCAATGTCGTCGTGACCGGAATTTCGGCTCTCTCGATGAGCTGCCTCAACTCCTCCGTAGCGTTCCCCATCTGCACGCCGTGACCGGCGAGGATCAAAGGTTTCTTGGCGGCGTTGATCATCGCTGCGGCCTGCTCGATATCCTGCTCGTCCAGCCCAAACCAGGGATTATACCCGGGTAGTGAGACTTCACCCGCATAATCGAAATCGGTGCTGTCGTTTTGTACATCCTTGCAGATATCGATCAACACCGGTCCCGGCCGGCCCTCACGGGCGATATAAAAGGCTTCTTTCATCACCTGAGGCAGTTCTGCCACATCTGTCACCAGGTAATTGTGTTTGGTCACCGGTTGTGTCACCCCGGTCACATCGGTCTCTTGAAAAGCGTCGTTGCCCAGCATGGTAGTGGGCACCTGGCCGGTTACAGCGACAATTGGGATCGAATCCATCATGGCATTAGCCAAACCTGTGACCAGATTGGTGGCTGCCGGCCCAGAGGTGACCACGCAGACGCCTACATCTCCGGTGACACGGGCATAGCCATCGGCCATATGAGCCGCAGCTTGCTCGTGCCGTACCAGTACATGGTGGATTTCAGGGCACTGCGATAAGGCATCGTAAATCGGAAGATTAGCGCCACCGGGCATGCCAAAGACGGTCGTAACGCCTTCCCGGATCATGGCATCCCAGACGATCTGGGCTCCAGTACGTTTCATGAGTGGATATCCTAAATATGGGAGAGAATAAGGGAATAAAAACTGCAAAAAAGCCTCCGGGGCACGGCAACTGCTGCACGTGTTTTGGAGGCTACGTTGCCTGTATAGGGTTGCCCAATTCTGATGGGCATAAAAAAGCCCCCCTTCCGGTTGGAAGAGGGGCGACATTATCGCTTCGTTGGGGTGGTCGCCTACTTAGCTACTCACCCGCCTTCCAACCGACATCGGCTCCTGGCCTATAATAAGAACCAGAAGCTCAATAACGATAACAATAAGAAAGAAGGATAAGCTAAAATCGATCATAGTCGTGACAACCACATAATGGTTTAACTCTATTGGGTCGGCAGTATAGCGTCGCTTTACGATAATGTCAAATTGTGATTTTGTTAGAGACAATGTAAATCCAGCGTAACTTATTCTGCGGATCATCGTCTTAATCTTTAGGCAAGAGCAAGGGTTGGGATTTTAGGATTTCGCTGAGCGGCCTGGCTCTTCCTGTCAACATCCCACCCTGTCTAGAGTTATTCAATTGTTTCTGGTTTCGGCAAATGAACTGGTAGTACGTCGTTTGCCAACAAAGGAGGAGTATGTTTTATGAAGAAAGCTATGAGAGGCATCCAGCGTAATCGTTCGTCTAACCTGATAATCATAATAAGCTGCTTGACACTGGCAGCGTTATTGATTATGCCGGGTGTGGTCAGCCAAGCCACTGCAATCGATCCTCAATTTATACCGTATACGTGCCAGGAATTGGTGACAAATGGTGGCTTCGAAACCAATGCTGCCTGGACACTGCCCGTTACTGGCGCATCTGCGAAATATACAACGGCTGAAGCGCATACAGGTGCTCGGTCTGTTCGCCTGGGACAGCTACCCGCACAGGCATCAACTTTACCGGCGGGGAAACTGGATCGTAACTTAATGGGTGAGATCGCGCCACAGGGTTCAACGTATTCAACAGTTTATCAGGATATATCCATCCCTAACGGTGCTGATCAAGTCACACTCGATT
>JAAENG010000023.1 GCA_024224665.1 Chloroflexota bacterium | reverse complement strand
CGCACCATGCACTCCGCACTCCGCACCACGCACCACGCACCACGCACCACGCACCCCGCACCACGCACCACGCACCACGCACCACGCACCACGCACCACGCACCACGCACCACGCACCACGTGCTCTTCCACCACATAGAACCCCGTTAAGCCACAGATTTTTACGATGTGAGGCTAAGATGCAAGTGAAACTCGCCTATGGTCGCCATGGCATGGCCGTGGAGCTACCTGATTCAGTTGATGTGATTCGACCCAGGTTTGTACCGGGACTGGCTGACGAAAAAAGCGCTCTAGTGGATGCGCTGCACGATCCCATCGCGGGTCAGGCGCTCGACCAACTCGCTCAAGCGGGCGATCGTGTCGTGATAGTGCACACCGATATCACTCGCGCCACACCCAACGATCGCATTTTGCCTGTTATCATCCAGGAGCTATTGGATGTGGGTATCCGCGCTTCGGATATCGTGCTGCTAAATGGATTGGGTACACACCGACCTCAGACCGAACCTGAGTTGCGCATGATGTTGGGCGATGACATCGTGGATAATTATCTTTGTCTCCAACATGATTGTTTTGATGACGGTCAACTGGCGTCTCTCGGGCATACGCATCTCGGCCATCCTGTGCGTATCAATCGAACCTACCTCGAAGCAGATGTGAAGATCCTCACCGGCTTTATCGAACCCCATTTTTTTGCCGGATTCAGTGGCGGTCCCAAGGCAATCCTACCCTCTTTGGCCGGAGCGGAAAGTGTATTCAGCAACCATGGTGTCGACATGGTGGGCCATCCTCAGGCGACTTGGGGTGTCTTACATGGTAACCCGATCTGGGAGGAAATGCGTGAGATGGCACTTCGTACGAACCCAACCATTCTGTTGAACGTGACCTTAAACGATCGTCGAGAGATTACAGGCGTTTTTGCAGGAGATGTAATTCAGGCACATGCTGCCGGCTGCGAATTCGTCCGCGAAAATGCCATGATAGCAGTAGACGAACCCTACGACATCGTCGTCACCACCAACAGTGGTTACCCACTCGACCAGAATCTCTATCAGGCTGTCAAAGGGATGAAAGCTGCCGCCGGGGTCGTGAAAACAGGTGGGGCGATTATCGTTGCTGCAGCGTGCGAAGATGGCGTGCCTGACCATGGCAGATATGCGGCATTACTGGCTGAAGCAGGATCACCACAAGGGATTTTGGATATGCTTGCAAAGCCAGGTTTTGTCGAACACGACCAATGGCAAATACAAATGCAGGCGCACATCCAACTGCACGCCGATGTCTTTGTCTACAGCGAGGGGCTAACGGCAGATCAGATCGAAGGCGCGCTTTTTAACCCCTGCACGAGTATCGAGGACATGGTTGCACATCTACAGAGCATCAAGGGCGGGGACGCATGCATTTGTGTGCTGCCCGAAGGCTCGCAAGCGGTCCCCTATCTGCGAACGTAATTCCACCCACCGTTCACCTGTTACCCGATCCCATCGTCCAACCGCCATTTGAATCGGCGTCAACATCGATGTCAGAAATACCTATCGAAGGTTACACTGTCGCCGCCCTGGCTATGCTGGTAATCGGCATGTCAAAAGGGGGCTTTGGCGCCACTTTTGCTACCATTGCCCTACCATTGCTCTCGTTGGTGATGCCGGTAGACATGGTTCTGGGCTCGATGCTACCGATTCTCATCCTGGCGGATCTTCTGGCGGTGGGGTTTCATTGGCGCTATTGGGATTTGAGCTATCTCAAATTACTTATACCCGGGGCTCTGGTCGGGGTTGTATTGGGGACAGTTTTTATTACCAACGTGTCGCAGCAGATACTGCGTACAACTATGGGTGTCATCATCCTGTCGTTCACCTTGTACAAGTTTTTGGAACCACGACTTTTGGGCTATTTCAGCTATCGCCCGAGGCCGTGGCATGGTGTATTTGCCGGGGGTACGGCTGGATTCACATCAACCATCGCTCACATTGGTGGTCCGCCGGTAGCTATTTACCTGTTGTTGCAGGATGTACAGCCACGCACGTTCATCGCAACTTCAGCCCTGTTCTTCCTGGTACTAAACTGGATCAAGGTGCCCTTTTACATGTATGCGGGTTTATTCGATCTGGCACGGCTGCGTGAGATCGCCTTTCTATTGATATTCGTACCGATCGGGGTTTATATTGGGAAAACATTTGTGTCACGAGTGCGCAAAGAGGCATTCGATAAGATCATCCTTTCAATTCTTACGATCTCTGCCATACTGCTGATTGTTACAAATTGATTGACTTTGGTCGCGTGGTCGTTTGGTCTGTTAGTCGCGTGGTCTGTTAGTCGTTTGGTCTGTTAGTCGCGTGGTCTGTTAGTCGTTTAGTCTGTTAGTCGTTTGGTCTGTTAGTCGTTTGGTCTGTTAGTCGCGTGGTCTGTTAGTCGTTTGGTCTGTTAGTCGTTTGGTCTGTTAGTCGTTTGGTCTGTTAGTCGGTTAGTCTGTTAGTCGCGTGGTCTGTTAGTCGTTTGGTCTGTTAGTCGTTTGGTCTGTTAGTCGTTTGGTCTGTTAGTCGGTTAGTCGGTTAGTCGCGTGGTCGGTTAGTCGTTTGGTCTGTTAGTCGTTTGGTCTGTTAGTCGGTTAGTCGGTTAGTCGATTGATCATTCCTTCATTTGGCCGAATGCTCGCTTGAATGGTCGGTATTGATGATGGATAATCGATTTACGCACCACGCACCACGCACCACGCACCACGCACCACGCACCACGCACCACGCACCACGCAATCCCATTGGTATCTTTGTTCAGGCAGCACTCTCTGCCAGTTCTTTCACCGTCAGGGGATGGATTGGTGGGCGTACATTCAACGCACCCATTTCTTGCAATTGCATATCATATTCCGCCGGGGGCAGTGCCGAATTCAAAAGAGATCGGGACAGCAGGTCGCCGCAAATACGACCCTGGCAGTTACCCATACCAGCGCGTGTGAGCCCCTTGATCTCATTGAGTGTGTTGCAGCTCAAAGTCTGCGCCTGACGAATGTCGCCTAAGCTCACTTCTTCACAGCGGCAGATGTGGGTGTCTCCTCTTGCTAAATCGTACAGCCCAGGGCCTGGGGTAAAGAGGCGGCCAAGCATTTCGGCGAAGCGATATTCACGGATCAGCGCCGGTCGAAGAGCATTCGTTGCCGACTGCATAGACTCACGGGGTAGCCGGTGCAGTTGGTTGGCAACATCTATACCCGCCATTCGGCCTTCCAGCCGCGCCAGGGAAGCACCGCCGATGCCGGCGCCATCGCCCACAGCGTAGACGCCGGGGAGTGTAGTCTGCATGCGGTCGTCACGCACCGGTACCCAACCCCCTCTGTTCTGGACAAGCTCGTGCTGGCAAGCTAAGAGCCGCGTGAGCGCTGTGTTAGGCAGAAATCCATAGCCTGAGATCAAGCTATCCGCTTTGAGGGTCTCGACTGTATCAGTCTGCGCATGCCAGCCGTCACTAAGCTTGGCAACATCCACCGCCTCCACTTCGGATAGCCCGCGGGCAGCTGTCATCGCCCAACCAAAGCGCATGGGGACGCCTGCACGACGTAAGGTCAGCACAGCCCTTCTACCCTCCTCCATGCGCGGCCATTGACCCCAGGCGGCCCGAATTGTGTTGAGGTTCAAGGAGCTGGACAAGGCCGAGCCTTCTAGCACGGCCACAACCTCGGCGCCTGCCTCTACTAATCCGGCAGCCACGATCAGTTGCAGGGGGCCGCTGCCTGCCAACACAAATCGCTGCCCGGGGACAATGCCCTGACTTTTGATCAGGGTTTGTGCGGCGCCGGCAGTGAGGACTCCGGGCAGGGTCCAACCGGGGAAGGCGATGGGGCGATCATACGCTCCTGTGGCGAGGATAAGTTTTTGGGCGTGAAGCCGATAAGGGGCTATCGGACCGTGCAGGGCTAATATCCATCCACCCCCATCGCCTGGAAATGCACCCCAAACCAATGTCTCAGAAAAAACTTGAAGGTGAGCGCTGTGCTCTAGTCTCTGAAAGAGATCGGATGCATCGCCGTACCGACGATCAGCCTTGGAGATCTGAAATGCTGGCGGGGGTTGTCTGTAATACTGGCCACCGGGACGAGCGTTACCATCGACAAGAACAACCTGAACCCCAGCTTCAGCCGCCACCAACGCCGCCTCCATACCCGCCGGCCCCGCTCCTACCACAACCAATTCGACTTCAATCGTAGAAGATCGATGCCCCGACCTCCGATTTCCGACCTCTGACCTCTGACCTCCGACCTCCGACCTCTGATCTCCGACCTCCACCCGCATACCCTCCCGAACTGCCGTCACACAAGCGCGCACATTGCGTACGCCATCTACCGTCACCAGACAGTCGTAACAGACACCCATATTACAAAAGAGACTGCGAGGCTCACCGCTTTTGGACGCTAAGCGGAAGGTTCGTCGACCCACTGCCAGTAGCATTGTCGCTACTGTTTCGCCTTCATAGGCTACGACCTCAGCACCATTCAGCATCAAATGCACGGCGTTACCGCGCCTGTCTATCAGTGGATCGATTCTTTGTGATCTGGATTGCATATATCGAAGTCCTAATCGGCGGCAACTTCTCGTTGAAATCGAGCGGGAGAAAATGCAGATAGATACGGATCAGCGCGTTCTTGCAAGATCAGGGCTGCCATCCGCTCGCTCAGTACGGGAATGGTCGTTATGGTAAGGTGGAAGCAGGTGGCGACAAAACAGTTATCCGCACCCGCCAGCCAGCCGATGGCGGGTTGCTCATCAAGGAGAAAAGGGCTGGGCGCGGCCCAGGCGCGAATGAGGCGAACATCTGCCAGCTTTGGAAATAATGCCAATAGATCACGGGCAATGTCTGAGATGCCCCAATGACTGTTGGCCCTGTGGATATCGGGCAGTTGTGCCACCGCTTCGGTAATGAGCAGCGCACCGCTCTGCTGTTGAGCCAATCCAATCGACACCGCCCGAGCAGCGTTGTGAATCGTTTCGTAGAAGTCGGCCAGACCGATGTGGTTGTTCAGGATCGGGGGCAGGGGTTCGCTGATAACCGCTTCGGCATGTGTGAACTGGATAGGGAGATGCAGGCCGGCACTCGCCAAGAGTTTTCTGGTCCAGGCGCCGGCAGTTACGACGACAGTTTGGGCGGAGAAGCTACCCTGTGGCGTCTGCACCGCCACAATACGGCCGCCCTTGAGCGTGAAGCCGGTGACCGGGGTATGCTGGCGTAGATCAGCGCCCTGTTGGCGAGCGGCGTTGGCGTATGCTCGCATGAACTTGAAGGGATTGAGATGTCCTTCCAGGCACCAGGCGGCGCCTCGAAAGCGGTCGATTTTGAGCAGAGGTTCGATTGCGATCAGATCGGCCGGGTCCAAGATATCGGCCGGAACTCCTCGATCTTTAAGATAGGTAATCTGGTCGGACCAAGACTGCCAGTGATGATCATGCTCGATCAATATGAGATTGCCCAGCCTCCTCCACTCGAACTCATATCCCAACTCCTCCTCCAGCCCTTCCAGTTTTGCCAGACCCTCCAGTACCACATCCATGTGCTTGCCCCGAGGTCCTTCCGAAATCTGTGCTCGACCGGCACAGGCGCCTGATGTGCCACTGCCAAGTGTGTCAGCCTCAAGCAAAAGTACACTGGCATTATGGCGCCCCACATGGTAGGCAATCGCCAGTCCAGCGATGCCCCCACCGATGATAATGACGTCGTAGCTGTTAGTGGACATGTGCTAGCACACGGTCAGGAGAGAAGGGCGTGATGTCGAGATCAGTACGTCTATCTATCACAAGTTGGGCAATAGTGCGTCCGACCAGCGGCGTGACAATGACCGTTGACTTGAAGGCGGTGGCCAAGATCAAGCCTTCGATATCGGAGACGGGACCGAGATAGGGTAGTCCGTCATTGGTATAGGCGACGGGTGCTCCCCACCCTCTCAACACGCGCAGACCTTTGAGCGCCGGGAAGTAGTGACCTACCAGTTTAGCGATTGCTGCCTGAGCTTCCGGCGTTGCCTCTGAGCCCCGATCTGTGGTGTTTTTGGGAGCCTCGCCCAGCAGAAAATGGCCCGAGGTGGCCTGTGAGACTGCGAGCACGGCACGCTCACCTTCGGCATCGTCCACATGCATATCTTCGAAAAAAGCGGCCGAGGCGATGTGGTTTTGCAGGCGTAAGCCGGGAACTGACTCGGTAACCAGCGCCTGCCCATGCACGTGTGGAATGGACCATGTTTGACCTAGCGATAGCCCCAAAGGCATGGTCCAGGCGCCTGTACACAACACAACGACTGCTGTATCGAAGGTGTCTGTACTCGTCTCAAGGTGATGGATGCGACCGCTACGCGTACCGATACTCTTTAACTTGGTGTTGAGATGAAGACTCAACCCCCGCTCGAGGGCACGCCGAACGTAGGCTGAGGTAAGCGAAAAGGGATAGACTTGCCCCTCCCGTTCATGATAGCACGCACCTACAACTGTACGTGGGTTCAGAAGGGGTTCAAGTTCAGGTAGTTGGCCGGAGGGCACCAATTCTGCTTGGATGCCAGCAGCGTGTAATTGGGGTAGCCTTGACGCCATTGTCTGCCACTGGGATTCGGTCTCAATCAGTAAAAGGCCACCCAACGTCCGTAAACCAACCCGGCAATCCAGTTCCTCTTCAAGCGCATCAAAGCACCTGTAACCGGCAGTGATCATCGGCAAACTGTGCTCCAGTTCAGCATCCTGAACCTGGTAATTGCCATAATTCGCGCGCGAAGCCCCTGCCGCAATGCCACCCTGATCAAACAAGGCCGTTTTTAATCCGGCTTTTGTCAGATGATAAGCAACGCTGCAACCGATATATCCGGCGCCGATGACAATTGCATCGTAGGAAGGCATGGGATCGGAGGTCGGAGAACAGAGGTCGGAGGTCGGAGGTCGGAGGTCGGAGGTCAGAGGTCAGAGGTCAGAGGTAGGAGATTGGAGATAGACGTCGCGGAAATTACACCACGCACCACGCACCACGCACCACGCACCACGCGTCACGCGTCACGCACCACGCACCACGCGTCACGCGTCACGCGTCGCAATCCACACAGCTTTCACTTCAGTGTACGCTTCCAAGACTTCCTCGCCATTGTCGCGACCATAGCCGCTGCCTTTGAAGCCGCCGAAGGGTGCGGCGCCGTCGAACATGTCGTAGGTATTGACCCAGACCACGCCGGACTTGATAGCAGCCGCCACGCGATGAGTTCTGGCAACATCTCGGGTCCATATAGCGGAGGCCAGGCCATAGTCGGTGTCATTGGCTCGGGCGATCACCTCTGGTTCTGAGTCGAACGAATAGACAGGGAGCACGGGCCCAAAGATCTCCTCCCGGGAGATGACCATGTCATCATGTACATTGTTGAAGATCGTGGGCTCGATGTAGAAGCCTTTACCATAATCACCCTCGGTCAGGCGCTTGCCACCACAGGCAAGGTTTGCGCCTTGCTCGATACCACTGTGGATGTAGTTCAATATCGTTTCCAGTTGCACACCATCCACGATGGGGCCTAGCTCTGTTTCCGGGTCCAGTGCGTGTCCGATTTTGGCACTACGCACCCGTTCCAGAAGCCCCTCCAGCACCTCGGAGAAGATCGAAGCATGCACGAACAAGCGGGCGCCGGCCACACAACTTTGGCCGGTGTTAGCGAACGCGGCTCGAAAGGCGCCGGGAACAGCTTGCTTGAGATCCGCGTCGGCGAAGATGATATTGGGTGCTTTGCTGCCTAATTCCAACGCCAGTCGCTTGAGATTGCCCGCCGATGCTCGGATCACACTGCGCCCCACAGCGGTGGAGCCCGTCACCTGGATCTTGTCGATGCCAGGATGTTCCGCCATAGCCTGGCCGATGACCGATCCCCGCCCGCTGAGAATGTTGAAAACGCCCGCCGGTATTCCAGCCTCTAGTGCCAGCTCGCCTAATCTCAACAGGGGGAGTGACGCCAGTTGCGCGGGTTTGAGAATGACGGTATTGCCACAAGCCAGGGCGGGGGAGACCTTCTGCATGCCATGGATCAGGGGATAATTCCAAGGAATGATAATGCCGGCCACACCGACCGGCTCTCGACGAGTGTAGACAAAATGGTTGGGTATCGACACCGGGGCGGTCGATCCGGCCATTTTGCTGGGCCAACCGGCGAAATGGTAGACGAGATTGGCCGCCGCTCTGCTATCGATGGCGCGGGTGTGGCTGATAGGCTTGCCATTGTCTAGTGATTCCAATTCGGCCAGTTCTTCGGCATGGTCGGCGATGAGATCGGCAAAGCCGCGCAAAAGGCGCTCGCGCTCGCGTGGGAGCATCGTGCTCCAGCCATTGTCAAACGCTGCTCGGGCTGCGGCAACCGCCAGATCGACATCTTCGACGCCGGCCGAGGCTACTTCCGCTAAGACTGAGCCATCTGAGGGATTGATGCTCTGGTAGGTTTGTCCCGTCGAAGCGGGCAGCCATTTACCATCGATCAAGAGATGGTGCGGTGATTTTGAGAGAAATTCCCGGGTCGCGGGGCTTAGAGTATGGTTGGACATAGTGGTTGCTCAATTGAGATATTTGAGAAATCGAGACAATGGAATTGTCATACTGAAAGCACGAAGCGCGATCAAGCGTTCACAATTCGGCGATGAGGAACTTGACGTCCTCTGCTGTCGTCTCTCGAGGATTGTTTGGCGTCATAGCCATTTTCAACGTATCTTCGATGACGGTATCCAGAATCGCCGGCTGGGAAAGTGCTGTCAGCTCTGTGACTGTCGAAAGCTGGGTGGGTAGCCCCAGATCGATGACAAAGTTTTCGATGATATCGATAAGTGCGTCATCGTTCGCCAGGCTGGAAAGGCCTACTATCTGTTTGAGTTGGGCAATGCGGTCGCCTTTGATCTCAGGGAGATTGAAACGGAGGATGTGGGGTAGGAGGATGGCGTTGGTCAGTCCATGATGCAAGTGCAGTTGGCCGGTTAGCGCCCCCGAAAGGGAATGGATCAGTCCCAATCCGGCATGATCCATGGCCGTGCCCGCCCAAAGCGCTGCCAACATCATAGCCTCGCGTGCTTGCATATCGTCGCCATCGTTCACAGCTCGTGGCAATGCCCACCAGGTTGTTTTTAATGCGGCCAGACTCAGCATATCTGTGTACGGATTTGAGCGGCGACCTGTGTATGCTTCCAGAGCATGGATGAAAGTATCCATGCCGGTGGCTGCCGTCATACTTTTGGGAAGAGAGCGAGTCAATTCAGCGTCGATAACAGCACTGTGGGGGAACATCAGGGAACTGAGCACACCCTTTTTGAAAGGTCGCTCTGGATCGACGATCACGGCGACTTTGCTCACCTCGCTGCCGGTTCCGGCGGTGGTAGGTACAGCCACGAGCGGCAGGCTGCGCTGGGTGATGGATTTTCCGCCCCACTGGTAGTCGGCGTAGCAGCCTCCATTAGTCATGAGCATCGCAATCCCTTTTGCTACATCAATGGGGCTGCCACCGCCCAAGGCCACGATAACCTGCGCCTCCATTTCTCGCGCCAGTGCCAATCCTGCGGCCACCGCAACGGTGCTGGGATTCGTGCTGATATCGCTGAAAACCGCGACCTCTCGACCTTGGGCGCTCAACCCGGCCTGAATTTCTTCTACGACGCCAAGCTGAACCAAACCGGTGTCACTGACCAACAACAGGCGCTGCGCCGACAGAGTGGACAACACCTCATAGAGCGCAAAAGCAGCCTGCTGTCCTACAATAATTTGGGTGGGAAGGTGATAGCTGAACATAAAGTATTCTCTTATCGCTAACAAGTTATTTGCCCTGCCTTCAGAGCAGCCCCAACTCCCGTGCTCGCAACGCCGCCTGTGTGCGATCTCTCGCCCCGATCTTACCGAGGATGCTGGTAACGTAGTTTTTAACCGTTCCCTCTGCCAGGAATAGGCGCTGCGCGATCTCTTTGTTGGTGAAGCCTTCAGCCAACAAGCGCAGCACATCGAGTTCACGATCAGAAAGTGGTTCAACCAACTCTTGTTGTGTGGGGCGGGTTGATGGCGCCATACGGGCGAATTCGGCCACGACCTTTCGCGTGACCGAGGGATCGATCAGCGCTCCACCTGCCGCTACAGTACGAATGGCCTCGGCGAGTTCAGCGCTGGATACTGCCTTGAGCAGATACCCCCGCGCTCCTGCTCTCAGGCCTTCGAAAACGTATTCGTCATCGTCGAAAGTGGTGAGGATGATCACCTGTGCCTCGGGCCATTGTTCGTGCAAATGGCGCGTTGCTTCGACGCCATCCATCAGCGGCATGCGAATATCCATCATGACCACATCGGGTTGCAGACGCTCGTAGAGGTCCAAGGCTTGTTGGCCATTTTCGGCTTCCCCGACGACCTCGAAATCCTCTTCTAATTCTAACAGTGTACGCAGACCGTCGCGCATCAGGCGTTGGTCGTCAACTAGCATCAATTGGATCATTGGTGGCATGGTAGGTCACTTAATTGCTATCCGCTAATTGATTGATCCGAATTCACTTCGGCTGATTCCTAGATCTCGAAGGATGTGCCTTAAGGCGCCGGGCTTGATATCTTTCGCACCCCAATCTGGAATTGTTGTATAGGTGTCGGTAGTTGGATTTCGCCAAATTCTGTATTAGGCAAGCACATGTTGCACTTCGACTGAGGAACGAACTTCCCCAGTATCAGACATTTTCGCAGGTGAAACCCCGTCATTCGGGGATGTCGGCCCCGAAAAAGAGGTGAGCCATTTGAGTAAAGTGTATCTGACCAATACAGATTTCGCCAAATTCGGTGCGACCCAGCACCTGGACGTACATATTCGCAGCCTAGTTTTCGCAAACGCTTTGCCACTTCACGATATCTCATGCTGGCGTCACACGCAATCTGAAATGCTGTTCGGATTTAAGCGCCAACAGTTGTGGCGGTATCGGCGATCCATTGGCCCTACGGGCATCAAGCATGGCTCGGATATTACCAGGTATCGCGCGCATCGCTTCGTCCAATGTCTCACTCCAGGCATGACATCCCTGTAACCAGGGACAACTCACCTGATAGACCGCATCCTCTTCAAGGTAATCTATAGTGATTGGGATGATTACTTCTTCTAGTGGTTGTACAGTGACCATATCAGAACTCCTATGCCATGACGTAAGTGAATCTTACCGCAGAAGGACGTTTTAAGCTATTGCGGTTCTACAATTATCGGTATATGAAATGTCGCCTGCGTGCCGCCATCTGGCCTTGGGGCCAGGTGAAAATTTCCGCCCAACTGGGTGGCGCGTTCTGATAGGCCCTTGAGACCAAAGCCGCTAGGTTGTAGATCGGGGGGAACACCGATACCGTCGTCACTGATATAGAGAATAAGTGAGTCATTCTGTACCTGCAGTTGCAGCCAAACATGCTGGGCCTGCGAATGGCGCTGAACGTTAGTCAATGTCTCTTGTGCTGCCCGATACATCGCTTGTCGCTGTTTTGGTTCTAGTGGTGGAAAGTCCTCCGGCAGTTCTAGTTGCACTGTGATGCCGGTGCCCTGCTCGAACTGCGTAGCCAATCGCTGCAAAGAGTTGATCAACGACAAATCCTCTTCGACCGGAGCCCGCAAAGCGGCGACAGCCTGTCGAAGCTCGGTCAGTGCTTCTGTAATCTGGCCACGCACTGTCTCTACCATCGTTGACGCTTTCTCAGGGTTGTCTGGGATCAGGCGTTGGGCGGCTTCTAGGTGTACAGCCGAAACGGTGAGACGGTGTCCGACAGTGTCGTGCATCTCGCGTGCCAGCCGGTTGCGTTCTTCGATGATGGTCAGTTCCTCGACTTGCTCGGCGTAGTTGCGTAACTGAGCATGTGCCTGCTGAAGCTCATGGTAGAGTCTTTCACTTTCGTTTTGTGCCTCGATAGCTTCACGAGTCTGGTTGGCGAAAACGGCGAAGAAAGCGTAACCGGCCCCATAGATCGGTAGGATTAGGAGACCCTCAGGCCCACCAAAACCAATAAACAGTACAATACCAGTTATAAAAGTGAAGATTCCGAGCCAGATTAAGCCTGTACGCCAAGGGAATAAGGTTGTTGCTTGTGAACTTAACATAAAGAACAAAATAATGCCTGGACCTATATTTGGGTCCAGAATTGCAAGGCTTGTCACCAGTATCGTCGAGATCGCCATATACGTATGGTTCATCAGGTCTGTGTGTGGCCAGACTGAACGTTCATCGGCAATGAGCAACACAACCAAAGCAGCATATAGGCCGGCGATCAGCCAGCGATCTGGATCTTCAGTGGCAAATGCGGCAATCAGCATGGGGATTCCGACCGCAAATACGATCACGTAGGTCGAGATGCTGAGCAGATTGAATGTGCGTTTTGGCATGATATCTGTCATGTTGGATGCTAACCTGTGTGTGGTAGCGGGTTCGTGGCCGCGCTGCTGGTCATTCATAGCGAAAGCGCCAGACACCGATGCTGAGAAAAATCACGGCGAATCCAAGCAATATCGTCGCTTCAGGCAGGATGGCAAAGACACCCAGGCCGCGGGTGATGATATCGTGGAACCCTTGCATAGCCCAATAGGTTGGTGTGAGTTTGGCCAGGTTCTGCATCCACTCTGGCGTGATCTCAATAGGCCACCAGGCGCCGCCAAGGGCAGCGATGCTGTACATGAGGATGCTGGCGAGTGCATTGGCCTGGGCGTAAGTCTTGGCGACACCGGCAATCAGCATTCCCAGGCTTGTGATAGAGATGGTAAAGGCGATCACCAGGATCACCAGAGCCAGGGGAGCCTCTCCCCAGTTGACGCCAAATAGGTACTGGCCGGCGACGATGAGGATAAAGGCTTGGCCCAAGCCGGCAACAAAGATCGCCAACAGTTTACCGCTGAGAATCCCTACTTTGCGCATGGGCATGACCAGAAGCCGGCGCAATGTCCCTTGTTCTCTTTCCAGGATGAGTACGATCGCCCCATTGAGCATGAAGACGAGGGCGAAGGTAACGAGCATGCCGGGTGAGCTTTGCTGGAAGCCGTTGGGGATTTGGCCACCGTTCTCGAGACGTGTTAGAGGTTGGGTTCGAATAAGCAGTGGTGGGGTGGAAGTCCACAATGCGTCGGCTCGACTGAGCGCCTGATCGAAGTAAGCGTTAGCTTCGTCTGAACCTGCGTCGAAGCGCTCCAGAGCAATTGCAGCATTGACAGATGTCTCGGCGGCCTGAACCACCCCCGATACTTGCGAGGCTGCGGCCTGCACTGCCTGCTGCACTGATTGGCCCGGCATCATCTGCGTCGCACTGGTTGCCAGTGCCAGCTCGGCCTCATCGTCATGCAACAGTTGCTCGCTAAATAGTGGGGGGATGGTGAGGATAGCAACCAAGTCCTCCTCTTGGATCTGTCTGAGCGCAGCATCTGGCTCGAGAAACAGCAATTCAAGGTCGGGACTGGTCTGTAACTGATCGATGAGCCTCTGGCCGAAATCACCCGTATCGTGGTTGACAACGGCAATCGGCCAGCGTAGCGGTTCACCACCACCTGCGCCGCCACTGCCGATGACCGTGCCAAGCACGAAAGTGAAGACCAGCGGCATGGCAAGGGCGAAGAGGAATACGGTGCGGCTGCGATAGGTGGTTGTGAGGTATTGTCGAGCGATATGGTAGATCTGGAACATGGTCTATCTCACAAAGCGGCGGGGTAAACGCCAGACCGATAATGTGAAGAGCACGACACTCATCCCCAGCAAGACGGCCACTTCCAGCAGGATATCTTGTAAGCCACCACCTCGTAACGAAAGATCGGTGAAACCGTCGAGCGCCCAGCGGTTGATGGTCAGCTTGCTAAAGGGTTGTAACCAGGCGGGGTAGGCTTGCGCCACGAAGAAGTTACCGCCCAAAATGGCGAAGATGAGGGCGATGGCCGAGCCCATGATATTCGCTTGTGTGGCATCTCGGGCGAAGGCAGTGATGAAGGCGCCCAGGCTGGAAGCTGCCGCCACCACGGCCACGATCATGAGTGTCACCGCTAAAAGGGAACTGCCCCAATGAAGGCCGAACAGCAGTGACGAAGCCCCGACCAGTATGCCCAACTGCAAGACGCCGGTCACAAACACGCCACCATTTTTTCCGGCCAAGATCTCGCCGAAAGCGGTCGGTGAAGTCATCATGCGTTGCAGTGTGCCCTCCTGTTCCTCACGTAAGATCGACCGAGAGGCATCGAACAAGGTAAACATGAGGAAAAGGATCGCCATGCTGGGCGCGAAGTAGGCCAAAGGATTGTTGTTGCCGGTTTCTGTAGCGCCAGCCACTGTGGTGGCTAGCTGGATACTGCTACCAAATTGGGCAGCATTGGCATTGAGTGTGTCAGCCAGAATGGTGGGAAGGGCGGCCTCTTCTGGCCCCAAAGTGCCTTCCTGCGCCAGCAATTGCTCGACGCTGATCCGGCCAGCAATGATGCCTGCATTGAATCCATTGATCACTTCACCGAGAATCGCACGAATGATCACCGGGCTGATACTGGCTGCCGGATCCGTAAACACATCGATGGCAGTAGAGGCGCCTGTCTGGCTGCGAACGGTGTCGCTGAAATCGGATGGGATGAAAATCACAGCGCGGGCATCACCCAACTCGACCTGCTGTTTGGCCCCGGCCAGATCATCCATCTCGACCGTGTCCAGCAAATCGGCCAACTCCTCAGATATGAAGACACCGGCAACAACCGGGCCCAGATCACCGGCGTCGTGATTGACCACAATGACCGGGATATCGCTAATAAAGGTGGGACCATCGTCCGCAGAGAAGCCACCAAAAGCAGCGCCAATGATGATAGCCAGCACCAGGGGCGCGACCAGCATTAGCAAAATGCCATTACGATCTCGAAAGCGTATCAATGTGTCTTTATAGGCGATGGCCCAAACTTTGCGCATTGCAATTCTCTGTACTGTGGTCAGCGGGTGTGATAGAATCAGATAAAAGTCCCGGCGTCAGCTAACATGATTTTTGCCTTTTGCCTTTTGCCTTTTGCCTTTTGCCTTTTGCCTTTTGCCTTTTGCACCTTACCTTTTGCCTGATGTCATCTGATTTCAATGAAGAAACGCTAGCAACGTATCGAGCCACCGCTCAGAAAAGATGGATGATGCGGGAGGAGGAGAGGAAAGCGCGCCGTCAACGTGCCTGGACGGTCGTGCAACAAGCCGTCTCTCTGCTAAAGCGGGATTTTGGAGCAACAAGAGTGCTGGTGTTTGGATCAATGGTCACCGGGCGCAGATTCGAACTGACATCTGACATAGATCTGGCGGTGTGGGGTGTACAAGGTGAAGATTATTTGGTAGCTGTCGCCAAATTGCAAGACTTGGATCCTGGCTTCAAAATCGATCTTGTCTCCTCGGCATATTGCAAACCGTCGTTAACTGATGCCATTCTAGCTGAGGGAATAGAACTATGAACGGTGCATACCTGGCCATTGCCGGTCGACTACGCCAAGAACTCAAGGATTTGGTGCTTGTAATCCATCGGGTGGATCGCATTTGGGGGCAATCAGCAAAATATCCTGACGACTCATATATCGATGCGACGGCTTTGAATCTTCACGGTTATTACTCGGGCATTGAGCGGATGTTCGAAGTGATTGCGGTCGGAGTGGATCAAACTGTTCCTGAAGGATCACATTGGCACATCGATCTTTTGCGCCAGATGTCAGTTGAAATCCCTGGGGTGCGACCGGCGGTCATCGAGCCATCATTGCGCGATAAGTTGGATAAATATCGTGGTTTTCGTCATGTGGTTCGGAATGTCTATACCTACAATCTCGATGCTGATCTCATCGATCTTCTCGTCAGACAACTGCCGGAGACGGCCCGAGAGGTGGATCAGGCGATGTCAGATTTTGCTGATCTATTAGAGGGATTGGGGCAAGCTTAGCACAATTTCATCCTGATGTTGTCGATATACGAGTCAGTCTCTCAAGGCTCGTCCTGTCAGGTGTAAGAAAACGCCCTCCAGGTTGGGTTCTTGGATCTCCAATTGGCGGATATGGGCTCCCGCCTGACTCACAAAGACAACGATATCAGCCAACGCCGTGTCGGCGTCCTCTACCTGCAATAGCAGGGTGCTATCGCCGGCAACGACCTGGCTGACACCTTTACACATGGCCAATTGCGCAGTGAGATCGGCGGCATCCGCACCATTGAATTCCACCTGCAGGCGTATGTTATCATGTTCTCCGACCCTTCGCGTAAGCTCGGCCAATGTACCGATGGCTATCAACTCGCCATGGTCGATGATGCCGATGCGATCGCTGAGTTCTTCCGCCTCTTCCATGTAGTGCGTGGTGTAGAGTACGGTCATGCCATGTTCATTGAGAGCTTTTATGGTATCGAGGATGCGGCGCCGGCTTTGCGGGTCAATGCCCACTGTGGGTTCATCCAATAGAAGGACTTTGGGCTCGTGCAGCAAGCCTACGGCGATGTTGAGACGGCGTTTCATACCACCGGAGTATGTCTCGATTTTGTCTGTGGCTCGATCCGCTAATCCGGCGATCTCCAGACAGATATCGAGGCGCTGTTCGAGCCTCTGGCCTCCCATGCCATACATCCGTCCCCAAAACTGTAGGTTCTCGCGAGCAGAGATGGTGGGGTACAAAGCGATTTCTTGGGGAACCACGCCGATGGCTTGTTTGACTTTAAGGACATCTTCCGAGATAGAGTTTCCATCTACAAAAGCATCGCCGCCGGTCTGGGCTAGCAGACAGCTGAGCATGGAGAGGGTGGTGGTCTTGCCGGCGCCATTGGGTCCCAGCAAACTAAATATCTCGCCACTATGAATCTCGAAGGAGATATCATGTACGGCCATGACGCCATCTGGAGGATTGTATTGTTTTGCCAGTTGCCTGACTTCTACGATATTGGACATTTATAATTCTGGCCCTCTGCTGTTCTGTGTTGTTTCTGCATAGGGGTGAGGCATTTCTTACAGCTATCTGGCAAGACAAGCGCCTTTATAGGATGACCATCATTAGATGACCATCGTTAGATGACCATCATTAGATGACCATCATTAGATGACCATCATTAGATGACCATCATTAGATGACCATCATTAGATGACCATCATTAGATGACCATCATTAGATGACCATCATTAGATGACCATCGTT
>JAAENG010000022.1 GCA_024224665.1 Chloroflexota bacterium | reverse complement strand
ACTGCGCGACTCCATGCTGGTTGTCACCGGCGAGCTTAATCGGACCATGGGAGGGCTACCCGTTCATCCGGAGATCAACATGGAGGTGGCCCTGTCTCCCCGCATGATCCAGTTTTCGCTGGCTCCGGCCTACCAGGCATCCCCCACGCCTAAGGAACGCAACCGCCGCTCGATCTACGCCTACCGCACCCGCGGCTTGCGCGATCCGCTGATGGAGGTGTTCAACAAGCCTGGTTCGGCTGATTCCTGCGAAGCACGCGACTCGGCAGCGGTCACTCCTCAAGTGTTCACCTTGATGAACGGTGATGCAGCCACAAAGCGTTCCATCGCCATGGCCATCCGCCTTCAGGAGGAGAAGCTGTTGCACAAGCAGGTTACCAAGGCTTTCAGGCTCGCCTTCGGCCGTCATCCGAAAAAGGAGGAAACAGAGGCAATGCGACAGCACTACCACGAGATGGTTAAATACCATCGCGGTGTAAAACCTGAGCGGGTGACTTATCCGACCGAGATTCGCCGTTCATTGGTCGAGGAATTTTCCGGGGATCCCTTCGAGTATCAGGAAAGCCTGAACAATTATAAGAACTACGTCCACGACAAGACTGCTGCCGAGGTCAGCCCCGAGACGCGGGCTCTTGCCGATATCTGCCTGAACCTGCTCAACACCAATGAATTTATCTACGTCTACTGATATGAAGGCCCCCTTTTCAGCAGAAACCGCTACTTTACGACGACGTGACTTCCTTTACGGCTTGGGTGCCTCACTCGGCTCGGTGGCTTTTTCTGATCTTATTGCCAGTGAAACCAAGAAGCCCGGTCCATTGGCTCTCAAAAAACCTCACCATACTCCGAAGGCCAAGGCGGTGATCATGCTTTTTATGGAAGGGGGGCCCAGTCACATCGATACATTCGACCCGAAGCCCTGGCTGCAGGACCTGCACATGAAGAGCTTTGTGAACGACGATGAGAAGGTTGCGGGCAGTGGCCTGAGCGGTGATCGTTTTTACGTAAAAAGCCCATACAAGTTTCGCAAGACCGGTCAGGCCGGCATCGATATGTGCGAGCACTTCATTCACATGGCCAAATCTGAGGTGGCGGACGAACTGTGTGTTTACAAGGGCTGCCAGGCCTTTTCTGTGAATCATCCCTTCGCGCTTTACCACATGAACACCGGCAATCTTTTCGGGGGTGACCCTGCCATAGGGGCCTGGATGAATTATGGGCTCGGTTCGGTAAACCAGAATCTGCCAGGCTATGTGGTGATGACCGAACTTGCAGCGCCTCAGGGAGGAAGCGGCAATTGGAGTAACGGATTTCTCCCAGCCCATTACCAGGGCACCCAGTTGCGTTCCAAGGGTTCGCCGATCCTCGATCTGACCTCGCCCAAATGGAAAAGTCGCGTGCATCAACGAAAAAATCTGGATGTATTGAAGAAGCTCAACCAAAGGCACTTCAAGGATCATCCACAGCATAAGGATTTGGCGGCTCGCATGGAAAACTACGAGCTCGCTTACCGGATGCAAATGGAGATTCCGGACATCATTGATATCAAGAAGGAGTCGCAAAAGACCCGTGAGATGTATGGCCTGGACAACGAGGACACTGAACCCTTTGGCCGCAAATGTCTGCTTGCCCGTCGACTGGTCGAGAATGGGGTGCGATTTATTCAGATCTTCTCCGGAGGATGGGATTCGCACGACTTCATCGAGCGGGCACACAAGAAACGTATCCAATCTGTTGACAAGCCGATCGCCGCGCTGATCAGAGATCTCAAGCAGCGTGACATGCTGGATGACACCCTGGTGATGTGGACCGGAGAGTTCGGGCGCACCCCAGATAACCAACGCCGAGGCGGGGAGCTTGCCCTTGGCCGCGACCACAACGCCAATGCAATGGCCATGTGGTTTGCCGGCGGTGGCGTAAAGCAAGGGGCCGTTGTTGGTTCCACTGACGAAATTGGAGGAAGAGCCGTCGAGGTCGTGCATCCAATCAAGGATATGCACGTCACCCTCTTGCACCTGCTTGGGCTCGATGACAACAAGCTCACCTATTTCCATGGTGGCCGATACAAGCAACTCAGTCAATTTGGCGGCCAGGTGATCAAGGAATTGATCGCCTAGGCGAAATTAACTTTGGACATGGCGTTACTCACATCCTTTCCGTATTTCACTATGAACCTGTTACCAAAGCTCACCGTGGCCGTTCTGTTAATGGCCGGTATTTCCGTAGGCGCCGATTCACGGCCCAACGTGCTTTTCATCATGTCCGACGACCACACGGCACAGGCCGTGGGCGCGTATGCGACAGTGTTAAAGCCGCTCAACCCGACTCCCACGCTCGACAAACTGGCGGCTGAAGGTATCACCTTCGACAATGCCTTTTGCGTGAACTCCATTTGCACGCCCAGCCGAGCCTGCATCATCACCGGCCAGTACCCGCACGTAAACGGCGTCTTCGACCTCGGTGGTCGCGTCAAGCCCGAGAACCAGACCCTGCCCATTCTCTTCCGCCAGGCCGGTTACCAGACCGCCATGATCGGCAAGTGGCACCTTAAGGCGAAGCCGAATTTCGACTATTACAAGGT
>JAAENG010000021.1 GCA_024224665.1 Chloroflexota bacterium | reverse complement strand
CGCCAGCCGGCACTGATTACGCTGACGGCCGGGGCGGCGTGCTCGGCATGCCCCGTGCCTATGCCGGAATGATCTCCCGCCAACTGGTCGAGCGTATCGTTGCGAGGCATGGTGAACTTTTTGGAGGGGTCAGCCCAGACATCTACAGTGCGGCGCTGATATCGCTTGAAAGTCAAAAAAGCTATCAGGTTGATTTTCCTATTGTCATCCCAGGTGCATGTGCTGGCAGCACTTCCGGAAAAAGTGCACAGGGTCGCCACGTAGGTGGACTTCGCGATAACGCACACATTGGTGCGTTCAAGAATCTAGTGTGGGACGCGCGCGTACCGGAGTACTACAGCGTCCCCACTGTGTGGGGATACTCACTGCTGAAAGGTATCGAAGACAAGCCGCAGTGGCTCCAGAAGGCGAACTTCTCGATGCTCTATCTGCGCTGCTTGATCAGTGATCCGCAATACAAGGGGATGGTGATGCAGTGCATGTTGCAGCATGCTCGCGAAGCCGGTTATGTGGCAACGGCATTTGAGTTCCTAGGCGCAATGGCACGCGAAGCTACGCGCATCGGACGCTCGATTGTCCAGCGTCAATTGAAGCGCTTTCACCCCGATAACACGATTGTTCTGCGCGATGTGCTGAACACCGAGCAGGCATTCAGTGTCGCGTCGCTGCATATCCAAAAGATGGGCAAGAAACTGGAATTGACAAAGAGCAATCGATAAGACGCTCTCTACTGGCACCAGTCGCGTTTGTCGTGAACACGTTGCCAACCGGACGCACCATCCTATGTTTCTGACTGACATTGTCTTGATAGCCGTTGTGCTATCGCTGTCCTCAGGCGTCAGCGCCCGCCTGCTGAACGTCCGACATCCCGCACCGCATCTCATCGGCGGTGCTACAGCGGTCATCATCATCATCACGATGATGTGTTTTCGCAGCCTCGACTTTGGAGTTGACACGGTTACCTACGCGGGAATATTTACCGATTTCTGCAAAGGAGGGCTGATAGAGGATCGTGAATCCAGCTTCCAGATCGCAACTGAGGCGCTGAACTTTGCCATGTTCGGCAGCTGCGATACCAATTTTCTGCCCGCCGCATGGATTTTCCTGATTGTGCTACCCGTGCTTTTTTTCCGTGCTCCGTGGCGTGTCCGCCTATGCTATTTGTCGGCGTTCCTGCTATCGCTCATCGGGATTGAACTGTCCACCAATGCATTGAGACAAGGCTTATCGGTAGGATTGATGGTGCTTGGCATATCTCTCGCACCTGTCAACTTGCTGCTCACATTGTTGCTGGGCGCATTTTCAATGGCCTTTCATACAAGCGCCGGCCTGGTATTGCTCGGGTACTTTCTGGCGCGACAGAACTGGAAGGTCTTCCTGCCGTTAATGGCAGGGCTGATTCTGCTCACCGTCCACTCTCTGCACAGCTCCATTGAGCTGCCTTTTGTTTCACGCTTTCTGTACGAGATCAACAAGTACACGATGCACGAAAGCAGCGAGCTTTGGATTCGCATCCTTTCCTTTTCCTGCGTTGTTTCCGCATTGCTGGCTCCGATCCTGTTTCGCCGAAACGGAGTAAGAACCAGCAATATCTTGTCTGACAAGACTTATGTCATTTCGCTTCGGCTAGCCATTATCTGCGTGCCGTTTCTCACGTTGCCTTATTTTGGGTATCGCTTCATTTACGGTATGTACCCAGTCATCTTGTTTTTAACGCTCAGCCCGTCGCTCACCCCCTACACGAACTCGGGGAGTCAATTCATTGCCCTATCGGCTATGAACGTTGTCATCCTCCTCACCTGGGCAGCCGGATCAACCTACATGCGTGAGCTCCCGTTCTTCAACTGATCATGCAATTCAATTCTTCTGTGAGGCCGACTGGTCTATCAGTGGTCATTCCTACGCTCAATCGCGTGGAGATGGTGTCGCGAGCGTGTCAGTCGGTTGCCTCGGCACAACCTGATCGCGTCGAGATCATCGTTATCGATGACGGATCCACGGAAGACCTGCGTCCACTGCTTCCCGCAAACAACAACCACAACATCCCGATCCGCTGCTATCGGTTCGAGCGCAATCGCGGGCCGCAGGCAGCCCGAAATCTGGGCATCAGAAGAGCGCGGTTCAGCCACATCGCGTTCCTTGACTCCGACGACAGCTTCACGCAGGACAAGATCGATCTGGTACTTCAGCAGCTCGACAGCACTGCAGTTGATCTGCTGTTTCATGATGTTCAAGGGATGCCCAAGTATGGTAAGTTAGCGCGCCTTTGGGCGCACTCGCTGAGCCGCTGGATCCCATTCAGCTGGTGGATTGCGCTCCTGAATCCGGTGATCACACCCGCGCTGGTTGTCCGACGGGAACGGCGGCTCGGGTTGGTGCGACTTCGATACTGCGAAGACTGGTGCTTCCTTCTTCACTACGTTCAATCTGATACGCGAATCCGCTTTCTCGAGCGGGAGTTGTCTATCGTCTACCGTCCCGCTGGCACTAGCGGGGGATTATCTGGCGCCATCTGGAAGATGCGTAAAGGTGAATTCACCGCGCGTCGGGTGCTCTTGAAATCCTCGTGGCCCTCCGGCTTTCTGCGCTATTGCCTCGGCGGCATGGCAGGTCTTCTTCGAATCCTGAGTGACGTCCTGCGCGGGCGCTACCTACACTAAGTCTGGGCTATGGCAAATGTTTATCTGATCGGCGTACGCGGCATTCCGAACCGCTACGGCGGATTCGAGAGATTGGTTGAGGTGCTTGCTCCCCACCTGGTTAGGCAGGGGCACAACGTGACCGTGTTCTGCAATCAGGACCCCACCGTTAATAAAGACAACGTTGATGAGGATCTTTGGATGGGGGTTCGACGCCGATTTATCTCGGTTCGCAGCAGCGGCCCTCTCGGCACCATTGAGTATGACTGGCGGTCGTTCAAAGAGGTGCCAGAGAACGCCGTGGCATTGATCTTCGGCTACGGGACCGGTGTGTTCCAGCGTTACCTGAAACAACGATCCATTCCGCACGCCGTCAACATGGATGGTATTGAGTGGCGACGAGAGAAATGGGGACGACTTGCGCGCATCTGGCTGCGCATGAATGAGCGGTCAGCCGCCCGTCAGGCAGATATTCTTATCGCCGATCACCCAGAAATCCAACGTTACTTGCAAGAGGAGCTTGGTAAGGAATCCACCATGATTGCATATGGTGTGGATGACGACGCGCTGCAACCCGGGAACAGAGACGATCTGTCCCACCCGCTACTCACGCAGTATCCGAGTCAGAGCTTCTCCCTAGTTGTGGCGCGTCCAGAGCCAGAGAACCAGATTCACGTGATTCTCGAGGCATTTGAACGCAGCGAGAAGAAGAAGCCCATGGTTGTTCTGGGTAACTTCGAGATCAATGACTACGGTCGACAGTTACGCACCAAATACACGGATGTCCATTTCGCCGGCGGTGTTTACAACACCGGTGTACTGAATGAACTGAGGCGTCGTAGCAATCTGTACATTCATGGCCATTCGGTAGGGGGTACCAACCCATCCTTGATCGAAGCCATGGCCGCTGGCGCATTGCTTCTGGCACACGACAATCCCTTCAATCGGTGGGTTCTAGGTGGTGATACGTCTGGACTGTTCTTCAAGGCCGCGGCCGATCTGGCTGCCCATCTGGACAACCCTCCCGACCCGACCATGCGGACCAGCATGATTCACGCAGCGCAGCAGCGCTGTGTGGAGCAGTTTCTCTGGAGCAGAATCCTGAGCGAATACGATGCCGTCTTGGCTCGCTTGCAAGAGGCGATGCATTGAACCTGCAGGGCCCTGCCGATTTAACATGACACAAATCCATTCCGCCAAGATAGCGGTAGTGATACCGGCATACAAAGTACGAGACCAGATCATGAGCGTCATCGAGACAATCGGCGATCTGGTCAGCGGCATCTATGTCGTCGATGACTGCTGCCCGCAGGCATCCGGTGCAATCATCGAAAGTGAGTGTACGGACACCAGAGTACGTGTCATCAAGCTGCCAAGAAATTTGGGAGTTGGCGGCGCCGTCATGGCGGGCTATCAGGCTGCCATCGCGGATGGGATGGAAGTCGTTGTGAAAATCGACGGTGACGGGCAGATGGACCCCCGATATATCGCCGACTTCGTCGAACCCATTCTGGCGGGAGAAGCCGACTACACCAAAGGAAACCGCTTTTTCAATCTCGATAGCCTAGAACAGATGCCCAGAGCACGACTGATCGGGAATGCCGCACTTTCGTTTATGAGCAAGCTGTCGTCTGGCTACTGGAATCTATTCGACCCGACAAATGGATATACGGCTATCCACAGTGAGGTGATTCGCAACTTACCAATGAAAAAGATTAGCCATCGGTATTTTTTTGAATCCGATATGCTATTCAGGCTGAATACTCTTAGAGCCGTGGTCGTCGACATCCCAATGGACTCGAAGTATGGCGATGAAATCAGCAACCTGAAGATAACCAATATCATGGGCGAATTTTTTGTCAAACATATTCGAAATTTTATCAAGCGAATATTTTACAACTATTATCTCCGAGATCTTTCAATCGCCTCACTTGAGCTTCCGATCGGATTGACGATGTTAGCATTTGGCATCATCTTCGGCGCCACCCAATGGGTGCAATCTCTCAATGATCACGCACCTGCGTCTGCGGGAACGGTAATGCTTGCCGGCCTTCCTGTGATCATCGGATTGCAGTTGATACTGGCATTTCTCGCCTATGACATCGGATCTATTCCCAATCGGCCACTCCATCGACGCAAAGTCAGGCAGAAGGCATTTCGAAATCTGAACGAGGAAGCAGATGAAGGACGAAGATAAGGCCTGGACTAATTGGCTCGACAATTTTCATAGTTTGTACGACAGTGCAAACTATTCGAGTCCACTTCAATCCTGGATGATGCGCGCCAGTCACAAACTATTGGAGCGCCCGTTTGGAACCGACGACTAGTTCAAGTACGTCCTCGAGATTGGTGCGGGGACAGGCGCGCATCTCGGATTTGTTCGTCACAGATTCGATCAATACGTCCTGACTGACCAAAACGCAAAGACGTTGGACGTTGCGAGGCACAAACTGGCAGGATTGCATGAAGGCAAGCTGACACTTGAAGTGCAGGCGGGGGCGGATATAGCCTACCCGGACAACTCGTTTGACAGAGTGGTCGCAGCCCACGTGCTTGAACATATCTACCCCCCCCATCTGGCGATCAAGGAATGGGCCAGAGTCATCAAGAACGGGGGGGTGCTGTCGATCCTGATTCCCACAGATCCTGGCCTGGCCTGGCGGCTGGGCCTCTTCGGGCAGGCAGCGCGCTTTGATATCCTCTGGGACCAGG
>JAAENG010000020.1 GCA_024224665.1 Chloroflexota bacterium | reverse complement strand
TCGACCCTAAGGGCGATGCCGGTCTGTTGCAGCGTGTATACGCTGAGGCCAAGCGGGCAGGTCGAGCCAAGGATTTCTATATGTTTCATCTTGGGTTCCCGCAGGTCTCGGCCAGATATAATGCCATCGGCAACTTCTCGCGCATTACGGAAGTGGCGACCCGTATCGCCAATCAGCTCCCTAGCGAAGGTAACTCGGCTGCCTTCAAGGAGTTCGCTTGGCGCTTCGTCAATATCATCGCGAGAGCGCTCGTAGCTCTGAACCGCCGCCCTGATTATCAACAGGTCCGGCGCTACATCAATGACATCGAGCCATTGTTCATGGAATATGCCTGCGCCCACCTGGATCAGCACGGCGCAGAGGATTGGAAAGCGCAGGTAGACGAACTCAAGGACGGTATCAAGGAACGCAACCTGCCCCCCGCACTGCGTGGCCGGAACATCGAAGCCATTGCCCTGATGCGGCATCTGCAGGCACAGGACCTCTATGATCCAGTCCTCGATGGCCTAGTGTCTGCCTTCAAATATGACAAGACCTACTTCGACAAGATCGTGAGCTCCGTCGGTCCCCTGATGGAGAAACTAACCACAGGCAATATCGCAGAACTCATCTCACCCGACTATCTGGATGAGGATGATACGCGGCCCATCTTCGAGTGGATGGACGTGATCCGCCACAAAGGCATCGTCTATGTGGGGCTGGATGCCCTGACCGACACAACCGTCGCCAGTGCCGTGGGTAACTCCATGTTCGCCGATCTGGTCTCCGTAGCCGGGCACATCTACAAGCACGGCGTATCCGGTGAGCCCATGGATACGCCACCAACGATCTCCATGC
>JAAENG010000019.1 GCA_024224665.1 Chloroflexota bacterium | reverse complement strand
TGTTCCATCCGAGGGGAGACATCGCAGATGCGCGTCTCAAGTGTTGGGAACTTGTGGCTGGGCCGAAGGTCCCACCAGATTTTCGTGGTGTCTTCGATAATTCCCAGATCGATCAAGGTGCCTGTAGTGCGTTCATAGTCACTCCAAGATGAAAACTGCGGCGGTAAGCCTGTGCGCGGCAGGTTGTCGAAGACTGTCATACGGTAGCTCGCCAATCGCGTATCTTGGCCTTGCCAGAAAGGCGAGGATGTCGACAGTGCCAGCAGATGTGGCAGGATATACCGGAACTGGTTCATCAGATCGATGCGAAGCCCATCATCTTCGATCCCGATATGTACATGCATTCCGCAGATGAGCATACGCCGCGCAACTCCACCCAACGCACGTTCAAGGTCGTTATATCTTGCCTTGTCAGTATGGTGCTGGTCTTTCCAATCGGAAAAGGGATGGCAGGATACAGCGATTGGGGCGAGGTTATGCTCGGCAGCCTTTTGTGCCACTGTGCTCCGCAGGCGCTTCAAGTCGTCTCGAGCCTCGGAGATATTTGCGCAAATC
>JAAENG010000018.1 GCA_024224665.1 Chloroflexota bacterium | reverse complement strand
TCAATAACCGTTCACTATTAATTATTTCCCCCACTTCCTCCTTCCCTGCCGACCCCAAGGCTTTCTGGGAAGACCTTACTCATAATCTGGCTAAAGAACGGAGCACAAGGACACGCCAATAACTCATCTAGGACACACCCAAATCCAATTCATTACCCTCAAACCAGCGAGGTAACACAATGACTTTGACTCTGTATCAAGAAGTAGCAGTTATTCAAGATATCCCTGAATCGGACTTAAAAACAGATGATGTAGCGATGCTGGTCGATTTCGTTGACCATCCTCATGGCGGAGAACAAGGCGCCTTCTTGGAAGTGTTTAATGCCGTAGGTGAAACGATAGCCGTGGTGATTGTGCCTGTATCAGCTATCGTGCCTCTACGTGCCGATCAGGTTCCCACTGTCAGATCATTGCAAAAAGCTGCATAAATCGATTTCGTACACCCGTATTTCTGGAGCGAGTAACCAATTCATGGACACTCAACTCTTCAAAAAAGACTTCATTTCCACACAGGACTGGTCTGTCGATGAATTATGGACCATGCTCGAAGCAGCACTTAAACTCAAAGCTGACTTTGCCATGGGCGTGCCTCAAGATCACATCTTGCGCGCCAAGACCCTGTACATGCTCTTTTTCGAGGAGAGCACACGCACGCGTAACTCCTTTGAAACCGGCATGACACAACTCGGTGGCCATGCCATCTTCCTCACGCCCAAAGCCACCCAGATCGATCATGGTGAGAATGCTAAAGATACCGGTCTGGTTCTAGGCAGCTATGGCAACGCCATCGCCGTGCGTGACTGCCGTACCGGCATCGGGCAGCGATATCTGTATCAGATGGCAAAACATTCACCTGTGCCGATCTACAGCATGCAGGAGGATGTCGATCATCCCTGCCAGGCCATGGCCGATCTGATGACCCTGGTCGAGCGCTTTGGACGCGATCTGCGTGGGCGCAAATTCGTGGTTTCATGGACTCATGCGCCCAAGTATGTGCGTCCCTTGAGTGTGCCCCAGTCTTTGGTAATGCTCATGCCCCGCTTTGGCATGGATGTGACGCTAGCCTATCCTGAGGGTTATCACCTCATGCCGGAGATCATGGAAACGGCTCGTAATAACGCCGAGATCGCCGGGGTAAAGTTTGAAGAAAGCAATGACATGGACGCGGCTTTCGAAGATGCGGATTTCCTCTATCCAAAATCGTGGGGGCCGATCATGGTGACTGAGGACGAGGCGGAAGTGGAAGCGATGGCGGCCAAGCATGAAGACTGGTGTGTGACACAACGACATATGGATCTAGCCAAGAAGCATGCTGTCTACATGCACTGCATGCCCATCGACCGTGGTCACGAGGCTGACAACGACGTGATCGATGGTCCGCAGTCGCTCATTTATCAGCAGGCTGAGAACCGCTTGCACGTGCAGAAAGCGCTGATGGCGTTGACGATGGGGGGGCGGTGGTAGTGCTGAGGTCGGAGATCGGAAGACAGAGGTCGGAGGTCAGAGATCGGAGGTCGCTGGCATGTCTAGTCACAAGCCCCACACATGTGTCATTAGTTAGTGACGACCAAACGTCGGACGACCAAACGTCGGAAAGCGAAGCAATCCTCAAGTTACAGAATTGCACAGTTCTAGCGCCAGATCCTTCACATTCGTTCAGGATGACAATTGAGATTTAGAGATAAAACCATGTCGTTTGTAATCCCCGAGCAACTCTTACAAGCTGCAGAGAAGGTTAGGATGCAGGTTGGATCGATACAACAGGCCCAGATCGATTTTCTGTCCGACCTGATTCGCTTCAAGACACTGACGGGTGAGGAAGGTCCCGCCGTCGAACGTACGCTGGTCGAGATGCAGGCACTGAGATTTAACAATGTCCGCACGGACGGCATCGGCGACGCTCTGGCTGAGGTCGGTGATGGCCCCCATCGCCTGCTTTATGACGCACATCTAGATGAAAATGAGATA
>JAAENG010000017.1 GCA_024224665.1 Chloroflexota bacterium | reverse complement strand
TCAATAACCGTTCACTATTAATTATTTCCCCCACTTCCTCCTTCCCTGCCGACCCCAAGGCTTTCTGGGAAGACCTTACTCATAATCTGGCTAAAGAACGGAGCACAAGGACACGCCAATAACTCATCTAGGACACACCCATCTCAATAACCTGAGGTAGGGGCGCGGCCTTGCGTCTGCCCGCCAGGCGGCCGGGCGACCGCAAGGGTGCGCCCCTACTTATTGAGAAGATATCAATTTTCATAAAAGGGGGTTATGCATCAGCTAAAGTTCTCTCTTAGCTGTTCTATAAAGTGAGGCTCGACTTCATCAAGATGCTCGATTAAAGGGGACTCTTCTGAAAGATAGTCTTTTTCATAAAGAAAGGTATAGAAAAGTTTCAACGCTGGTATCCACCATGTATATTCGTGAGGTTGTTCTACCATGACCTTTCTTAATAGGTGATATCTAAAAAATTCTTCGATTTCAAGAGGTGATACATTGGCCAAAATAACAGCACCGCCATGACCATAAAGATAGACAAAGTTTAAAAATCTCTCGACACAATAAGCAAAATCAGGATGTTCCTCAGTTAATCCTTTGGCAAACAACCAAGTCCGAAACCTGGAAGCACATTCCTCTTCCATTTGAAAATAGTGGTCTTCCCATTCATCATAGTCTGCACTTTCTAAAAGGTAACGATCCATCTGTCGAACCGTTTGAATCATCTTTTGGTCTTCCGTGTCAGGAGGAATAGGTTGCTCCGAAAGTTGAAGCTCGTCAAAATTGAATGGAACAATCCGGTGAGATACTTCCTTTCTGATAAATAAAGTCGTGGGAGGAAAAGCTGGTTGAATTTCAGGAGGAAATAAGTACTCTTTTCTCTTTAACATCTCAGATAGAAAGTCTTCTGCTTGTTGTTGATCCATCTTTAGAACTTCTTGAAAGGAGTCAATCAATACAGTCCTCTGTTCCTCTTTTTTCTCCTCAGGCGCTATCCCTAGAGAATAATTCCATAATGGCGTCGCCAGTTGCAAAACCTCATTCAAATCAGATATTTCCTCTGACTCTAATCGTTCCATAATGGGTTTGGCATACTCCATCAGGGCTTGAGAGATCGAAATGGAACGAAATCCATCTGGAGCACTTCCAGAAAGTTCAGGAGGGGTGAATGCTGGAATCGCTCCTAAAGGGGAATTGAACATACTTCTTACTGAACGGATTGTACTTTTCGTTATCTTCTTTTTGCCTTTTCGTTTTTTACGTTTTTTTCTCATCTCTGATTTCGCAGTACCGTAGAAGTTGCTATATGACTTGATAAAAGGGGTTCTTATGAGATAATAACTCTATACTCCACCAAAGAAGGAGTGGCTCATGAGAATATTATCGGCAATAGTGGGAATGTTGTAGCCCTGATACCTTCACAGGACCAAGCAGATACAATAAAATCTTGCTTTCCAATTCGCCTGAATTGGCATTGTTAGGTTTCTTTTTTTTGTTCCAAAGTTATCACCACATTTCCCTTTTTATGACCGCTATCAACATACCGATGAGCCTCTACAATTTCTTCCAACGGATAGGTCTTATCTATGACAGCCTTAAAACGTTCCGCTTCAATTAATTCATTGAGATGAACAAGATATTCAGCCTTTAACTTTGGACTGCCATCATCAATAGATGTATAAATTCCATTCGGAGAGAGAGCTTTCTTGCACTGTGCTTTTAGTTTTTTCCTATCGATCTTGCCATTAGGAACTGCATCTAAGATAAAATCATACTGTTCTCCTCTACTTGCAAAATCCTCTTTTGTATAATCTATGATTTCATCAGCTCCCAGTGATTTCACCAATTCTATATTCTTCGTACTACATATACCTGTAACTTCCGCACCAAGGTTCTTAACTAGCTGCACTGAAGTAGTTCCGATTGCTCCCGAAGCACCATAAATAAGAACCTTTTGTCCTTTTTGGATATTGCCTTTTTCTAGAAAATACGGAGCTAAAACACCCCCATAAGCAGCCGCAGCAGATTCTTCATAGCTCATGTTGGATGGCTTCATTGCCAAACACCCTCGCTTCGACTCTTCTTCTGGTATACATATGTATTCGGCATAAGTCCCAAAGCTAAAGCCCGTAAATCCATAAACCTGGTCACCTTTCTTGAATCGTTTTACATCTTTGCCTACTGATTCAATTTCCCCGGCAAACACAAGTCCCAGTATAGGCTTTCTCGGCTTTGTAAAACCTATCATCAGTCGAAACATGAGCCCCATAATAATAGGCATATCAGCACCCCGAATTAAAACATCACTTCCTGTTACCGCTGTAGCAAAGTTTTTTATACATACTTCATTTTTTCGGGGAGTAGGTTTTTCAACCTCTTTGAGCTGAAGAACTTCCGGTGGCCCGTATTTTGTGCATACAATCGCTTTCATGAGTACTCCCTCAAGGTTGCTTTGTTTCGGCCATTTGTAGAATAGTTTACCACAACACATCCAACATTTTGTAGAACTTGACGCTGGCTTCATCAGCCGGCGAAAAAACCAGTACTTCCACGTCCAAGACTACTTCACTAACCTTATCCTCGTCAACCGAATGAGCTCCAGTCTCGCCGGTCTGCGTGAAAGCTATGTTTGCTGCACTGTTTTGGTTCTGAGTACTTTGACAAAATCTTATTTCTCTTTGCTGCAAAATTTTTCAAACTCCTCAAATGAGGAATTATGAGTAGGTGCAGCTAACTCTACTTGGTGAGTTATTGCACATAGACATCAGCTCTGTTCTATTGATATAAACCCTTTCTCAATAGCGTATTTCACAAGTGCGGCGCGATTGTGTAAATCGAGCTTGTTCATGATGTTTTCTCGATGCCTGTCCACTGTCTTGATACTTATCACCAGGATCTCGGCGATTTCGCGGCTGGTATGCCCTTCGGCGATGTAGGCTAACACTTCCTGCTCGCGCGGCGTCAGTATCTGTTCGCCACGTGAGCGACCTGTGTCATCTCGCTGCAGATAGTCGGCTACCAAGAGCCTGGCCAAGGGTGGGTATAGAAAAACATTGCCCTGGCTAACCACACGAATGGCCGAGACAAGATCGTCTGCAGCCGCACGTTTAGGGACATAACCAGAGGCGCCTGCCCGTAACATCTCAAAGAAATACTGTTCGTCTTCGTACATCGTTAGGGCCAGCACCACAGTTTGGGGGCTGGCCTTTTTGATACGACGCGTCGCTTCGATGCCACTCATTCCGGGCATGGCTACATCCATGATCACAACATCGGGTGATAGACTCTCTACAGCGGCGGTAGCCTCGTCGCCGCTGCCAACCTCGCCGGCGATCTCCATATCAGATTCAGCCTGAAAGAGCATCCGTAACCCGGTTCGTACGATTTCATGGTCATCGACCAGTAACAATCTTATCTTCTGCGGCATTCAACTCTCCATCTGCAAAGGCACGGTTACCTCGACGCATGTACCGGTTTCTGCTGCCGCTTGAATGGCTACCTGCCCACCCAACAGCGTTGCTCGTTCATGCATGCCCAGTAATCCCCAGCCCTCATAAGTCTGTTTGCGCTCTAGTACTGAACCTATATCGAATCCTTTACCATTGTCCTTAACAGAGAGCGTTACCTGGGATGGCGCCATCTCCAGTGTGACCAGCACCTCTGTGGCCTCGGCATGCTTGGTGACATTAGTCATTGCCTCTTGCATGATACGAAACAACACCGTCTCGTATTCTGGTGGCAAACGCATTTGCTCCCCGTGTATGCTCAAAACCGTCTGAATCGAGCGGCGACTCTCATAGTCCTTGAGATACCAGCGCACAGCGGGAGCGAGCCCGAGATCATCGAGATGCGTGGGGCGGAGATCGGCGATAATCTGCCTGAGTTCTCCTAAGGCCTGTGTGCTCATACCGCCGAGATCATGAACCTCTTTCACTATGGCGTTGGATTCCTGCGTCAGGACAGTTTCGACGCCACGCAAGCCCAGGGAGATAGCCGTCAATGATTGGCCTGTGGCATCGTGCAGTTCCCGGGCGATGCGTTGACGCTCTGCCTCCTGTGTTCCCACAGCCTGATGCAATAACTCGGCCAGCACATTTTTGCGATCCTCTGCTTCATCGACCAGGCGCGCATACTCCAATGATAAGCCCAATCCCTGCGCAACACCCAGGATGAGCTTGAACTCTGCTAAAGACATTTCAGCCAGAAAGATTAGATTTTGCCGGCCGAAAACAAGACTGCCGATAACCCGATCCTCAACCATAAGAGGCAGAGCGAGGATTGTCATGGGGTTGTCGTGCGACTGGCATTCTCGTTCGTCCAGGGCTGTTTCAGGATTGAACTCGATGATTAGGTCATCGGTATGGCGGCAGAGGGCGATGGCAGTTTGTACGCATTGGTTGCTAAGTTCGATGGCCTCCTCGTACATCGCACAAGGTTGTTCGTCTTCTGCAAACCGGAAACCCATCGACGCCGCCACCGTTAGTTTCTCCCAAGTGGGCTCGGCCAGCGTGATCATCGCACTGTCACAGAACTTCAGCTCACGAACCAGCTTGTCAAGTAATTGGTGCAGACGATCGTCGAGCGATATCGGTGAAACTAAAAGGTTTGTTAGATCCAGGAGCAATGCCAGTTCGTGAGCCGTTTCCCGTAATTCATCGTTCAGGCGTTCCATCTCCACACGATTACGTCGTTCCAATTCAATTTGGGCCTGTTGTGTCTCGACGATAGTCTTGTTCGCTTCGCCGAGACGTCGCCTGGATTCGAATTCAAATGCGTCGAGAGCGCGAATCAGGAAATAGGCCAGGATGAGAGCGATAATCCCCCGAAATAATTGTACAGGAAAGCCAAACCACTGCATAAATTGCCCGGAATTCAGCAGCGTAGAAGGAAAAAGCCCCGTCTCTCTGACAAAAAGCTGGCCAATAACCCCATAGAGCAATAGAGCCGTCGCTGCCCAGACCAGATACCGTCCAAACTGCGGCATATCATGTTCGCGAAATATCCGCTGCTGCCACATCAAAGCCCATGCACCTACCCCTGCCGCTGGGATCGCCAGAATATAGCGGGAAAGCACGTCCGCCATTGCAATCGTCTCCAGCGGTTCCGTATCGAGAATGAGTGTGGTAACAAATGTTGCGGCCAGCCACAGTAACGTCATGCCAGCCAATGACAGGAGCAGCCGGCGCCATCTCGTGGGCTCGGGGCTCACCAAGTACATACCAAAGGCAAGCAGACAGAGAAAGGAGGCAGCCAACAAGGACACCCGGATGATTTCCAGCGTCAGGGTGGGAGTGTACGTCTCATCACCGGCAACCGCTATCGCCTGCAGCATCTCTATCCACTCGTGAGTGGCATGCAGCAGGCCAAAAGCCGCCAAGGGAACGATAGCCGATAGAAAACGGAACGGGATTGACCTCCTCCTACAGGTGGTCACCAGCGCCAGTCCCAGTGAGAAAAACGCCAGCCCGTATACAAAGTAAACAACTATGATATAGATTTCGGAAGAAGTAAACTGTGTATTCATCCGAGGGGGTATCCTACCTAAGTGTGGAATCCCTTACATTATACCTGAACTCGCCCGAATTGGCCTTTCTCGTGACAAGGTGAAGGGGTGATACTGCTGGTTAATTTATTGTTAAGTAAATGCGAGAGCAGCAAAATGCGAGGTGCGAGTTTGAGATCGAGGGTTTCCGTGCAGCCAACAAGCCACTCTCGTCAGATTCAAAGCGGCCGCTGTCAGAATATGTTGCAAGTGCGTTTTCGCCAAGCCAGTATAGCGAGAGCGACGCAAGTCAAACGACCGTGTACATTGAGAAATAGCCCCTTCCACGCCGGCACGGATGTCGTAACGTTCCTTGAATTCAGGTGTCTGTTGATATTGACGCGCTGTTTGCAAAGCAACGAGTCGTTGTTGTGGTTGGAGACGAAGGCCACGGCCTTGCTTGGCGGTCGTGCAATGTATGCGGCATGCACATACGTCGCAATCTCGTTTGGCGAAGCGGACATGAATAGATTCGTTGGCGGAGGTGTCATGGCCGACCGACCAAACCCGGCTTTCCTTACCACCGGGACAGGGAAACTTCTTGTTGTTCCCAAGCAATAGTAAAGTCGTCAGCGGCAAAACCTTCTCCGCTTCGCGCCTGCCAACTGGTGTCGCGGGATACCGGCCCCAACAGTTCGATGCGTTGCTCTTCGCTAGCAACCAGGTGTTCAGCAGCGGTATACCCTTCATCCACTACATGTACGTCAGGAGGCAAGCCTTTCCCAATCAGCGCTTGCTGAATTTCTTCCGTTACCTTCACATCTGGCGTTGTGGCTGGTGTAGTAACGACATGAGTAATGAGATTGGGTCGGTCGAGTGTGCAGGTTTCTGTCAAATGCACTTTATACCCCGTCCAGGTCTCCGCGCGCTTTTGTGCGTAACGCGCTTCCACATCATAGGGGGACTGGAACATCAATGCGGCTGCTGGCAAATTGCCGGCCGGCCGCCATTTGACCAGACCCTGGTCTACATAATATTGTTGCACCCAAACCTGTCGCAAAATCTGCACAGGTTCTATTTCCCGCAATCAGTCTGGAGCTTGTGGGCTATAAATGGCAGCCAGCAGATGAAAACCGTCCGTGCCAATCGTATTGGCCAACCCAGCCTGTTCCTTTTTCGTAGCGGGCAAACGATATTGCTCAAAACGGGAACCGTAGCGGTCAAACCAATCAGCAGTTACTTGCGCTCGAATCCAACCTGGCACGGCTATTGCCAACGTTTCCAAAGCATATCGCATGGTTTCACCAACCAGTTCCAACCGGTTGATCTCGCGCACAGCAGCCAGGACGCCTGTTGAGTCAGTGCGCTGTACACCGCCACTTTTAACCCACTCTCGTTCCTGAAAACGAGTCAACAGATCATTCAACAATTTCCCCAGTCAAGATACGTCCCCGAAATTCAGACAGCACAGAAGAGTCAAATCCAGCATAGGTCAACTTTTCCCCCAACGCATATTTCAGATCGATCCGGCTTCGCACCGCCTCTGCCGTCTGTCTGTCGCTCATTCCCTCTGCAAATTGCACAACCGATATAAAAGCCAGACTTCTCGGTGATATACCACGCTGTCCTCGATGAGAAAACAACGATGCAAACTCCGTATCCGCATACATAGCTCCCAGCTCATCACGGATGGTCATGTAAACATTTCCTTTGGGAAAGGAAGCATGGGCTATCTCCGCCGTTTCTTGAGAAACAGAAAACTGATTTTGCAAATGATACAACATGAACTCAACTCCCTTTCTTAAACGGCCACTTATTATTGGAGGGACAGCAACACTCTACGGGGGACCATCTATTATTGGACTCCATTGTAATCATTTTTCGCCGAAAGTGAACCTGAGACACTTAACATAAATTCGCCATCAGTATCACTTGGTGGCAAGGTGACGTGCTCATCGCCCATCCGACTACATGACAAAAGCACAACTTGACCACGCGACCACGCGACCAAACGACCACGCGACCACGCGACCACGCGACCAAACGACCACGCGACCACGCGACCACGCGACCACGCGACCACTAAACCTTATTCCCCACGCATAGAAGCGATTGTCCGGCCGGGACATCCCAGATACTGCGTAAGGCGCGCTCGCTACGGATGAAAAATGGCGCCAGATGGTTGAACCAGGTCAGTTGTCGTTGTGGTAAGATATCGCGCTTCAACACACGGCTATTCAACCACCAGCCGGGGATTCCAGCCAGATTGAGATAGCTCAACCTCTCGATCTGAAACCCGGCCGCAAGCACCCGCTCCTGCAATTCAATCCAGTCGTAGCGGCGGTAATGCCCCAACGCCGTATCCAGTGTACCATACATGTAGCGGCCGGCAGGGACAAACAGCAGCAAGTTGCCGCCACGTGTCAGTAGATCATACATATTCACCAACGCTTGCTGATCATCCTCGATATGCTCGAGCACATTCAGGCAAAGTATCGTGTCAAAATCGTGTTCACGTAAGTGGTCGACCAGCAAACGATCAGTGATATCGCCCAGACAGGCTTTGACATTCACGCTGGCCCTATGACGTTGCTGTGTCAGCTCAACACTGGTTTGCAATAAATCCAACCCCACCAATAATTCTTTGTGTACAAAATACTCGGTCATGTTGCCGATGCCGCAACCGACCTCCAGCAGGCGCTCCCCTGCATAGGGCGCCAATTCCTCATAGATCCAATCATTATAGCGGGCGACGGTGGCCATGCGGCGCAGTGTCTCATAACCGATGGGATCGCTATGCTCGAGGTTCGAGGTTTCGAAGGTGGTCGGATTGAGATCCATGGTCATATCAAATGAGTCAAGTACTGGTACACGGAGGTTCAATGGGATTTTGTGTGGCCCTAGAATAGCACGTGTTGTGTGTTGCGTGTTGGTTGTGCAGACGAACCACATCTTTCTAGTAGGAACCACGCAAATTCCGAAAGAACCTACTGCATCAACTACATTAAAAATACGGGTTTCTCGGAAGGGAAATGATCCGAAATTTAAGGCTTGACGATGCACTACACGGATTAAGGTGGAAGGGCCCCGAAATCACCTTTTTTGATAGGCGTAGATTGCATTCTGTGTCGTATCAGTCCAAGGCGTTGGTTCGTTAGATCACATACCCAACAAGTTGGCCAGTCTGTGGATGACTAGGACAACTGCAACTGCCACAGCACTGAACGCCGCTACCAAAACAGCGCCGGCCGCGGCATCTTTAGCTATTTTGGCCAAGGGGTGGGTATCGGGGGAAACCAGATCGATCGTTGCCTCGATGGCTGTGTTGATCGCTTCTGTGGCGAAGACAAAGCCAATGGTCAGCATCAAGATCGCCCATTGGATTGCGCTCAAGCCTAACCATAGAGCGAGTGTTAACGCCACCCCTGTGAGCACCCCATGTATGCGGGCATTACGCTGGCTCTTAACCACGTGCAGCAACCCCTCACCCGCGTGAAAAAACGCCTTGGGGAGATCTGTCAGTTTTTGTGGAGTGTCTGAGGTCTCTCGCATTATCCGCTGCGTAGTACGCCAATAATGGCCTCTTGCCGTGCCCACATCACTCCTTTCTCGGCAAGTTCAGCGTGGTCATACCCCAGCAGGTGCAGTGTACCGTGCACTGCCAGAAGGTCAAGTTCGTCGTCAATAGGTTGGTTATGTCGTACCGCTTGAGCGGCACTGAAAGGATAAGCTATTATTATATCACCCAGATAGAGTTCCTCCTCTGGGGCGTTGGTAAACAGGTCCGCCTCGGATTGCGTCGGAAAACTGAGAACATCAGTCGGCCCGTCGTTCCCCAAAAAGCGACGATTCAGGTCCGTAACCATTGGGTCGTCAGAAATGATAAGGGTAATGTTCCCTACCATCCCTTCTTCTTCTAATGTCGCGGCAACCGCCCTGTGCAGGCGCGCGCACGAAACACGATCTTCGAACGGGGATACGACGTTGATCTCAATGGACATGAGCTGGGCCATGGGGCGAAACTGTTTAACTCAACCACTCATCTGGCCCCACCAGCCTTAACTAGTAGGCACTGCTTGCGCGGATTTTGAGTTTGCCGGACGAGATGAGGTTTTTGTATTAACAGCGATATCGCCGGGGTATTTCACACGAGGGTGGTGTATGCCCTGCAATACCCTGGCAAAGGATTCGCTGACCAAACTCAGATCACGCAGCGTAAGTTGGCAATCGTCTAATTGCCCAGAGATTAGACGCCGGTCAATGACACTGCGGATCAATTCTAGCGTCTCTTCTTGGGTCGCAGGGCTCATCGAGCGCACAGTGGCCTCACATCCATCTGCCAACATCAGCAGTGCGGTCTCGCGGCTACGCGGGCGCGGGCCTGGATAGCGGAATTTGCTTTCATCGACGGCATCTTCACTCTCGTGCTCCTGACAAGCCTGATAGTAGAAATACTCGACACGGGTGGTGCCATGATGCTCTCGAATAAAATCGATGATGGCAGAGGGTAAACGATGTTTTTGCGCAAGATCTACACCATCGGTCACATGGCTAATGATGATACGGCCACTGGTGTAGGGGTCTAAACGGTCGTGAGGGTTAACACCATCACTGTTGTTTTCGATGAAGAAATAGGGGCGTACCGTTTTGCCGATATCATGATAATAGCCCCCAACTCGGGTAAGCAGGATGTCAGCCCCTATGGCACTGGCGGCTTCCTCGGCCATGTTACTGACGATCAAGGTATGATGGTAGGTGCCCGGTGCCTTTAGAAGTAGCTGCCGTAAAAGGGGTTGTGTCGGTCGCGATAATTCCAGAAGCTGAAGACTGGTAGTCAGCCCAAAAACCTGGCCAAGCAGATAAAAGACAACCAGTGTAAAACTGCTGGCAAAAATTCCATTCACGACCGCACTCGACGTCAAAGCCAGCAAACTGCTGCCGTCGCTTTCTGTGAGTAAAGGTAGTTGGAAGGCGGCGAGAACCACCAAATTGGTTACGATGACCCACAAACCCGCCTTCACAAAACTGTTTAGACGTTCTGCCCGGCCAAGGGCCAGGGCGCCCCCCAGCGCCCCTAAAACTACATACGAGACGACTTCTACATCTCCTGAAGTCAGTACAGCGACTAGCACTCCCATGATCATGGTGGCCACGGTAGCGATAGGCAGCTCGATCAGGGCGCCCAGCAGCATGGCCATGGCCGCCAAAGGATAAAGGTAGGGAAGAACAGAAGGAATAGGTGTTGTAAGTTTGGCAAGGATGATAAAAGCAATGAAAATACCGCCTAGCAAAAAGACCTGCAAATTCTCTTCCCAAAAATGGGCCCGCCTGTATGTCACGTAGATGATTAGCAACACCGTGAGCAAGATCGACAAAATCGATGCCGAAAGAAACTCACGCCAGGTGGTCTCCGAGCGTAATAGCCCCAACTCCTCCATAGCTTCCATGTCGAGTGCGTCGACCCGATCACCCCCACGGATAATCGTCTCTCCGGCAGCGATGTTACGCTCGACCGGCGCAACGCTGGCGCTTGCTTCAGCCCGTGCGGCATCGGTACGTTCGCTATTGAGTAAGGTGTTGGGGACAACATGATCGCGCACAACAGCATTGGCAATGGCAGCCTCATCATCGCTCAGGCCAAACGAAATCAACCCTGATATCGAGCGGCGCGCTGCCTGAACATTGTCCTCTCGTACTTCCTGCCTCATCACACGGTCAAGCACTCGCACGATCTCATTGGCAACGATCTCCCAGCGAGCGTCGCTCAGCTGCGAAATCGTCGCGGCCATTTCCTCGCTCAGAAAAACATGTGTAATACTGGTCAGTTGTTCGAGCTGCTGTATTTCGCTGGCATAAAGGTCATTACGCACCAGCTCGACGAAATCGATGGCTGCTTGAGCTCTATCGAGTTGCTGGCGAGCTACACGCGTCTGAGGTGGATCGTAAATAGGTTGAACACCCGCAGCGGCCCGGTCTTGCTCTCGTATCGTCAACACCTCGCTCTGATACGTTGTGGGTCGCGGTGCTCTGACATCGACAGGGTTGATCTGGCCTTCTTGCAATTGCAGGTTGCTGTCCTGCGGCCAAACCAGGAGTAAAGCCGCGGACAGTGAGACGACCATTGCCAGTGAAAAGAGACCCAGATTCAGGCGTCTTCGCCAGCGCGCGGGATCACGGCTCCAACGCGAGAGAAAACCGCCGTTACCACCCGCATTGGCCGTCGTTCGTTCCAGCGTAGAAAGTGGCGCTTCAGTCACGGCGCCTCAACTGTTGGTCCGAGGGGCAGAAAGCAACTCCCGCACAACTCGATTCACAAGTCGGCCGTCGGCCTGCCCTTTTAAGTCAGCCATGAGGGGCCCCATAACCTTGCCCATATCTCGTATGTCGACAGCACCTGTCCTCTCGATCAGCGCCTGCGCTTGCTCGCGAATCATGGCCTCATCCATCTGGGCGGGGAGGTATCGCTCGAGTACGTTCAATTCGGCCCTTTCTGCGGCGACAAGGTCCTGGCGCCCAGCCAGCGCATAAGCATCGATGCTGTCCTGGCGCTGCTTCGCTTGTTTGCGAATCACTGTGAGGGTTTCTTCATCGTTGAGCGGCTGGTTGTCCTTGTTTTTTTGCGCTCGGGTTACGGCCGTTTTCACGTCTCGCAACGCGCGTTTGGCGGCATCGTCGCCCGATTTCATCGCCAGCTTCAGGTCATTGTCTATCTGCTCTTGAACTGTCATAGGCGCTCGTTATTTGAGTACATAATAGGTGGCACGTTTTTCGCCGATTTTCAAGAGAATACCGCGGTCGACCATATCTGCAAAATCTCTGCGCAATGTTTCAGGGCTCGTATCAGCGCATAGCCCTTGGTAATCTCTGTTAGTAATGCGACGATTGGTCTGTAAGAACGCCAGTGCCAATTCTTGGCGGGCGTTAAGGCGAAGGTGGGAATAGAGCCCCCTTGGTGGCGGAGCGCCGATCAGTTCGGGACCATGCCCATAGATCGTCACCTTGAACCCGGCGGCGGTTTCTGCAAATCGTGGTTTGGGCAGTTCTTCACTCTCACAGACACTAATCATGCGGTCGATGCCGTATCCCAAGCGCTCGATGAATCCAATCTCCGATAAGACCTGCACGATGGCTTCGTTGCGGCTAAACCGTTCGTCAACGATGTTCTCTACCGTCACATGCCCCGGCAAGCGCCCCGGCGAATACACTTCTAGCCTGTCTCCGAACATAAGCACACGGATATTATCGCCACGAATGCTGTAGTCGCGATGAGCAACCGCATTGACAATCGCCTCGCGCACAATCGAGATGGGGTATTCGGGCGTGTCCTCGCGCGCAAGGCCACGGATGCGCATTCCGCGACGCATATTAGTGGATACAAAGGCCTCAGATCTCTTGATCTGATCCGCTAAAACACCCCGTACATCTTCGCGCACAAAATCATCACTCATGGTGGTGCCGGCATAACGCACACAAGTTATCTCGGCTGAACGCAGCCAGCGTTGCGGTTCGGATGCAAACAAGAGTACACCTGCCACAGTGGGCGCCAGCCCATTTCTATCTTGAGCCAGACAACCGCGCCCAGACAACAAATCGTCCTCAGATTCATCCAAGACGCCATCCAACTGGTCGACAAATGCCTGGATACGCCCACGGTCGAGGTGATCAACGGTCGCCCCTTCAACTAATTGCGTTTCGAAACCTACTTCATTGCGGTCGATAAGAAGCCGTCGTAGTTCCTCGGGCAACATCGGGCGATTATGCTGGCCATCCCTTACAAAATACTGTCCCTTCAGGCTGTAGACACGGGGAAGCCCTGCGGGAACTTGCATGACACAGAAGGTTTGGCCATCGGCATCGATAAGAGATGGCTCTGGCAAAATCAGTGGAGGATCGGATAGTAATGCGGCCGTCGCTGCCTGAGATTGTGTTTGCTCCGGCTGGGCCAGACCGATAGCCTTGCTATCAGCACCGATAATGGCGAGGCCACCCTGCGCATTTGCCAGGGCCACCAGTGACTCGTTGATCTTACGGGTGCTGATCTTGGCCTTGAGCAGGGCGGTGCGGCCATCTGCACCTCGCGCGAGCGCCGCAAGGATATCCCCTGCGCTGGGAGGGTAAGAAATGGGGGGAGGCATAATATAACCACCGGTGGGGGAGTGTAGATTGAGAATGGCTCAAACTCGTACCATAACTTTCATACTATCTGCTCACAAGGCGATGAACATCGTACCAAGTAATGATATCTGCAAAGTCGCCCAGAGTGCATTACGCTCTATTATAACGCATATCCCAAAGTTTGCTTGTTTGGTCTCTTATCTGACAGGGTGGCAAGGTGAGAGGGTGAGGGGGTGGCAAGGTGAGGGGAAGACAAGGTGACAAGGTGACGATAAGCTTCCCAAGAATTATACCGAGTGAATCTGCGACCACCCGACCAAAAGACCACCCGACTAAACGACCAAAAGACCACCCGACCACCCGACCAAAAGACCACCCGACTAAACGACCAAAAGACCACCCGACTAAACGACCAAAAGACCACCCGACTAAACGACCAAAAGACCACGCGACCAGCGATCTGCTATCGTGCGACAGCGTCTACAATGCGCCATCGCACAGCATCCTTGGTGGTTTTCGGGCGAATCATGTTGACAGACCATGTCTCGCTATAACTGACATCATTGTAAGTGAAATCCACATCAACCAAAACCGTCATCCCCTCATTTGCTGATGTTTTGTCGTGATCATCCAGAACCACAGGGGCGGTAATGCGTTTGATAGTTGCACCACGGTACTGAGGGATATTTGGATCACTTGGATTTTGCCAGCGATTACTCTTCCCATCTTTCAAGTAAGCCATGACCTGTGCTTCGGGGAAGGCAGGATCTACGGGAGACTTGCCACTACAAAAAGTGATGTCTCCATCATAAAATGCCACAAAATGGCTCTCGAGTTTTGGGTCCTCCCCTTCGTCCAGGCGCCACTGTGCGCGTCTGCAAAAATTGGATCGATCCGTTTGCGACTCCCATGCCCATAAGCTCTTTATGACCGGTGTTCCCGTATCCCATTTATTCCAGTCGTAGGGATGGTCGTAAGACATGCTAAACCAACCCGGTGTGCTGGCATGGGCGCCACCATAACCCAACTGCTTGTCAATCCACCAAAACAGTGAGAATCGGTTCACTATCGACCTGGAAATACCCCGCACTTGCAGATACTCCTTATTTGGATTCTCTGCGTCTCCATCTGCGGCAGCTAACCTATAGTCGATATCCTCGTTGCCCAGGTAACCGCTGGTTTTCGGCACAGTATAATCGGGCAATAAGCGATAGGGAACGAGATAGGCCGATGTCTGTTCGGGAATGGGAATGCTGTCATTGCCGCGCGGCCTGTTCTGCGCGTCGTAGATGACACCACCTAACTGAGCATCGTCGTATCTGTAGAAGAGCATCCACTCTTGCTGAGTATCACCATCGATATTGATACGAACAAGACCATCTTCATGCGCTTGCCACACCTCAGGGATGATTTCCTGAAGATCAACATTGAGTTGAGGCGTAGATGATCCTATCTGCCCACCCCGGAGACGCACACCAACGTAAATGACCAGCACGACGAGCAGTACACCCAGGAGAATGGCAAGTATCCTACTCATGAGTCTAGTTCGAAGGTTGTGGCACTGCCTTGGCCGATTCGGGCTGTCCTAACAGGGCAATAGCCAACACCTGGTCGAAATGGTTAACCAGTTTGATATCGATATTGCGGCGGATATGCCGGGGTAGATCTACCAGATCCTTTTCATTTCGTTGGGGGATGATGACGGTTTTCAAGCCACCTCGACGCGCCGTTAAAAGCTTCTCCTTGAGTCCACCAATGGGCAACACCCGGCCACGAAGTGTGATCTCTCCCGTCATGCCTACATCCCGGCGAATCGGGCGTTCGGTGATGGCCGATACCAGGGCTGCTGCCAATGTGATGCCAGCCGAAGGGCCATCTTTGGGGATAGCACCTTCAGGGACATGAATGTGAATATCGACTTTATCCAAATCGATATCTCCGAAACCATAATCATCGGAGCGAGCGCGTGCGTAGGACAGCGCCGCCTGGGCCGATTCTTGCATAACTTCGCCCAGTTGCCCGGTCAAGAGCAACCCCCCTTTGCCAGGCATAATGATGACTTCGATCTGCATCAGATCGCCGCCGCCTTCAGTCCAGGCCAGGCTGGTAGCAACCCCGACCTGATCCTCTTCCTCGATCCTGGTTTGCTCGTAACGAGGTGGTCCCAGATGGCTCTCAACCGTCGAGGGCGTGATACGCCTGTGCGTTTTTCTACCCTCGGCCGTTCGTCTCGCCACCTTCCGACAGATCGAAGCCAGCTCACGTTCGAGATTACGAACACCGGCCTCATACGTATAGTTCTGAATTACAGCATCGATAGCAGCTTCGGTGAAACGAAGCCCGGTATCTTCGAGGCCATGCTCGCACAAAAGGCGGGGTATAATATACTTGCGCGCTATCAAATTCTTCTCGAAGCTGGCATACCCAGGAAATTCGATCACTTCCATTCGGTCGAGTAGGGCCGGGGGGATGGTGTACGGATTGTTGGCTGTAGCAATGAAAAAGACATTACTCAGATCGTAGGGCACTTCCAGATAATGGTCGCTGAAGGCATGATTTTGTTCAGGGTCCAGCACTTCTAACAGTGCAGACGCAGGATCACCTCTGAAGTCAAAACCCATTTTGTCGACTTCGTCGAGCATAAAGACAGGATTGACTGTCCCCACATTGCGCATGGTCTGAATCACTCGTCCGGGCATAGCGCCAATGTACGTGCGCCGATGACCCCGAATCTCTGCTTCATCTCGGATGCCCCCTAAAGAGATCCGCACGAATTTCCGCCCCAGAGCCTGAGCAACAGAACGGCCGATAGAGGTCTTTCCAGTGCCAGGAGGCCCCACAAAGCACAGAATCGGGGTTCGCATGTTATCGCCCGCCAATTTCCGCACGGCAATGTGTTCGATGATCCGCTCTTTGGCTTTTTCGAGGCCATAATGATGTGACTCCAACACCTTTTCTGCGTCGAGCACATTCATGTTGTCTGGACCTGCTTCGCCCCAGGGCAAGTCGAGTATCCATTCCAGATAAGTGCGCACTACACCACTTTCAGGCGCCATCGAGGGCATGGCTGCCAGCCGGGTCAGTTCTTTCTCGGCCTTAGCCCTGACTTCCTCCGGCACTTCGGATTCGGTAATGCGTTGGCGTAACTCAAGTACATCACGATTGAATTCATCTCCCTCACCCAATTCCTCTTGAATAGCCCGCAGTTGCTCGCGCAAAAAATATTCGCGTTGAGAATGGTCCATCTGCTGTTGGACCTGTTCGTGGATCTGGTTTTCCAGTTCAAGCACGTCGAGTTCTTCTGCCAATGTAATACTGGTTTGACTGAGCCGGGTGATCGGATCCAGCATCTCCAGAACAGCCTGCCGTTTAGAGATAGATATGCTAAGCGTTGAAGTTATAAGGTCAGATAACCAGCCGGGATCCTCAAGATTCATGGCGGCTACAAGGGCTTCTTCGGGAATACTCTGGCTGAGAAACACGATCTTCTCGTATAAAGCGAGCACAGCCCGCATCAAGATCTCGATATCTTCCTCGATTTCGACCGGCTCGGTGAAACGGCGGCCCTTGACACGTAAGTAAGGGCGCTCATGTACGACTTCGAGGATCTCAACACGAAATTCGCCGTGACAAAAGACACTTTGTGTACCGTCTGGCATGCGCAAGACGCGGCCAATGGTCACCTCAGTCCCCATCGCGTAAAGATCAGTTACTGTAGGAAATTCAATGTTTGGATCCCGTTGTGCCACAACCAGCAGGGGTAGATCTTCATCTTGAGCCGCTTCAACGGCGCGACGCGAAAAATCTCTGCCGATAAATAACGGGGCGGCCAATTTGGGGAAAACAACGGTGTCGATAGAAGCGACAACCGGATATTCATCGATACGATCTTCCGCAATTTGGTGCGGTATATCGATGTCGTCTCGTTCTGCTCCTTGCAGGGTAGCGTTGAGAAAAGTGAATTCCTCACTCAGGTTCCAGGCAAAGCGGTCAAAGTCGTGTTGATCCATAGGGTGGGTAATTAGAGATCAGAGATCAGAGAGGGTTCATGAATGGCAATGGCGAAAACCTCTAATCCCTCATCAACTCATCTCCTAATAATAAATGACATATGTATAAGAAGGTACGTTAAGGACTCAGAATCAGTAGATCCAAAAAGTGGCGTGTTGATGCGTTTGTAGACCGGGTACCAGTAGAACAGTAGACCGGGATACACCGCCCAAACGCATATCAAGGCGTAATTCACCCGGTTTTCCGGTATTCAGGTTTACCGGTTTACGGTATGGAGAAGCATCTGATGTGGAATATGGATCTACTGAGAATAAAATTATATGTGATCAGAAGCTTTCAGGTATGTGCTGTGAGCTGTCTTTCAACATGGGTGCAAATTCACCATCGATAGGCTCGGCTTGATAGGCCCAGTCCTCTGGCGGCAATGAACCGGGGCTGATGTCGCGCCATGCCTCGCGCGCCGCTGCGACCACAAATATAGAGCCGGTAACCAGAATGAGGTCCTCTTTGTCTGCCCAAGAGGTCGCCAGTTCCAATGCCGGAATGGCATCGTCGAATACATGGACAGGTACATCTGGGGCGATCTCTCGCGCCAGTTCGGCCAATGTCTTCGGCTCTGCGGCACGCGGGTGAAAACTGCGGGTCACCAAGATGGCGGCTGCTTGTGGCGCCAGAACCGCAAGCATACCTTGGATATCCTTGTCAGCCGACGCACCGAAAATCAATATCAGACGTTTATATTGGAACAATTGCAAAGAATGCTCTAGCCGCTCCGCACTCTGGCCATTGTGCGCGCTGTCTACAATGATGAGCGGCTCCTCATTAAGGCGCTCCAGGCGGCCAGGCCAGTAGGTCTGTGCAAGACCATCGCGAATGGCTGCGACCGGTATCTCGATGCCCGATTGGCGTAACGTGTGTACAAGGGCAACGGCAACAGTTGCATTAGCGGCCTGGTGGTACCCCACCAAGGGAACGACGATATCATTTATCTTCACATCTGGGCTGACGATATCCAACCATAAGCCGGATGAGTCAGCTTTATGCAGAATCCAACGCCAATCAGGCACTTTTTTGGAACCATTCTGATGCTCATGAGCATCTCCGACATGCCACAATTTGGCGCCAGTCTGTTCTGCCACGTCTTCTATCACCGAAATAGCTTCCGGCGCTTGCGGCCCTACGACAACAGGGTTACCATATTTAATGATGCCTGCTTTTTCAAAGGCGATGAGGCTGAGCGTATGGCCTAATAGGTCGGTATGTTCGAAGCTGAGTGAAGTGATGGCGCATGCTTGAGATTGTATCACGTTGGTAGCGTCGAGACGTCCACCCAATCCGACTTCCATCACAGCCCAACCGACATGAGATCGGCTGAAATGCATAAACGCCAAGGCGGTGATGATCTCGAATGTCGTTGTACGTTCGAGCGATCGCACAATGGGCCGGACATGACCCCACAATTCAATGAGCTGTTCTTGTGTAATCAGTTCGCCGTCGATGCGCATGCGCTCGCGGAAGCTGTGCAAATGGGGTGATGTGTATAGACCGGTGCGATATCCAGCCGCTTGCAAGATAGCGGTGGCCATAGCGGCTGTCGAACCTTTGCCTTTGCTGCCGGCAATGTGCAAAGATGGATATTGATCCTGAGGATTCCCCAGACGTTTGCACAATTCCCGCATGCGGCCGAGATTATAGGTGCTGGCGTTGTAAGGTATCTGTCGAGAGCGACTGTAATCGACGTGCTCGAAGATCTCTAAAAGGACTCTTTGATAGTCCGTCATGATTACTCTGAATGGGTTGGGCGAATTCCAAGAAATAATGATCCAGAGTCTTGCGTTATCGAGGAATTCGCATGAAGCTTTCTCAGGTTGAACCGGATCATTATTTTGCTGAAAAAGCCTTGAGTGAAAAGAATCAAATCATTCTAGCCCAACGCCATGCAATTGTAAAAAGAAACTTTCGTGTTTTGAGTTATGTCGGGCTGAAAGGTCAGATGCGAATCGTGTCAACCAGCCCTAATAGCATCGGCGTACTGACTGTGCTATTCTTGAAGACGGATAAGTAAACGATAAGACACGTCTAGCGATTATTCCCGGACCGCGCTGAGAAAATCAGGCCCCGTTAGGGCAGGTAGCAAGTAGTAGGCCGCAGGTGCGAGTTCGGATGCAGACCCAAAAGAGGTGAATTGTTGGCTACAACCATTGTACTCGATCCTGATAGATTGGCCGGTTATCGTCAAGATACATTTTGCTTGGCGCCAGAGCTAAGCGTTAAGACCCCTGCCGATGCTGTCGACTTTGTCAATACAAGAGGATATATACATTTTTGGCCGATTTCGGGAGTGACACTTCCCAACCTGTGGGCAGCTGTGGCAGGGGCGCGATCTGTAGCAAATGATCACGATGATCCGGGGCACATCACCTGGGGATGGAAAGATCAAGCTCTAGATCAACGATGGTGGTATTACGCCAAGGTCGTTAGGGGAAAAGCAACGATGATCTCTCTGGATACAGCACCCTATTTCTATGCACTTAGTGAAAACTATGGTGATCCAGAGGAGGATTATCTTGACCAGTACCTGGATGGTAAGCTGTCACACGAGGCTAAGATCATCTATGATGCATTGCTGGAGGGTCCACTTGATACTGTCACACTGCGCCGGAAAATCCGTATGACAGGCAAAGCCAGTAACAGTCCTTTCGAGCGGGCACTCACTTATCTGCAACGTGATTTCAAGATCCTGCCGGTGGGTGTCGCTCGAACAGGCGCTTGGCGATACAGCTTCAAGTATGAGTGCGTTCATCGTTGGTATCCACAATTACCCGCAAAGGCGCGGTCTATCTCTCGCAATGAGGCTCGAATACATCTGGCGTCGCTCTTTTTTAGATCAGTTGGCGCCGCAACAAGTGCAGACGCTGGCAAGATCCTGCAGTGGCCGCGCAACGATATGAGTTCGGTTCTACAGACTCTGGTCGAGAGAAAAATGCTGGTCGACGATGTGACAGTGGCCGATGCGAAGGGTGTATGGCTGGTGTTGCCGGAGCTAGTGGCATAGAATAGGGCCTGTTATTCGGTGCCAGAGCCGCTCTTATTGCCAGCAGTCAATACGGCATTAGGCTCGGCCACCAGTCCTAAAGATGTCGGAGTTACCATTTACTATGTCTCAAGATCCCCAAAAGAGTGCACCACCACGTGCCCAGGCGCTATTGGCCGTTGTCATGCTGCTAGGGTTTTTGATCGTTTGTGTCGTCTCTTTAGCTGTGGTCGAAACCGTTACGTCGGCAAAACCCATTTCTTATTTCCTGGCTCAGGCAATGGGCACAGGCAATGGATCCCAGAGCGACGCCGTTCCAGTCATCACCCTGGTGCCAACGTACACACCTGCATTTGCTTCTGTAGCAGAGGTATCGACACCTTACCCTGTAACGAACACACCTAAACCAAGCCCAACGACCACCCCTATACGGACGGCAACCCCAACGGCGCCAACCCCCACCTGGACACCGCCCGCGGCTACGAATACACCCATCATCATCCCCCCCACCGATACGCCAAGCCCCGTGCCGACGGAAGAACCCACTGCGACGCCAACGGAAACCACCATCCATACACCCACTGCCTTACCGACCGAAACCGCCACAGAAACACCTGACGCCCTAGCTACCAAAACGGCCATCGTGCAACTCACGGCGACGGCACGCATCAAAAACCGGGCAGCCAGTCAAGCCACAGCGACCGCTGAAGCGGCCCCGACAAAAGCACGGCCGAAAGCCACACCCAAACCACCTCCGCCACCACCACCCAAAGGGCGCATCGCCTTTCCTGTTTTCAATACAACCAAAGCCACGTATGATGTCTTTATCGCCAACATCGATGGCTCAGCCCAGCAATTGGTTATGGATAACGCCAGCCAGCCAAGCCTCAGCCCCAATGGACGCGATCTGGCGGTCCGCAGGTGGAAATCAGATGAGCGCGGGATCGAAACACTGAATCTTGATGGCGCCGGACTCAAACGGTTGAGTACATTTCTCGAAGATGCCGCGCCAGTCTGGACGGCTGACGGTGGCCACTTACTCTTTTTCTCACGTAGAGAGAGCGATCGGCAGTCGCGGGTTTATCGGGTGAATTCCCATGCAGGCGACGAGCAAACACTCACAGAGGGTGGTTCCGCAGTCTATGGTGAAATGCCATCAGCCATGCCGGATGGACGCATTGTTTATCGTACGACATTCCCTGCATCGGGTATTGCCGTCATGAATGGTGATGGATCGAATAGGATCATGGTTGTAGAAGATGGATCAGCAACTGCACCTGCGCCATCACCCAACGGCAATGTCATCCTCTTCATGTCTCAGCGGGATAATGGCTGGGAGATCTATCGAATCCAGGTCGATGGTTCCGGTCTGAAAAGACTAACAGAAAACAGCGCCAACGACGGTCTTCCGACCTGGTCACCTGACGGCCGCTATATCGCCTTTGCCTCTGACAGAGATGGGCAGTGGTCCATTTGGGTGATGAATGCCAATGGTGGAAATCAGCGTCGGATGTTTGCATTGCCAGGACCGCTCGATGGACGGGTTGCGAGAGAACCGGAGTTCATCACCCGCGGTTGGATTGAAGAGCGATTGTCTTGGCAGCCGTAGGTGAGCCGCACACAGTTTTCTGTCATAGCGGGTTCATGCAATCTACCAATGGCATGAATACATCGTCAAGTCCTGGTTGATGTTACCAACGCAGAGCCCATCGTTTCACCAGAGATCGCAGCCAGAGCAATGGCCGCCTGCTGGTAGGGACGGCAGGCCAAACCAGGTTTAGGGCATAATCATTGAACTGTTCGACGCCCGGCCCCTTGAGTTCAAGCGCCAGGCATTGCGCCGACGAATCCGTAGAAGGTAACACATAGACCAGCTCGCGATCATTGGCCGGCGGTGTCACCTTCCCCTCCCAGACAACCTCCCCATCGACGCGCGCGATCATTTCGCAAGCGCCCGGCGATGTTGGGAGATCGTTGACTATCCAAAGTTCGACGCCATCGGCTGTCAGTCGGGCCAGGGGGGCGATGGGACTGTATGAGCGGCGGATCTGCTCGTAAGCGCGCTTGGGGGGGCCGGAATAGGGTATGATGCTCCAACAGATGGCGGGCCAGGGCTCGTTCCACTGCCAGATAAAGGCGCCGATCGCATTTTCGCGTAATCGATAAGCCTCGATGCCCGCTTGCAAACCACGAGCTTGCGCATTCTGGCTGGCAAGCACAAACGACTCAAGTGCCGCCCGCGCTTCGGAGGGCGATGAAGTCTGATGTAGATCGAGTGAGCCAAGCGCTTGGGCGTAATGGCACAGTTTGTCGGGTTCAGCATGGCGTTCGAGCCAGGTATCGGTGGGGGGCCACAGGGTTTCAGGTGGCAACAGCTTCGCCATTGTCTCCGCATGCGGCGGAGCGGCGAGGCCGAACTCACTAAGCAGTGGCGAGGGATCCTTCGAGTAGTGATCGGGAGGCGCCTTGTCATGCCAGACCTGCCAGTTATGGCTGTCGTGCGGCCCCGGCGAGGCAGGCAACCAGCGCCGTGAGGGGTCTTCATGCGCGACCACTTCTCCCAAAACAGCGGCTAGCTTTTTGTGGCGGCCCGGGCCCCACTCATTGCCCCCTCCCCACAACATAAGGGATGGATGTCCTCGCAAAGAGCGCACGATACCACTCGCCTCCTGACGAGCGAGATCGAGAAAGGCCCGTTCTTGTGACATGCGGTCGAGGAATACACAGGCGATGGGCAATTCCTGCCAGACCAGCAACCCTAGCTCGTCGCAGAGATCATAAAAACATTTGCGCTCACGCCCGCCCCCACCCCACACGCGCAAGGCGTTCACACCGGCATCGACGGCAGCCTGCAGCAACCTGCGATAGCGCACGACTTCCTCTTCTGCGCCCGGAAGCAGGTCCAACGGTACCCAATTGACACCACGCAAACGCAATCGTTCACCGTTCAGAAAAAGCTGCCGAGCGCTATCTCGACTGGACGAGGGCTGTTCCCAGGCAATGGTCCGACACCCCACCATGGTCTCGTGTTCATCCAGTATACCCCGCTCATCTTCTAATTGGATGCTCAGCCGATAGCGCTGTGGAACACCTCGATCGTGCGTTGTCCACGGCTGTAATAGCGCCTGTTTCCAGTGCAAGTGTATGATCTGCCGCCCCGATCTTACCTCGATTGTCTTGCGCAGAGGCAGACATTCGAGATTATTTTTGACCCCGGTCATTTTCAGAGTTATATGTATGCTCTTTTCACAGTTAGCGTCCACTGCCAGCTGTACAATCACACCATGCTCTGGCTCCCACTCCGCTCGAGCCCACACATCGACAATGCCAACATCTCTGGCGCAATGCAGTGCCACATCATCCCAGATGCCTATTGGCAAGAGACGCGGCGCGAAATCCCAGCCGAAATGCAGCGGCGCTTTCAGGGTTAGCAGACGGTCGTCGAAGGCGGGAATTCCACCTTGCAATCGGCTCATCACCTGGCGCTTGAGGCGGAGCGCAACAGAATCAGGCCATTTGGGTAGAGCACCCGCGCCCCAAATACGCACGGCCAGATCACCTTTTCCTTGCCGCAACGCTTCTGTCACCTCCCACTGGCGGCGAGCGTACATCCCGGCGCCACGGCCCAGCTCAACGCCATTCAGCACCACAGCGCCCTGGTAATCGATGCCGTCAAAACGAAGCCAGGCGCGCTGGTCAGCCGGGATCGCCGGTAGCTCTGTGCGGTACCACCAATCATTGTCGTGTATCCAGTGAGACGCTTCATAGGGATCAGGGGACTTGTACAGATCGGGCAGTTGGCCCACTCGCATGAGATCCCGTTGCACACAGCCTGGCACCCGCGCCGGCAACCAGCCGGACACCCCCTGTAAGTCGTCTAAAAAGGGGCCATCGCCAACGACGGGGCCATCGCCAACGATGGGGGCGTCGAGGGCGATGCGAGGGGTCGGAGCCAAGAACCAGGCTTGAGATGAAGATCCCAGATCGAGATAGGACATAATTAGCGTGTCGGCGGCGGACGCTGACTTTGACCCAACTATGCTATAATCATAGTATATTTGACAACCAGAAGGTACCATGAATCTCGAGATCCTTTATTCTTTCATCTTATCCATGATCGTGCTTGTGATCAGCATCTCTATCCACGAGTTCAGTCATGCTATCACGGCCGAATACCTGGGTGATTCGACACCACGCCGTCAGGGCCGCATTACACTCAACCCCATCGCCCATCTGGACCGGGTTGGCACCTTGATGATCGTGATGTCATCGCTGGCAGGATTCGGCATCGGCTGGGGCAAGCCGGTTCAGGTCCAACCTCGTAATTTCCGTACCTCTCCCCGTGCAGGGATGGGGATCGTCGCCATCGCCGGACCTGTCTCGAACTTACTGTTGGCCATCGCTGGTTCCGCCGTCATCCAGCTCTTGCAACCCACAGAGCCGTTGATCACCCAATTTTTACTTTCGTGGGTCGTTATCAATGTGGCGCTCATGCTCTTCAATTTGATCCCGGTCTTTCCTCTCGACGGCTACAATGTTTTTGTCGCCCTGCTGGACACGATAGGACAAAGCTGGTCGCGCAGCCTGGCCGATCTGTGGCAACGGCAGGTTCAGTTCGGCCCCATGTTCTTGATCCTGCTCTTGGTCATCGATTGGCAACTCCCTGCACTTTCACCTATCCAATGGGTGTTCGGTGTGCCCATGCAGAGTATTTTGGGTGTCTTGTTGGGTTAAGGCTTTTTCAGTAAAATAATGATCCAACTCGACCTGAAAAAGCCTCAAGCGAATTCCTCAATAGCGCAAATCTTTGGATCATGATTTCTTGGAATTCGCCTAACACCTTCAAACCGAGCACATGCCCAGCCTCAATCCTGTGACTCTCATATCCTCCTCTCCCCACCGCCCGGTTTCGAGCGTGTCACACCGCCTTAGACAAGGTGTCACAGGCATGTTGGCGATGTTCCAGCATGTGGATGATTCACCGGCAAAGGCTTTTTTGGACCCCGAGACCTATACGCTCTACGCCAACATGAGTAAAGCGGATCGCGCGCATAGTTTGAGGGTTTATCAGCGCTTGCTTGCGCAGGGGCACGATGATACAGACTTGCTGACCGCGGCCTTGCTCCATGATAATGGCAAATCTGCAACGCACTTGAGGGTGTGGCAGCGCTCGCTCAAGGTGTTGCTCAAAGGCCTGTCGCCGCAGCGCTGGCAAGTGCTCTCTCGGTCAGCAGAACCGGGCACGTGGCGCTACCCATTTTATATCTTGCAAACCCATCCCTTGCGCGGGTCACATTTTGCAGAACAGGTAGGATGTAGCGAGCGTACCGTGTGGCTCATCTGCCAGCACGAAAACGATCCAGATCCTGCTTGTGCAAACCATGCGCTTCTGCAAGCGCTACAGGATGCAGATGCGGTGAGCTGATACGTGATACGTGTTGCGTTGTTTTGTAGCCAACTACTACGCAACACGTCAATCCACAAAACAATGACAATCACGAATGAACCATACCTGAGGTCTCTACACCTCACACATAAGCGGAGCCAACACCTATGTCACAAATCACCATCATCGGCCTCGGCCTGATCGGCACATCGATTGGCCTGGCACTCAAACAGAATGAGCGCAACTATGTCATTATGGGGCATGACAAGAGCACCGATGCCGCGGCAAAAGCAAAAAAGCGGGGCGTCGTCGATAAAACGAATTGGAATCTTATCAATGCTTGTGAAGATGCAGATCTGATCATCCTCGCCATTCCCGCAGGTGGCATTGGTCCGACATTAGAGGCGCTGAAAGATGATCTCAAGCCGGGCAGTATGGTGATGGACACCGCCACCATCAAGGTACCTATCATTGAGGCAGCCAAAGTTTTACCCGATGCTGTCCATTTTGTGGGGAGCAATCCCATCCTGATCTCCGGCGCACATCTGACCGTAGACCAGGCCACTCCGGATCTGTTTACGGATATCCCCTGGGCGCTTTGCCCTACCCCCGAAACAGACGCGGCCGCTATAAGTGTGGCATCAGATTTCGTCACAGCTATCGGTGCTTCGCCAGTGTTCCTCGATCCTGTGGAACACGACGGATTAATGGCCGCTGTCGATGGGATGCCCACAGTGCTGGCGGCAGCGGTCTTGGGCGCCACCAGCAAGAACCCGGCCTGGCGAGAAATTCGCCATATGGCAGGCAATCAATTTGGCGCCGCAACTTACCTACCCGACTTCGAATCTGAGGATCTGACCGCGGCAGTCACCACAAATAACGTGAACGTCGCCCAGTGGCTTGACTTGTTAATCGACGAACTACAAGGGTGGAAGGCTGACTTGCAGGCCGAGGATACCAAGGCCATAAATGAACGCTTCGAACAAGCTGTAGATCGGCGCTCACAATGGCTGGCAATGCGAGCTCGCGGTGATTGGGACGAACCAAACCGGCCGGAAGATTCACCCAGTTTTTGGAAACGGCTCTTTTTGGGTGGGGGCAGAGGATGATCTAGTCTTTAACCCAACTGTGGAACCACAACGCCGAATAGAGCATACAGATCTATAACAATGAGCAATACCAGCGTTGCCGTGGTGAGTAACCTCTGCGGCAAAAGCGCAAATCGACTGTGCAGGCCAAGTACGATTGCCGCCAGTAATGCCATGAGCAACGCCCATTTGTCGGGACCCCCTGTTGCCAGTCCTAGCAGGCCCATGATAGCCACGAGCCCAATGGCAACAATAGCTCCCCAACGGCTCCCTTGAGGCGAGAACAGGCCGTTGAGGCCGATCGCGAAGGCGATACTAATCGGGACAAGGGCGGGGAAGAGATAGCGACCCTGGTGTTGGACAAAACCGAGGTTGTACCAGAGATAGGTGAGGAGGACGATCAGGAGCTGAATCACTAACAGCACCAGGCCACGCTTTTGGTATTCAGACAGTTTAATGGTGCCAAGTCGATAGCGCCCTAGCTGCCAGAGCATACCCACCACGACCAAAACGCTGAGAATAAACAGCAGTGAATAAACCCGCCCATCCATAAAAGCACCCAGCCAGCCAAAAACTCCCCAGAAAGACTTGAATGTAAAACTCACATAGCGGTCGAGATAGCCCCCCCAGCCATTGGCCGCAATCCACTCTGCTGTGCGGGGTTGGCCGACAACAACGGCGTCGTGCCAGTACAAGCCCAGTGGATCGGTCAGACCATAGACCATGGTGTTGCGCCGCCACCAGGCCAGGGGTAACAACAAGGGTGGGAGCAACCAGCCCACGCCATTCAGCCAGGTGCTCCTCTTACACTCTCTTTCTTGGCGGCAACGCCACACATCATACAACCAGACGATGCCGGTCATGGGTAGCAATATGTAGGCTTGAAATTTTGTCAGCATACCCAAACCGACCACAATACCGGTGACAACCCATGCACGGGCCCGCCATTCACCATGTTTGAGGTGTCCAAGCAATCTGTAGACACCGAGGGCGATGAGTAGCTCTGCCAGTGTATCATTGTTAATCGATGCCATCATCGCCAGATGCATGGGCAGGAAGGCAGCAAATCCCGCAGCTAGCGTGGCAATATGAGGATGGGAGGGAAATAGCCGCCGGGAGCTGGCCCACACCAGGATGACGACCCCCGCCCCCAGCACGACCCCTAACAGCCTTATTGCCTGAACGCTTCGAGAAATATCGAGATGAGAGGTCAACCGATAAACAGGTGAGGCAAGCCAATAGTACAAGGGCGGTTGATGCCCCTCGTAACGGATACGATCGATAGACATATCGTCTGGGAATTTCTGAGCCTTGATCGCTTCCAGATAGGCCTGATCATAATCCCCTTGCAGTAAAACCGGTAAACGTGCGCTTGTCGCAACCTGGCGGAGGTAATTGTAGTGAGCGGGTTCGTCGGGCGCTTGCCAGGTGGGTGTAAACAAGACATACAAACATCCCAGCAGCAAATAGACCGTGAGGATGAGCCCCAAAGGACCGTATCGTTGCACCTGATCACGGCGACGGGTGTTCACAAATCAGGCCTTATGCCACAACCGGGGTGGGCGCACTACTGCGGACGATATCAGCCCCCAATGCCTGCAACTTCTCGGTCAGGCGTTCATAACCGCGATCGATCTGGCCTATATTGGCGATGATGCTGGTCCCCTCTGCGGCCAGTGCTGCGATGACCATTGTCATACCGGCACGGATGTCTGGACTCGAGACTGCCTGGCCATAGAGCTGCGAAGGCCCCACCACCACGGCCCGGTGCGGATCGCACAAAATGATGCGCGCCCCCATATTGATTAACTTGTCTACAAAGAAGAGACGACTCTCAAACATTTTCTCGTGGATGAGCACAGTACCCTGCGCTTGCGTGGCCACAATCAAGGCGATAGAAAGTAGATCGGCGGGGAAATGGGGCCATGGTCCGTCGTCGATCTTGGGTACAGCATCACCTCGATCCATGGCAACATGGAGATCTTGCTCACTGCCCACCACCAGATCGTCGCCATCCAGCCAACAGTTGACACCCAGCCGTTCACGAAAGACATAGAGCACCATGCGCAATTCATCGGAGATAACGTTTTTGATACGAAGCTCACCGGGAGTGACCGCCCCGAGGCCCAGGAATGAGCCTACCTCGAGCAAATCGGGGCCAATTTCGAATTCACCACCACGCAATCGATCGACGCCTTGCACAGTTAGCGTATTGCTACTAATGCCGTCGATAATCGCTCCCATACCACAAAGCATACGGCAAAGGTTTTGCACATGTGGCTCAGAAGCGGCATTGCGGATTATGGTCTGTCCGGGTGTGAGCACTGCGGCCATCAGTGCGTTCTCGGTAGCGGTAACACTGGCCTCATCCAGCATCATGTCTGTGCCTTGCAGACCATCAGCCTGGATGTGCAGACTATGTGTGACCGGATCATGTTTGATTTTGGCTCCCAACGCCTCGAAAGCCAGAATGTGGGTGTCGATACGCCGGCGTCCGATGACATCACCCCCTGGTGGAGGTAGTTCGACCTGTTCCAGGCGGCCAAGCATGGGTCCGGCCAGGAGAATCGAGGCGCGGATACGGAGACAGAGTTCCGACGAAAGCTTGCGGGTTTCGATATTTTCGGCGTGGAGGGTGATGGAGCTGCCGCCGTTGGCGATAACGCGCACGCCAACATCTTGGAGCAAGCGCAGGAGCGTATCGACATCGCCGATACGCGGGACATTGTGCAGTGTTACCGGTTCGTCGGTCAGCAAACATGCAGCCAACATGGGCAGGGCTGCGTTTTTGTTACCGGCAACCTTCACTGCGCCCTGAAGTGGCTTGCCACCATTGATAATATAATGATCACTCATGATAGGATTATTTTGGGATGATTGGGGTTAAGCGGTTCATATGAAACCGGCCGGGATTAAATGGAGAAGCATCTGATGTGGAATTTGGATCTACTGAGATTACTCGATCTTCAGCGGGTCACCTGGCAAGACATTGAGTTGATCGGCGGCATTGCCGTTGCGAACGGCCACTTCGATCAGACCGCTGCTGCCTGTCAGAACGACGAGTTGTCCAGGCATAACATTACCGTACGCATGATGAAACTCTGAAATGGAAACACCTCCAATCTTAAATCGCCAATCCTCTCTATTCATTAGCCAGCTGTCAGGAATGTTACTGACGAGGTTTCCGAAATGATCGGCGTACAGGATCTGACCTGAGATAGAGCCGTCAGCAAGTTGTTTGGGTTCTGGCAGGTCCATGCGGACTGGATCAGGCACCTCTGGCCCCAGGTGATGGGGGGACACGCCAGATGCAACATGGGCAGCAACCGCTGCGAAGATATCTCGACCATGGAACGTGTTGCTCACAACTGGCAGATGGTATGCCGGGTCTGACAATAACCGAACTTCTTTGACATTCTCGTGATCATAGACATGGGTAAAAATACCGTTATCGGGCCCGATATAACAAGCGCTATCAGTAAAGACGCCAATTGGACGCCGATCAGTTCCCACGTCTGGGTCTACGACCGCGACATGAACGGTATGACTCGGAAAGAAGGGCGACGCCCTGCTCAGGACATACAGGGCCTGCATGATATTCTGCGGGACGATCTCATGCGTGATATCGACGATCTGGGCTCGGGGCAACACGCCTAATATGACGCCTTTCATGCTCGCTACATAGGCATCGCTTTGGCCAAAATCTGTGGTCAGGGTAATGATGGGGGATGCCGTTCGGCGTTCGTCAACAAGGTGCGTCATTTTATATTAAGAGCGGTCGCTACCAGCAAGGAGGAATGGGGTTGAGTTAGATTGTAACGTTCGTCCGCAGCGTAGGGCAAAAACACTCGGCGTGCTATCATGGCACTCGCGTAACCATGTAGCGAAGCTTCGCCTCAAATCGTCACGCGAAGCCCAAAGTGCCGCGCGACCCTAACCTGATATCTTGCGTATAGTTGTATGAAAGATAGGAAAAATCATACTGGCCGATCAATAGTCACGGCCACTTTTTTGGAGGTCACATGGCAACTGAAACTTTACATACCCCTACTGATCCCTCAGATACAGCGTCTGAAATTCAAGTCGTTGCGCCAGAACAGACGAATAGCAACTCAGGGACAAAAACACATACCAAGCGGCGAACGCTTTTCAGGCATCCTTCCGATAAACGTCTGGCCGGCGTCTGTGGCGGCATTGGTGACTACTTCGACATCGATCCCGTCTTGATCCGTATTCTCTGGATTCTGGCGGCCCTGGCAACCAGCGGTGCAGCTATCCTCGCTTATGGCTTGCTATGGCTGGTACTCCCGGTGGGTACCATGAAGGAAGGGCAACAAGAACCGGCAGCGATCAATATCGGCTCGGAGAACATGGGCTGGGTAGCCTGGGTTCTGATCGGTCTTGGCGCCCTCTGGCTGCTGTCTAACACCGGCATCCTCCCCAGTCTGTGGAATGGCGTTTGGGGCGTATTGAGCGTTCTTTTCTGGCCTGCGGTATTGATCGGTGGCGGTGTCTTGATCCTGCGTAACCTGAAGGGTGACGATAAAATGTCTCAAGATGTACGAGATCGTGTTCCTGACAGCGAAACCGTGAAACAGAGTATAAAGGACACACGCCAACGCATTCCCTTCAAACGCACTTCAGATGATCGAATCTTACTTGGCGTCTGCGGCGGTCTGGCCCGAACACTCAACATCGACCCGGCCATCGTTCGCATCTTGTGGGCGCTGTTCAGCATCGGCAGCATGGGTACCGGCGTCATCCTTTACGTTCTTCTGGCCATCGTCTTGCCAGAAGATCAGCATACGGAAATCGAAGCGGTCGAGGGCGAAATTCTCGATCCAGTGGCTTAACAAGCTTCTCCTTCCAGAAACTAGTCCCTCTCGATTTACGATCCAACGTATAGACCCTGCGCTCAGGTGCGGGGTCTATTTTGTTATCCGTACCGCACCAATCAGATTGGCGCAGCGCCGCAACATGAGTATGAGGTTGCGGCACTCGCTAACTCGATTGACACACTACTACAGGACATGCTATCATCCCCTAGCTTTTTCGAACAGGTACCTTCGTTGCATCGCCATTTATCGCAACCCCCAACATCCTGCTCAACTCGGGCAGTTTTATCCTCCAGCTATCCCAGACACGGAGAGCCATCTCCGTGTCTCTTCTTTTTAGAGAGGCAGCAAGCATGACCAAATACATCTTCGTAACCGGCGGTGTCGTCAGTGGGTTGGGGAAGGGCGTAACAGCCGCCGCTATCGGACGTTTATTGCGTAGCCGCGGCATCGCCGTGGCGGGTCAAAAACTGGACCCCTACCTCAACGTGGACCCAGGCACCATGAGCCCGTACCAACATGGCGAGGTCTTTGTTACGGACGACGGCGCCGAAACCGACCTTGATCTCGGCCATTACGAGCGATTCACAAGTGTCAATGTCACCCAGTCCAGCAATGTGACCAGCGGTCAGATCTACGCCGAGGTGATTGGCCGTGAACGACGTGGTGACTACTTGGGTGGCACGATTCAGGTGATCCCACATGTCACCAACGAGATCAAAAGGCGCATAGGTATGGTCGTGCGTGAGACCAATGCCGAGGTTGTCTTGATCGAAGTAGGCGGCACAGTCGGTGATATCGAAGGATTGCCCTTCCTGGAAGCATTACGACAGATGCGGAAAGATGCCGGCAGAGAGAACACAGTCTACATCCATCTCACGCTTTTGTCTCATCTGGGGGCCACCGATGAGCTTAAGACCAAACCGACGCAGCATAGTGTGCGCGAACTACGCGGCATCGGTATCCAGCCTGATGTAATCTGTTGCCGCTCAGATCACCCTGTTGACGACGCAGTACGGGACAAGATCGCGCTATTCTGCGATGTCGAGCCACGGGCGGTGATTCCGCTGGTCACGGCCAAGAGCATCTATGATGTACCCCTTACCTTAGAAGAAGCAGGATTGGGCGATTTTCTGGTCGAACGATTGAATCTAGAGACGTCACCTCCCGATCTTAAGCCGTGGATAGAACTGGTCGAACGCATTCATAAACCCAAACCGACCGTACGCGTGGGGCTCGTCGGCAAATATGTGGCATTGCAGGACGCCTACATGAGCGTGCGCGAGGCTCTCTTTCATGCCGGTCTAGATAGAGACCATAGTATAGATATCGAGTGGATTAACTCTGAAGACCTCGAGCGTGGGCGCGATAAAGAACGACTGGACAGGGTGCATGGCATCATCGTGCCGGGTGGATTTGGGTATCGTGGTATCGAGGGAAAGATCATCGCTGCAGGATATGCGCGGCAACACAAATTACCCTACCTGGGCCTCTGTTTGGGCATGCAGGTCATGTGTATCGAACTGGCCAGACTGGTTTATGGCTCTGACGAACCCAACAGCACTGAATTCGACCAGCGTACGCGCTACCCGGTCATCGACCTTATGGCCGACCAGCGTGACATCGTAGAAAAGGGTGGCACCATGCGCTTGGGACTTTATCCTTGCCAGTTGCAGCCGGGTACACGGGCAAAACAAGCCTATCAGACCGATCAGGTCGAAGAGCGGCATCGTCATCGCTGGGAATTCAACAACACTTACCGTCAAATTCTCGGCAATGCGGGCTTAATCTACAGTGGTTTGAGCCCAGATGCCCATCTCGTCGAAATCGTAGAATTGGCCGATCATCCCTTTATGTTGGGCAGTCAATTCCATCCTGAATTCAAGTCCCGACCCGCTGCGGCTCACCCTCTGTTCGCAGCATACATCACGGCAGTGATCGAAAGAAAAGAAAGCCGGCCTGAACTCAAAGGCATAGATACTTCCCTTCTTGAAACGGATAGCTAGCTGGATGTCGTTCTGCAATTAAGAGCATGAATATGATATAATGCTACTCAACCGATGGAACGAGCGACTGACTCGTTCCCGGAAAAAATACCTTACTTCTGGAGTCGTCAATGTCAGGACATAGCAAATGGGCTAACATAAAACGGCGGAAATCCGCAGTAGACATTCAACGCGGCAAGGTTTTTACAAAAATCGCGCGCGAGTTACAAGTTGCGGCAAGGGCGGGTGGCCCTGACCCTGACATGAACATCCGTTTGCGATTGGTATTAGATAAAGCAAAAGCCGCAAATATGCCCAAAGACAATATCGAGAGAGCGATCGGGCGTGGTGCAGGCACCGAAAAAGGTGTTGATCTCGAGGAGATTACCTACGAGGGCTATGCAAACAATGGTATCGCCGTCATGGTCGATGTTATGACCGGTAATCGTAATCGCACTGTTGCCGAGTTACGCCATGTTTTTACAAAAGCCGGTGGCAATCTGGCCGGCTCTGGTGCGGTCGCATGGCAATTCGACCGAAAAGGACAGATTATTGTCAAGACAGAGGACCTGGACGAAGAGGATGTCTTTCTGATTGCAGTCGATGCCGGAGCGGAAGATGTTGATTTAAGTGATGATCACACAGCCGGGATTATCACTGAGGCCGCAGATCTTGCCAGCGTGCGCGACAACCTTAGCGCCTCAGATATCGAAGTAGTTTCGGCCGAACTGACCATGGTGCCTCAAAGCGAGGTGGCGTTGCCAACACAAGATGCCATCAAGGTCATGAACCTGTTGGAACGACTCGAAGAACTCGACGATGTACAGGATGTCTATTCCAACTTGGCCTTAAGCGACGAACTCCTCATAGAACTGGATATTGCGTGAGTTCAGCAACACCGGTATTCCTAGGTATCGATCCTGGTACGGCCATCACCGGTTACGGCATTGTCAGCGAACGTGAAGGCAATCTGTTTGCACTGGATTATGGTGTAATTCGCACATCCGCAAACACCAACCTCGAGACTCGACTCGTTACCATTTATGACCAGCTAAACGATATACTGAATCGATATCATTATCAAGCCGCCGGAGTCGAGGAGCTTTTCTTCTCCAAGAATGCTCGTACGGCGCTCAGTGTTGGTCATGCGCGAGGTGTTGTGTTGCTAACGATAGCCCAGCGCGGATTGCCGTTGTATCATTACAAACCTGCACAGGTCAAACAAGCTGTAGCCGGTTACGGCAGTGCTGATAAACGACAAATTCAGGAAATGGTGCGGCTGCTATTAGGACTGGAGTCTATCCCAAAACCTGATGATGCCGCCGATGCTTTGGCCGTGGCCATTTGTCTGCTTCATTCTTTCCGATTGAATACACTTTTTCAACACCCTTGAGCCAGCAACGGTATATTTGAAACTGTCGCAGAGATGGCAGGCAGAAGCATTGAGCCAAATGATACATTCATTGGAGATGATGTTGGTAGTCCATTCAAGAAAGAGCGACGTTGGAGATACCCGATCGATGTATGAGCCCCCATTAAAGGCACGCATCCTTATTGCAGAGGATGAAGCACCTCTACGAAATCTGATGGAGTTGAGTCTGAGAGCAATCGACTATGACGTCGTCGTAGTGGCCGATGGTGAAGCGGCTCTTGATGCATTCAGGAACGAATCGCCCTTCGACATGGTCGTTCTAGATATCATGATGCCGAGGGTCAATGGTTTCGCCGTTCTCGAAGAAATCCGAAAATCTTCAGCTGTCCCGGTGGTCTTTTTGACTGCTTTAGGTTCGGGAGACGATATCGTCAAAGGATTCCAGTTGGGAGCAGACGATTACATCACCAAACCTTTTACATTCCGTGAAGTCGCAGCGCGAGTTGAGGCCATATTGCGACGGGTAGAATGGATGACTCAACCTGATCCCGCTGAAAAACTTCTGCGGAATGGAGATGTCGAACTGGATGTCGAGTTTCGTTATGTCACCGTGCGCGGCAACAAGTGCCAAGTCACACCCATTGAATTCGAACTCTTACGCTATATGATGATGCATATTGATCAGCCGATAGGCAAAGAGGAGCTATTTCGTGAGGTATGGGGGTACGAATTCGAGGGATCTACCAATCTAGTTGAAGTGGGAATTCGGCGTCTTCGTTCGAAAATCGAAGAAGATCCATCCGATCCTCGATATATCCTCACTCTCCGAGGCGTGGGCTATCGATTCCAGCGATTAAGGGCTCCGGGCGCGCAATGATCAGTCGTTTGCGTGGACGCGTCGAATACTTGGGGGCCGATCATGTCATTGTAGATGTGGGTGCTTTGGGTGTCATGGTGTACGTTCCACAGACACAGTTGTCCAGTTATTCGCTTGGGCAAACACTTTCACTGTTCACACACCTGCACGTGCGAGAACAAGATATCACACTGTTTGGCTTTGACTCGTCTGAGGAACTACAGCTTTTCTTGATGCTGACAGCTGTCAGTGGTGTTGGCCCTCGCCTGGCTCTCAATATCCTGGCAACCTTACCGCCCGACACGATCCGCACAGCTGTAGTCAATGAGGAGGTTGGCCTTTTGACCCGTGTACCGGGTATTGGCGCCAAAAGCGCGAGGAAGATACTCTTTCATCTCAAAGATAAACTCGATATTAGCGATCTCGAAAGCCTGGCGGTCAGCCCTATGAGCGATGATGATGCAGAGGTTATCGAAGCGCTCATCAGCCTGGGCTACAGTGTAATCGAAGCTCAACGAGCCGTTCAGAGCTTGTCTAAAGAGGCCAGCGGCGTCGAGGAACGCCTACGTCTCGCACTGGTGCAGATGTCACAGTAATCGCCACTCTACTTCTGAGACAAATGCCACCCGTTCACTTTGCTTCTGATCTCCATCCTTGCTATAATTTCAGCAGTCCCATGCCACCCTAGCTCAGTCGGTAGAGCAACGCATTCGTAATGCGTCGGTCATCGGTTCAAATCCGATGGGTGGCTCTGGTGATCAGCCCCGGCCCCTATGGGTTGGGGTTTTTTATTGAATAACAGTACCTTGATCTCGCAATGCCATTCGAACGATCTCCCTCAGCTATCAATTCAACAGCACTGACCCGCGCATGGCAGGCGTTGAGCCACCCTATCTGGCCTGTCGTCCTGACTGTGTTGATCCTGCTTTTCTTGCTAGCTCACCTCTTATTACCCCAAGTTCCAACCGCTATGGCCGGTGACTCTGTGGCTGTCGACAGCTGGAGTACTGTCACCGCAGGAGGAATGCCTTTTGGGGAGCTATTGCATGCATCGAGTCTTTTTGATCTGGCAGGAACTAGCACGTTACGCTTTTTGCTGGCATTATCGACCGCAATTCTCGTCATACGACTATCCAACCGTCTGTGGTTGGCCTGGTGCACACGCCACCTCCAGGCACCCAGCCAGACTTTGCCGCTAACCGACGTTTACGAGATACGCCAGTCCACCACAAATCCTCCACTGTATGGGCAGCAAAACTATGCCGCATCTTTCCATCGCACATCCTCACAGCCCTCTCCTTCAGACGAAGATCATGGCCTCTGGCTAGGTGATCGCAATCAACGTCTGACCTGGTCCGCTATGCTCATCGAGATAGGCATCTTAATGATAGGACTGACTTTGCTCCTCAATCTGCAATATGGTTGGCAAATGGCCGATATCGATCTGAGCCCCGGTCAAACTGTTTCATTGAGTCCCTTCAGCGACGACACACTCAGCCTCGACGACTCTGCCACAATGGTCAGCCTCTGCTGTGAGAATCAGATATCGATTCTTGCCGGTTCGGGTGGAGGCAACACCGGGTTGATTCGCTTGCTAGAACAGCAGGTAGGGCCTGCACTCATTGCCAGAGCTACGATGGATGGGGAGGAGCTACCGTTGCATGCCATAGAACAGCGTGGCGATCTTACAACTGAACTGATCGTTCGATTCCCTCAAGAGCGTAGTGAGCGCGCCATAGCGATTCCAGACCACAACCTTTTGTTGAGAATCGTCAACGACGGCCCACAATCCTACCGTATACAGGTAATTGATGCCTCCAACGCCATACTGCTCTCAGACGACATCCTAGGTGATTCCAGTCTGTCCATCGGCGATCTGGAACTAATTTTCAGGCCTACCCAATCCGTTACGTTGAGCATCAGTGCCAGACCTTACTTGTGGTTGCTAATTCCGGCACTATTCTTACTGTTGGTCGGCCTGATCCTCCGTTGGCGCTTTCCCTACGTACGGTTGGGCGTCCTTCACGACAGTACGGGCACCGCCATCCGCTGGCAAGGGCAGAAAGGCGCCAGGCCTGCGCCCGCGGAACTCATCGCTGATATCGAGCAAGAGAAGGCTGGTAACATGATTGACGCCACACCACAAACCGAGGGGTTGTAACCACTATGCCCTCTGAAACACCTGTAGTGGTGGGTCTTGCCGGTGGAAGTGGTTCAGGCAAGACGACCGTCATTCATCGGATTCTGGAGACGGTGGGATGGGATCGCATCGCCTATCTCCCCCACGACGCCTATTATAAAGATGCCTCACATCTCCCAACTTACGAACGCGCGCGTCTAAATTTCGACCACCCCAATTCGCTGGACAACGAGTTACTGATCTCCCATATTCAGAAACTTGTTCAGGGCGAATCTGTGGACGTACCGATCTACGATTTTACGACCCACACGCGCAGTGTCAACGTCCGGCATGTAATGCCTTCGTCTGTCATTTTGGTCGAAGGCATCCTGGTCTTCGTTGATAAAGCGCTTAGGGATCTGATGAATATCAAGATTTTTGTGGAAACAGATCCAGATATACGCTTCATCAGGCGCCTGCAACGTGACATCAGCCAACGTGGACGTACCGTAGAGTCGGTCGTCGATCAGTACCAAAACACCGTTCGCCCCATGCACATCCGATTTGTCGAACCCTCCAAACGCTATGCCGATATCCTCATCCCAGAGGGAGGGTACAACGAGGTCGCGGTCGACATGGTGATTGGCCGTATCGAAAGCCTGTTGGATTCCTCTGAACCTTGACACCTGATCCAAGGTCATATTGAAACCAATAAGGCTCAACAGGAGCTCGCGTGGTCCTAGATAAACAGGTGTTGCGTGTTGCGTATTGCGTGGTGCTTGTGCGCCAAACGAAACAGGCCTTTGTAGTAGGAGCGATTCAGATTCCGAATGAGCCACCAACAATATCGTCACAGAACGATTGACCAGAGAGGGTGGTGACTTCAGTCTAACTCAGGATAGAATCAGGTTGGGCGCACGTTCTGCATACTCAGGTCCCCTGTTGATCTCCCAAGGATACACAACCCAATTATCGGTGACGGCGCCATAAAAATCGGGCCTGCGGTCTCGAAAGCGCGACTTTTTGGGTTTATAGTGCAATACACAGGTTCGTGGTTCTCCACCAGCAGCTTCCACCCGTCCCCGCACGGTGTTGATGGTGCGGCCACTGTCCCATACATCATCCACCACCAAAACACGCCGCCCGCGCAATAGTGTGTCGATGGGAAATTGCAAGAAGGTGGGCCAGGCAAAGGTATCGAACTCGGAATCACTGGGAAATTCAACTGCGGCGATCAATACATCGCGGATATCCAAGGTTTCGGCAAGCATGCCGCCCGGAATGATCCCACCGCGAGTAATGATGAGAATTACATCAAAATGCCCTGCCACCTGAGGTAGGATGTGGTCGATCAGTCTTTCGATATCTTGCCAGGATAGTTCTTCACGTGCCATGGGGACTTCACTGTCTGTGGAAAGGGGAGCGTAGGTTGAAAGGAGTTGACTCGGCAGCGTATTACTGAGATCGGGGTCTGGGGTTGAGTTCGGCCATGCGCGCGCCCAAAACGCCGGCGGGCAATGTCAGTAACAAGGTAATCAGATTTCCGATAAATGTCGTGTCCGTCAAGGTGAAATTGACTAGACCCACTCCCAGGCCAATCAGGAATCCATGCAGCACGTGGCCAACACTGAGCCGGCGTAGGGTGATATAGGATCCCCAGACGCAACCCAATCCGAACAGTACGCTGTTCAAAAAGCCATATCGGGAGAGTGACTGTACATCTTGGATGCTATTCGCGGCACTAAAGGCGATGACCAGCCCCATGACAGCGGCCAGACCCAATAGGCTGATGAGGATACTGGCAAATATGCCCAGGATCACGCGAGACCACTGTAATATCACTAGCGCCTGCTCGCTTTTTGGGCAACGGCCAGTTTGATCGATAATGCCTTGACGCTTTCGTCATCCGGCCGTTGCTCGGCAACCTGGTCGAGGTCTTCGAGATGCTGTTTGAGTTCAGCATCGGCTTGGTCGCGCCTGCGGGCGTCTTCATAAAGTGACATGGCCTCTTCCTGATCGCCCTGTAGCCAGGTGGTTGCCGCCAGATTGTATCGCGCCCGCAGGAAGATATCGTCCTTTTCTAGGCAGAGGTTCAGATCGGTTTGAGCACCAACGAGATCGCCTAGAAGTATATTGAGATAGCCACGGTTGTTATAGACTTCGGCGTAGTCAGGGTTCAGTTCCAATGCGCGCGAGAACGCCTGTCGTGAATCCTCGAATCTGTCTTCAAAATAATAGAGATAGCCCAAAGAGGCGAATACCTCATCATCCTCGCTGCCTGCTTCATCGGCAGTTTCGAGTGTCTGTATGGCCAATTCAGATTTGTCACTACGGTAGTAGGCAAATCCCAGCGCGGCTATGTATTCGGCATTTTCCGGCTCGGCTGCAACCGCAAAGCGCAAATTCTCTTCGGCGTGAGGCAGAAGTCCCATGTCTGATTGCAGGGAACCCAGCTGATAGTGAGGGGTCGGGTCTCCTGGGTCCAATTCGATGGCGTGTTTGAAGGCACGAACGGCATCGCGCGGTTGCTCCAGGGAAATGTAAGTCAAGCCCAAGGCCGTTTGCATAGCAGCCGTGTCGGGCAGACTGGGTACAGCTTTGCGTAGGGCTTTGCGAGCTGCTTTCTGATCTGTCTCTGATAGGTTGATGATTTCGTCTAATTGTGTGATGTAAGTTGTTGCCATGATTTAATAGAGATATGTTTCTGTTTCTGGTTTTGTCTATCCAAAACGTCGAGTGCCGACTTGATCGTAGACCAGGTACCGGTACAACAGTAGACTGGAACACGTCATCAAAGCCAGTATTGAGGTCCAATCAACATGGTTTTTCAGTTCTTCAGGTTTCCTGGTTTACGGTTTAGAGAAAAATCTGACGAGGAAATAGTGTCAACGATTATTCCAGACTTCGCTGGTATAAATGACTTGGTGACGAAGTGATCACTTTGCCACCAAGTCACCTTGTCAGATGAGAGACCAAGATAGACAATTCTTTGTCGATCATTTTTCATAAGCGCCTACAGAGTCATTTTAGCGGTTGGCCACGGTATGTTCGGACGCAGGTGGAGACGGGGGCGGTTGGTCATATCGACCGCGCAGATCGTTGACACGAATACGAATCACATCCCAAAACATCTGCCAGGTGTCTCGGATGGGATCCACGCGGCTATCGGCGTCGAAATACCAGTGGATGGGTACCTCGACCACATGGGCTCCACTCTTAATGGCCAGATAGAGTGCCTCGACATCGAAGGTCCAACCGGTAATCGTCTGGCGGGCAAAGACATTCTGGGCGACGTCGCGTTTGAACATCTTGAAACCACACTGGGTATCATGAAAACCAGGGACGGCCAGTAGACGGACAATAAGATTAAAGGCCCTTCCCATGATGTGCCTGTATTCCGGTTCATTGTAGCGCACTGCCCCTGGCGCTTCGCGACTGCCAATAGCCACATCATACTGCTGTAATTGGGGAGGCAAGAATTTCTCCACTTCTGATATCGGCATAGAGAGATCGGAGTCACAAATAAAAAGATAGTCGCCGCTCCCATGAATCATTCCTTCGCGGACGGCGGCCCCTTTTCCTTTGTCGCTATGGAGCACGTGCACGAACTCATACGAGCGGGCGAATGATTCAGCCACCTCAGTCGTACGATCCTGGCTGCCATTCTCGACGATCAGTACCTCAATCTCATACGGCACCGATTTCTTCCAGGCAAGGATATTCTCCAGCGACCCGGGCAGGCGCTGTTCTTCGTTATAGGCAGGTATAATAATGCTGAGTAAGGGCCGTTCGTTTTGAGAGGAAACGGCTGACGCTACGGCAGTCGATACGGCAGTCATAATCTAGAGAAACAAGAGGCCTACAAGTGCGGCAGACAGGGCGCCGACTACAGTTGTCAGGAAGTTCACCTGATCGTTGCCAAGCCAGGAAATGCCCCGGATGGAGCGTGTTGGGTGGCCGCATTCGTGCTGGGTTTGTTCGGTTATGGTTTGGCAGGTATTGCAATAATACATACGCTGCCAGGTTGCTCCAAGTAGCGAATCGAACAACGAGCCGAGTAATCCGGCAAGGGTGCATAAGGGAATCAGAAACCAGTCCTGCAAGAACCAGCTACCGGTAGACAGCAGCGATGCCATCTGAATAAGAATAAAGGCACTGATGCCGATAAAGGCTCCACCTGCCAGACTGGCAAGTGTACCCAGAAAGCTGACGGCGCCGGAACGGCCGGTCGTTACCACTTCGCCGGTGGTGATAAGGCGGGGTGGACGGGATGACAATACGCCCAGTTCGGTGGCCCAGGTATCGGCGGTCGCTGCGCTCAGGGCGCCGAAATAGGCGAGCGTCAGGGTAGGATACCAAGGACTCTCACGTGTGACAATTCCTACGCCTATTGCTAACAGAGCTGCAACGCCGCCGTTCGCCAAAGTTTGCCCCAGATCCCGCCGGCTGGACTTGGCAAACTCGCCGGCAACGCCGACTTTATCCTGCCTTCGAAAGTAAGAAAAGAAACTGCTGCTGGCAAAGAAGACGGCCAATATCGCTCCCCATGTGGGTCCACCAAAACCAAAGACAGCGCCCCCGATGAGGAAAGCGCCAGCTGCACCGCCGCGGGTTAGCGCCCCCAACCGCCAGCCCAGCAGACCAACGATGGCGGCCAAGATGAAACCGATAAGAAGCTGTACTAGCATAAACGCATTACCGAATCCGACGACCCATGATTAGAAGATCCAACATGGGGATTGTGGGAGTGTTTGTGGACCAGGTACCGGTAGGCCGGTAGACCGGTAGGCCGGTAGACCGGTAGGTCGGTAGACCGGTAGGTCGGTAGACCGGTAGACCTGTAGGCCGGTAGACCGGTAGACCGGTAGACCTGTAGACCTGTAGGCTGGGATGTACCTTCATAGCGAATGTAGAGGCGTCATACACCAGGTTTTTCGGTTTTCCTATATTCGGGTTCGCCGGTTTACGATGTGAGCATGGATCTGACATGGAATGTATGTCCACAAGTGATTAAGGAATTGCCAGCGCCAGAAGATTCCGCACAACCATGAAACCCGCAACCTGGAGGAGCATGGCTACAGCCCATAACATGTAAGCTGCCAGGCGCTCTCGTTCGTATAGGACCACCCCAATGATGGTGTTAAAGAACCAGATGAGCAGGGTGATGGCGGGAATATAAAAAAGTGAACGGCGAGGGCTGATGCGGTCAGGTACGCCGTTGGCGTCGAAGTGCAGAGGAATGGATTCGGGCAATCGCGGGAAGAACCAGATAACATAGGCCAGTAAGATCGCTCCCATCACGATACCGGCTGCCAACAACACCTGCGCCAGATGATCATGGTAGAGCCAATGAAGCCGGTAGGGGGCATGTTCGATGGTTTGAGTTAGCTCGCGGGCCGGGCCCAGGTCTTTTCGGGAGTAGACAGCTTCGATAAAGCCGTCGGCATCGGCAGGGCTGATCAACATCTCACCGTGCTGGGAGACAACAGAGAGGCACTGGTCCGGGGGTAGCGTGGCATAGGCGCAGAGATCCCGCTCGGTACGCCAGGGTAGAACCCAACGGGCGGGCCAGCGCAGCCATTGCTCTTGCAGCACCCCACCATCTATTTGTCTCTCGACCGATCGGATATCTCCTAGCGGCAACACTACCGTGTCTCCTGCCCAGAAGATGCGTAAGGCATCACGCTCAACCCAATATTCAAGCTGTCTTAGATTGATCAACCGGTAAACCAAGACTATAAGCAACCCCGCTGCAAGCAACGAAATCACTCCCAGTCGCACAAATCCAGTCCCGGGCGGTGTGCGAAACAGTTGAAAAAGCAGCGGCACTGAGATCAGGAGCAATCCTGCAGCAATCAGCCAGGCATATAGGTGCTCGCGAGGAATAACAGGTCGAAAAACCACGGTTGGGATCAGAACTGGATCATGATTCTTCTCGAAAAACCTTAGCCCAGCGCCCAGGAGCGAATCGTATCCAGATAGCGATGTTGGGTCATGTCCATGTGTAGGGGCGTGACTGAAACGTAGCCTTGTTCCAGCGCTTGCAGGTCGGTGCCCTCTTCGGCCACACCAGAAGGTGGATCTCCCCCGATCCAATAGTAGGGTATGCCGCGCGGATCACTGCGCTCGACCAAGACATCCCGGTAGAAGCGATGTCCCATGCGTGTGGCCTGAAACCCTTGGATGTCTCTGAATGGCACATTGGGGACGTTGACGTTGAGTAGAGTATAGGCGGGCAGGCCGTGTTCCAGTACTTGTTGGGCTACGACGACCGCGGCCTGGGCTGCTGTCTGCCAATGGTGGGTCTCGCCATCATCGATGGACACGGCAATACCGGGCCAACCGCAGATAGCCGCCTCCATAGCCGCCGCCACCGTGCCCGAGTAGGTCACGTCGTAGCCCAAGTTGGGATGGGTGTTGATGCCAGAAACAACCAGATCAACCGGATGTTCGACCAGGCCCAGGCCGGCCAACGCCACACAGTCGGAAGGTGCACCGTCGGTGGTGGTGGCTTCGCTGCCATCAGCCAGGGTGACAGTCCACACCCGCAGGGGCTTGTGCATGGTCTTGCTGTGGCCGGCGGCAGACCAGTTTCGGTTTGGTGCGAACACGGTCACATCGCCGAGTTCGTGAAAGGCCTGGGCAAGAGCCAAGAGGCCGGGCGATTCGACGCCATCATCGTTAGTTATGAGGATATGGGGCATTTTTCGGAGGTCGGAGGTCGGAGGTCGGAGGTCAGGGGTCAGAGTGCTGGGGAGCGGGGGCGGAGGGCGAAGCGAGGGAGGTTGGCGGCGGCTTCTTTGCGGGGTTTGGGGCCTTCATCCTCTTCGTGGATGACGAAAATACGGATGGGTTCGCTCTCCATTTCGTTGCCGGCGGTGTCGAAAGCGACGGCTTTGATCACATGTGTTTCGGTGTAGCCATTGGTATCGTGGATGATGCCAAAGCCGCTGTCGAAATTCCAGATCAAACGGGTGGGGTCGTTGGGATCGATGGTCACCTCACTGACGACCTTTTCCTCGACCGTCAGCGAACCATCGGGGTTGGTGATCACTTCGCTGGCGCGCACCGGCTCGAATTCGGGATCTGGTTTCCGATCCTGCATCTCGATGGTCCACTTGACGTTGTAAGGTGCGACCGTGGTGGTGATAAAGGGCGTGTCGTCGAGATAGAAAACAACTTCATCCATCGACCATTCATCTGTGGCCAGGCCATTGATATTGACCCACTCGTCATCCTCCATGACATAGACCCGGCCATTTTGGGGTGTAGTCAGGCTGATGCTGGGGGGGGTGTTGTCGATGGTGATGGGCACGGCATTCTGGCGTACGTTTCCGTTGTTTTCGATCACGCTCAGGCGCAAACTGTACGTGCCCTCCAAACCTTCGGTGTTCCAATATTCCAGGACATTGCGGTCCACCTGATTGTAGTGGTCGGGGCCGATCTGCTGCCAATCGGAGGGCTGTAAGCCCTGGCCGAAATGGAGTTGATAGAGACGGAAATCACCGCTACGGGCATTGCCGAGGATCTCAAAATCCTCGCGCACGAAGCTGAAAGGAGCGGGTTGGGCGATGGCCAGTTCTTCGTCGGTGAATACGGGGCCGTAGGTGTCATCATACTCGCGCGGGGGCAGATCGAGAACACCCGACTCGCCCCGTTCTTTGGTCCAATCGTCGGCAACAGAGGGATAGACGCGATACACCCGGCGCTCGATCAACTCAGGCGGGGTGTAGGGCGTGGCCAGTTTACCATTTTGAATATTGATCTCGAACACTTGGTAGACATCATCATAGTCGGTGGGTTCGGTGCCGGCGATGAACAACTCCTTGGTACGGTTTTGGCATAGATCAGTGGGCAGTTTGCCACTGTCTACGCAGACCACTTCCCGCACCATGCCCTCGGGCTCTTCCCACTCCACCACAGGCAAGTTTTCGTGGGCAACTCGCATGACGTCGTTGAAGATGGGTGAAGCGCCGATAGATCCTGATACTTTATCCATAGGTACATTGTCGGCATTGCCCACCCAAACACCCACGGCTATCTGCGGGGTGGCGCCGATGGTCCAGCCGTCGCGGAAGTCGTTGGTGGTGCCGGTTTTGGCGATCACAGGGCGCCCCGGAAGGCCCAGATAGCGGGCGAGATCGCCAAAGGCCGGGGGTCGGGGCGATCTATCGCTGAGCACATTGTTGATCAGGTACCCCAACTGGGGGCTGATAACCCGTTGCTCTTGCAGCCCTGAGGAGTCCTGGATGATGTTACCCTCGCGGTCCCGCACTTCCAGAATGATGACAGGATCGAGGGTGCGGTAACCGGGACGGAGTTGTTCGGAGGGCACCGATTCGCCTTTCATGACACCGCCGTTGGCTAAAGTGGCAAACACATAGGCCATGTCCAACAGCTTGACCTCGCCACCCCCCAAGGTGAGGCTGAGACCGTAATAATCTTTGGTGAGGCTGGTGATGCCCAGGCGGTGAGCCATGTTGACCACATTTTTGACACCGGCCTCGTTCATCACCCACACGGCGGGGATGTTGTAAGAGCGCTGGAGAGCAGTACGCAGACTGACGGGACCGTGATATCTGCGATCGTAGTTTTCGGGCGTGTAAGGTTCTACGGCATCGGGGAAGACCTGGCGCACATCCATGACTACGTCGGCGGTGGTCAATCCCTGGCTAAAACCGGTGAGATAGGTAATGGGCTTGAAGGAAGAACCGGGCTGGCGCTCGGCCAGGGCGATGTTGACCTCACCATCGATCTCAGGATCGTTGTAGTCCAGCGACCCCAACATCGCCAGGATCTCACCTGTTTCAGGACTGATGACTACGACCGAGGCATTGGAGACATTGTGTTCGATATCCCTGCGGTTGGCCAGGAAGGGGGCCGGTTCCAGATCGGTGCAGCCGGGGATGTCAGGATCTTCTTGGTTGAGATGGGCGACGCGCTGGCGGGCGATACAGGTCACCTCGCCTTGCAAGTCCACGTCCAGGGTGGTAAGCACGGTCAGGCCATTACGCCAGATGAAGAAGGGATCCTCGGACGTGTTGAATTGCTGCTTCACTTCGTCCAGGGCATAGAGGGCAAAGTGGGGGGCGGTCTCGATATCAAAGCGTTCCAGAGCAGATTCGCGTACATCCAGTTCTTCGGCAAAGGCGGCGTCGGCCTGATCCTGGTTGATATAACCTGCATCCACCATCGACTCCAAGACCTTACTCTGGCGACGCTTGGCATCTTCGGGGGATTGGATGGGGTTGAGGCCGGGGAATTGGGGCAGTGCTGCCAGCATCGCCGCTTCGGGCAGTGAGAGATCACTGGCCGACTTATCGAAATAGATCTGTGCGGCGGATTCGATGCCGTAGCTGAAGTTACCGTAGAAATTATTATTGAGATACCATTCCAAGATCTGGTCTTTGTCGTACTGCCGCGTGAGATCGGCGGCGAGGATGGCCTCTTTGATCTTGCGAGTGTAAGAGCGCTCGTACTGTTCTTCTAAGGTGAAGAACTTCTGCTTGACCAACTGCACGGTGATGCTGGACCCGCCCTGAACGCGCCCCCCCTGCAGGTTGTACTGGATAAAGGCGCGGGCGAGACCGCGTAAGTTTACACCGGGATTGTCCCAGAAGGAGCGGTCTTCCAGGGCAACGGTGGCATCCTTCAGATAGGGGCTGATCTGGTCGATAGGCATGTAGGTTCGGTCCCCGCGAAAGGGCCGGGGGTCGATGGACTCGAACAGCAGGTGCTCGCCCGTACGGTCGTAGATCTTGACCGTCTCGAAGCTCTCTTGTTCCACTGCCAGGATGCTAGTATCGGGTAGGTCGCGGGTGAAGTAGTAGTAAATGCCGCCGGCAACGGCCGCGGCGCTGGCGGCGCCGCCGAGGATGACGCCAAAGGTAATGAGGGAAGCCATGGCAACAACGATCACCACTTTTTTCCAGGCGGGCGCACGGGCTTTATCGAAGCGGCGGCGTTTGCGCCGGGCGAGGTAGATGCGGGTGGAACGATTCATGGGGTCGGGTAGTCGCGTGGTCGGGTAGTCGCGTGGTCGGGTAGTCGCGTGGTCGGGTAG
>JAAENG010000016.1 GCA_024224665.1 Chloroflexota bacterium | reverse complement strand
TGATCGTGTAAACCGCGCGACTAGAATACCTGGCAGCTTGAGACCAGATCCTCGCTGTAAAAGCCAATCCCGGTCTACCGATGCACCGGTCTACCGGTTCACTAATCTAGTACCCAGACAATCGGATTCTTGTACGATGGGCAAGAAATTTGGATTGAATTTACAGGATCAACACGATTAGATATTTGAAAATCCTGGAAATCTTGTTAATCCTGTCTATTCTTTGATTGGTTCTGGCTCGTCCAGGTTTGGCTCTTTTGGAATTTGCGTGGCTCCTACTAGAGAGGCGCTGTTCGTTAGCGCAGCCATCACGTAACACGCAACACGTGTTTTTCTAATCTACCTATCTACTGAATTACAACCCTCCTTTCACAATATCCCACCGAATTTTATGGAAGCTTATTGCGTTAAATGTAAAACCAAACAAGAGATGCAGAATCCGATACCCGTATTTACATCCAACGGGGCGCCGGGTACGCGCGGCCAATGCAGCGTCTGCGGCACAAATCTGTTCCGCATGGGCAATACACCCGCGCACGAAGGGCTGGAAAAGCCCCCTCCCTCACCTAAGAAGACAACAAAAAAAGCGCCAAAGAAAAAGGCCAAGAGAGCCAAATCCAAGAAGAATGGCGTCTATACCGGTCCCCGCCGCGGTAAGTTGGTCATCGTCGAGTCACCGGCCAAGGCGCGCACAGTCAGTCGCTATCTCGGTAAAGGCTATACAGTCAAGGCCTCTGTCGGCCATGTACGCGACCTGTACAAGTCAAAATTATCGGTGGATGTCGAGAACGACTTCGAACCCATCTACATCGTCCCCAGAGATAAACGCACTCGCGCCGTTGTCAAAGAACTGACCGACGCTGCCCAACGTGTCGAAGAGATCTATCTGGCGACTGACCCTGATCGCGAGGGTGAGGCCATCGCCTGGCATGTGCGTGAAGCGACCGGTATGGAAGCAGAACGTACCCAACGTGTGGTTTTCCATGAGATCACCAAGAACGCAGTCGCCGAAGCCTTCTCACAACCCCGCTCGATCAACATGGACCTGGTGGACGCCCAGCAAGCGCGCCGGATTCTCGACCGGCTGGTGGGGTACAAAATCAGCCCACTATTATGGCGCAATGTACGGCGGGGACTTTCGGCCGGCCGGGTGCAATCCGTTGCCTTACGACTCATCGTCGAACGCGAACGGGAGATCGAGGCCTTTATCCCCGAAGAGTACTGGTCGATCCACGCCCTCCTTGCCAAACAGGAGCAGGAAAAGCGCAGTTTCAAGGCGAAATTGCACAAGATCGAAGGCAAAAACTTTAAGATCGCCACAGGTGAAGAGGCTCAGCATCTGGTCGATGATCTGGAAGGAGCGACCTATGAAGTCAGCAGGGTGCAACGGGGTGAGCGCGTTCGCAAGCCTTCTGCGCCCTTTACCACCAGCACGTTGCAGCAAGAAGCCTCGCGTCGCATTAATTACAACGCCAGACGCACCATGCGAGTCGCTCAAGCGTTGTATGAAGGTGTCAATCTGGGAGAGCAAGGTGCTGTAGGTCTGATCACCTATATGCGTACCGATAGCATGAACGTCTCTTCGGAGGCACAGGCAGAGGCGCGTGCCTACGTCGAAGCTGAGTATGGGGCCAAGTACCTTCCCACAAAACCGCCCACCTATCGCACAAAGGCACGCTCGGCCCAAGAAGCGCATGAGGCTATTCGCCCAACCTCGGTATTGCGGACGCCCAGCAGTATCAAGCAATACCTGAATGAAGATCAATACCGGCTCTACCGTCTTATCTGGCAGCGCTTTGTCGCCAGCCAGATGGCCGCTGCCATCTATAATACGTTGACTGTTGAAGTACTGGCCGGTCCCGACACAGGGAAAAAACCCTACTTGTTCCGCGCCTCAGGTTCCTCGATCCGTTTTGCCGGTTTTCTCAAGGTCTATGAAGAAACTCGCTCCGAGGACGACACCTCAGAAGATGATTTGAACGTTCGCTTCCCGCCACTGACCGTTGGCGAATTACTCGATCTCTTGAAACTGCTGCCTGATCAGCATTTCACACAGCCTCCGCCACGCTTCACCGAAGCTACTCTGGTCAGAGCTTTGGAAAAATATGGCATTGGCAGGCCCTCTACCTATGCCAGCATTATCTCGACGATTTTGGATCGAGGCTATGTGGAGCGAAAATCCAAACGATTGCATCCCCATGAGCTGGGTTTTATCGTCAACGACAAGTTGGTCGAGCACTTTGGCCGCTACATCGACGTCGATTTCACGGCACACATGGAGAATGATCTGGATCGCATCGCCAACGGCGAAGAGGACTGGGTGCAGGTTTTACGTGAATTCTATATCCCCTTCGAGCAAGCTGTAGAAGAGGCGGGCGCCACAATGGTACGCCACCAGGTTGAACCCGAAAAAATCGGTGAGGCTTGCCCTCTTTGTGGCAATGATCTGCTGAAGCGGGCCGGCCGTTATGGTGATTTTATCGGCTGCTCCAATTACCCGGACTGCAAATATACGCGACAGATCGTAGTCGACACCGGTGTCCTTTGCCCGAAGGATGGTGGCCATATCACCCAAAAAAGAAGCCGTAAGGGGCGAATTTTCTATGGCTGCGACAATTGGCCCGATTGTGACTTCGTCTCATGGAATGAGCCCATGAATGTGACCTGTCCACAATGCCAGAAGAGTATATTGACCAAGGCGGGCAAGCGCGCGAAGTGTGCAGACGATGCCTGCGGTTACAGCATGCCTTTAGAGGAAGCTGAGCAGCTCATCAGCGCACCAGAATAACTTCCCCACCACCTGACACCACCAGTGCATAATGAACTGAAGCGTTTCTTGCTCTATCTAGACACGGAACGCGGCGCATCACCTTATACAATTCGCAACTACGGCGCCGAAATCGGCGAGTTTATCAACTTCGCCACTGATCGAGGTGTGAGGCGTTGGATTGATGTAGAGACAGCCCTAATACGTTCCTGGTTGATATCTTTGCATCGGACGTCCTATCATCCCTCATCCGTGGCGCGCCGCCTCTATGAATTACGGTCTTGTTTCCGTTTCCTGGTTAGGGAAGGGTTGGTCGAAGAGAACATCGCCGGGCGCGTGCGCACGCCAAGGCAACCTCGGACATTGCCAGAATACCTTACCGTCGAGCAGGTGTTCGATCTGTTGAGCGCGCCCGATGTGAGCAAACCATTGGGCATGCGTGATGCGGCAATGCTAGAGGTGTTGTACAGCGGTGGTTTGCGCCGTGGCGAATTGTTGGCGCTAAAGGTCGGGGATGTGAATTTGTCGGAGCGGCGATTGCGTGTCTGGGGGAAAGGCAGCAAAGAACGTGTCGCCTTATTGGGCGAACCGGCTACCCTGGCTTTGCGCCGTTATCTGGAGGTGTCCAGAGTCCAGTTACTCGCCAAGGCGAAGGCTGAACAGGGTCGCCCGCCCGATAGCCTGTTTCTCAATCATTTCGGACGCCCCATCAGTTCTGCCAAAACCGTTAGCAATATCTTGGCCAAGTACGTGAAAGAGGTGGATCTACCGCGCCGTGTCACTCCACACACATTACGTCATTCCTTCGCCACACATCTCCTCGAAGGAGGCGCCGACATCCGGGCCGTGCAAGAATTGCTTGGGCATGAGAGCCCTCAGACAACGACACTTTATACCCAGGTAACACTTAACCATTTACGTGGTGTCGTCAAGCACGCCCATCCTCGTGCCAAACATTCCGAAGACGCAGCTCTATCAAATGATACGAACTAGCCGGTAACGGCAACCGGCCCCGTACAACGTAAGGCTGTTCCAGGAAAATAATGATTCAGAACCCGTGATGCGTGATACGTGATGATTTCACGCCTAAATCCTCACATTTTACGTTTCACGCTTCACATAGGACTAAGGTTTTGAGAGCATTTTAGTTCTGAAGCTCCCAAACAGCACCCGATGTTTGTTGAGCAGAGATTTCAGCGTTAAACTGTCTAGTACTCAGTCAAGCCTAGAGTGATGAATATGTCATTCTGAACGGAGTGAAGAATCTCCGGTTGAAAAGGCGAGATTCTTCGTTTCACTCAGAATGACATCCATCAAGGCACGCTTGACAGGCTGCTAGGACCGAGGATTTAATAACATACGGAATCCT
>JAAENG010000015.1 GCA_024224665.1 Chloroflexota bacterium | reverse complement strand
TCGGAGGTCGGAGGTCGGGGGTCGGAGGTTGGGGGTTGGAGGTCGGAGAGTAGAGAGTAGAGGTTTGCGTGAAAGGGCCTGATTTTTGGGTTGGATCGGCGGCTAACGGTTTATTGCTCTGTGACCCATGCGTCGTTGAGGAGGACGCGGCCCATTGCACCGATGACGACATCCTGGGCGTGGCCGCTGACAGCAATGACATCCAGCGGTTCGTAGAGTGGCTGCCAGGGGGCGTCAGCCATGATCAGTATGCTTGCTTGTTGATAAAGTTGGGCCCGAGCATCAGCATCCAACTCATGAATCGCCTGAGCAAGTAATTCGTCGACCTCGGGATTGCTGTAATGGGAACGGTTAGTGCTGCCGATCCGCTCCGACGCCAGATAAATACTGAGAACATCGGCATCATTCCAACCGTATCGCCAGACCATGATGTCGTAGTCGCCGGCGGTGGCAGCGCCCATAGCAGCCCTGGCGTCAAGTTGCAGGATCTCGATAGGGATGCCGACGGCGCCAAACTGGCTCTGCAGCATAGCGGCGATATCGCCGTTGGGAGCACGGGTCGAGGTGAGGATGGTGGCCGCTAACAGTTCGCCATCTTTTTCCCAGTAGCCATCGTCGTTTTTAGCGTAACCTGCCTCGGCCAACAGCTCTTCAGCCCGGACAGGATCGTAGCCCAACTCATGTTCGCAGAGGCTTTCGTCATAACCGGGTAGCGTAGAGGCCAGGGGCGTGCAGGAGACCTTACCGACACCACTCAGGACGGCTTGCAGGATATCATCTTTCTGTACGGCGTGGGAGAGCGCTTGCCGAACGAGAACATCGTCAAAGGGTGCGCTGCCGGCGTTGAACCCAAGATAGATCACAGCATTGATTGCCGCTTCGGTTAGCTGTGCGTCCTCAATCGCTTCGAGCTTTGCCAGGTGAGCGGGTTGGTTTACAAAGACGACATCCGCTTCACCTGCTTGAAAAGCAGCCAACTGCGTCGAGGCGTCGGGGATCACTTTGAACACTGCCTGATCGATGCTGGGCGCTGCTTTGTTTTCGACATCGAGTGGGCCCCACCGATAGTCAGGATTGCGATCCAGGGTGATGGCAACGCCGGGATCCCAGTCCGCCATCATAAAGGGGCCGGTGCCGACAGGCTGCTGGGCCCAGGTGTCCCCCGCCTTTGCAACGGCTGTGGGACTGACAATACCGGCATACGGCATGGAGATGGTTCCAAAGAAGACGGCCGACGGTTCGTCGAAGGTGAACTGTACGGTGTAATCATCGAGCGCCTGCACTGCTGCGATATCCTTGAGCCCACCCGCAACCGGTGACCTGGAGCCCAGCTCCATAAAGCGTTCGAAGGTGAAGACGACGGCATCGGCATCCATGGGGGTGCCATCGTGAAAGCTCACATCTTCACGTAATGCGAACGTGATGGCAGTACCATCATCGGAGACTTCCCAACTTTCCGCCAGGAAAGGATGGTAGTTATTGCCGGCGTCACGATAGACGAGCGTATCGAAAATGTAGGGCAGGAGGATGTTCTGGCCGGATCCGGGAGGGCCGTGTGGGTCCAAACCTGAGGGCTCGGTTGTGATCGCTCTGGAGATGATACCACCTTGTTTTATCGGTTCTTCGGTAGCAGTTTGCTCTTCAACGGGTTCTGCCGGGACTGCGTCCTGAGCTGGTTGTTCGACACCAGCAACCGGGGCACAGGCGGCGACTAATAAGAGCATGAGAATGGACAGTACAGTGAGGCGCGTTTTCATGGCAGTCGTTTGATCTCCTTCTTGGTATGGGTTTTGATCTCAAATCTTACAGAAACATGAGTAAAACGATAATATCTTATTAAAGATTACGTGAATATGATCATTATCATACACAACTCCAGAAAACTGTCTATGCTTTAGATCATGTCCTGAACAAGTCTTAGTTAACTTTCATTTTCTGGAGCCATTTATGCCTTATCCTCCTCCTCGTCTCATATTTTGGGAAACCACTGCCGGCTGTAATCTCGAGTGTATTCATTGCCGCCGCATCACGGTAGCTGATCAATTGCTTCCTCAGGACCTGAATACTGCGGAAGCATTTGACTTAATCGACCAGATTACCGCTTTCGCCCGACCGATCTTTATTCTCTCAGGTGGTGAGCCTCTTTTCCGGCCGGACATCTTCGATATCGCCCGCTATGCCAGTGACGCCGGCCTGATCGTCGCCCTGGCCAGCAATGGTACGCTCATAGACGAATCGGTAGCCAAAGAGATCAAGCAGGCGGGTATTCGTCGAGTTAGTATTAGCTTTGACGGCGCCGATGCCTCTACCCATGATATCTTCCGAGGACCCGGCAATTTTGATTTGGCCCTGAAAGGTATGCGCCATCTCAGCAAGGCTGGGGTTCCATATCAGATCAATACAACCGTCGCCAAACACAACATCCATCAGATGGATGAGACATACGCACTGGCTAAGGAACTGGGAGCATCGGCATTGCACCTGTTCTTGCTGGTACCAGTGGGTTGCGGCGTCGAGATCGCCGAAGACCAGATGATCGATCCCTATGAGTATGAAGAAGTGTTGAACTGGATGTACGACCGAGAAATGGAAGGGGAGATCGAACTCAAAGCGACTTGCGCGCCCCATTATTTCCGCATTTTCAACCAGCGCCAGGCAGAAGAACGCCGCCAGGGCATTTTCCGCAAACGCCCTGATAGCTTGCATCGCCAAAAGCATGCTGGAGGCGGGCATCCCGGTGGCCATCCCAGCGGACATGGCAAGGGTCATTCCGGTGGCAACGGCCGTCCAGGGACCGAACAGGCTCGGCAGGCCATGAATGCGATGACAAAAGGTTGTCTTGCCGGCACCGGTGTGTGCTTTGTCAGCCATCGTGGCGAGATCTTTCCCTGTGGCTACTTGCCGGTCGAAGCAGGCAACATACGCACACAGCCATTTCAAGAGATCTGGGAGGGCGCGAATGTTTTCAATGACCTACGGGAATTTCCGGCAGAAGGTGATGGCGGAAAATGCGGCATCTGTGAGTTCCGTAATGTCTGTTCCGGTTGTCGCGCCCGTTCCTATGGTATGATCGGCGACTATCTTGCTGAAGAGCCGTTCTGTTTGTATACACCTCACCAACTCGAAGAGACGCTAACGCTTAGCAGCGTTTGATCGCATCTGCTGCGAATGATAAGTACCGGCACTCATTCCTACACCGCTTTTAGCAGGCAGTTTCATGCCAAAGTCGCCGACAACGCAATCACATCTCATCTGTATTGGATTCAACCACCGGTCGTCATCGGTGGCGTTGCGAGAGCAACTCAATTGCCCGTTGCAGTCTCTCAAACAGCGTGCATTCAACCCACCCTTTGCCCATAACGACAGCAATGGGACTACGTTCCACGAGTTGGCATTGTTATCGACGTGTAATCGCTGGGAGCTATATGCCGTAGTCAGTGATTCGACAATCGATGTTCGGGCATCGATGATTGACCTGGTGGCAGAAGCCCATCATTTGGATGTCTCCATACTGGCGGAAAAGGCCTATTTTTATCGAGGCCGTGAAGCCATTCAACACCTTCACAGGGTGGCATGCGGGCTGGATTCGCAGGTGCTGGGGGAAGATCAGGTGCTGGGACAGGTGTCTGGCGCCTGCCGTGAGGCGGTTGAAACAGCCTCGGTTGACATCGTGCTTGATTCCGTGTTTCGCAGCGCCATCGCCGCCGGCAAGAGAGCGCGCACGCAAACCGCTATCGCCAATCATCCTGCCAGCATTAGTTCCGTAGCTTTGGCAGCGGCCCAGGCTGTTGTTGGGGACCTGAGCGGTCGCCGAGTCCTGGTGGTCGGCTTGGGGGAGATGGCCGAAATAGCACTGAAGTCCTTGCGCGCACGTGGCGTCAACACGATTGGTTTGGTCAATCGAACCTATGCCCGTGCCCTAGCCGAGGCTGAACGTGGGGGGTATCGAGTCTGGCCATGGCAAGCACTCGCTGAAGCGCTGACCTGGGCGGATGTGGTGATCACGGGTACTGGTGCGAGCACACCCGTCATCTCTGCAAAGACACTGCATGCGGCCGCGTTGGACCGTGGAAAACCATCTCTGGTGATCGTGGATATTGCCGTCCCCAGAGATGTTGCTCCCGATGCAAGAGTGCTGCCCGATGTGCATCTGATCGGTATAGAGGATCTAGAGATGACACTCGACGAAAACCTGGCAGCACGCCGCCGGGCCATTCCTCATGTCGAAGCAGTTATCAGTCAGGAAATGTCTTGTCTAGATGCCAAGCTACAGGAATTGGCTGTCCGCCCCCTCATCATCAACTTGAGGCACAAGGCAGAAGCCATACGCAACCAGGAATTGCAGCGAACGCTTAAGTATCTGGGTGATGTCGAACCCGAGACACTATCCCACATCCAGCACTTATCTCACTCGCTGGTGAACAAGCTGCTCCATGAGCCCACGGTTCGATTACGGGAAAAAGCCAATCAGGGAGAAGCGGATCTGTACATTGATACAGTGCGCGAGCTCTTCGACCTGGAGGTATAGGCAGCCCATGCCGGCATCAAGTGAGCGGATCTGGAACATCGGCACGCGTAAGTCAGCTCTGGCGCAATGGCAGACACAATTTGTGCGCTCGTTGCTTCTGGCTGCCTGGCCGCAGTCGCATTTCAGTATTAAGTTTTTCAGCACCCAAGGTGATGTGATCTTGGAGCAACCTCTCCCGCAGATCGGGGGAAAAGGGCTGTTCACACAGGAATTGGAGAACGCCTTACGCGAGGGTGAAATTGATTTTGCCGTACATTCCTTGAAAGACCTGCCGGTCGAACATGCACCAGGGCTGACCCTGGGGGCGATCTTTGGCCGGAACGAAGTACGAGATGTGCTTATCGCCAGACATGGTTGGACGCTGGAAACGTTGCCAGAATCGGCCAGCGTCGGTACCAGTAGCCTCAGACGTCAGGCGCAGTTGTTGAACCAGCGTTCTGATCTCAGGGTGCGTTCGATTCGGGGCAATGTGGGCACACGTATCGAGAAAGTGGTTGCCGGTGACTACGATGCTATCGTTTTGGCGGGAACAGGCGTCGAGAGGTTGTCGTTGTCTGTTCATATCAGCCAGTGGCTGCCACTCGATGTCATGCTGCCGGCGCCAGGACAAGGGGCTTTGGCGGTGCAATGCCGAGAAGATGATACAGAAACGCTGAATTTACTCGCCGAGATCGATGCGGCGGAGCTGCGTATGTGCACGCGTGCCGAACGCACCTTTCTTCATTCGCTGGATGCTGGTTGCTCGACGCCGGTTGCCGCTTACGCCACGCTTGAGACAGGTGCGCTCTCAATGTCGGTGTTGGCCGCAGCCCCCGATGGTAGCGAGATCGTTCGGGCCGAGGGGGTAGATAGTGATCCGGTCGGGCTTGGCAAGATGTTAGCTGAACGGGTGCTGTCACTCGGCGGCGGGGAGATTCTGGCCCGTGTCTGAAGCCCTGCAAAATCGCCGTGTGGTTGTGACGCGCAGTGTGGATCAGGCTGCGGCGTTGGTTGCCGAACTGGAGCATTTGGGTGCTATCCCCCTTGTGGTTCCCGCCATCCAATTCGTGCCACTGCCGACCGATCAGTTGGACGATGCTCTGCGCCGGATCACGAGCTATGATTGGTTGATATTCACCAGTGCCAACGCCGTAAGGTTTTTCTACGACTACGTCGATACCTTGGCTACGGCCAGTCCCTTACCAAAACTCGCCGCTATCGGCGACGCCACCGCCGATCTGCTAAGTTCGAGAAATAGGGAACCCGATTTTGTGCCCTCTCAATTCGTGGGCGAACAGTTGGTGCAGGGTCTTGGTGAACTACTAGGCGCTCGAGTTCTGCTGCCCCGTTCACGCATAGGCCGGCCAGAAATCGTAGAGCTATTACGGACATGCGGGGCGCAGGTCGACGATATCGCCCTATACGATACAGTTACGGCGCCACCGCACCCCGCCATGTTGGCAGATCTCGGCCAAGGTTTCGACGCCATAACCTTTACCAGCCCCTCCAGCGTGCGGAATTTCCTGAAGATAATCGGTGATATGCCTGATCTTAGGGAACAGCTCGATAAAGCCGCCATCGCCTGTATTGGCCCTACGACGGCTGCAACAGCACAGGAAAATGACCTGGCCGTGTCCGTTATGCCGGAGGTCTATACGATCGCCGGTTTGACCCAGGCGCTTGCCAATTATTACCATTTACAGCCCATGTTAACATGAATTCTGATCATTCTGCTTCATATCCGACAAAACGCCACCGTCGCTTGCGCCGCACGCCATCGCTGAGACGAATGGTCAGAGAGACGCATCTCTCGCCCGCTGACTTCATCTATCCATTGTTCGTTCAACATGGCCAGAATGTCCGCCGGCCCATTGCCTCGATGCCGGGACAGTTTCGTCTGTCGCTCGACCAACTGTCAGCAGAGGCGAAAGAGATCATGAGCCTGAGTATCCCTGCTGTGATCGTTTTTGGCATTCCTGCCGAAAAGGATGCAGTTGGGCTGGAGAATTTCGCAGATGATGGCATCGTGCAGCGGGCGATTCGCCTGCTCAAAGAGGCCGAGCCCGATCTGGCCGTGATCACCGATGTCTGTTTATGCGAGTACACCGATCATGGCCATTGCGGACTCTTGAACCCTGCCGGCGAGATCCTCAATGATGAAACCCTCGATATTCTGGCCAAGGTGGCGATTTCCCACGCCAGGGCAGGGGCAGATATTGTCGCCCCTAGTGGCATGATGGATGGTATGGTTCAAGCAATCCGTTTGGGTCTCGACGCACATGGTTTTCAGCAGGCGCCGATTATGTCGTATGCCGTCAAGTACGCCTCGGCGTTTTACGGACCCTTTCGCGAGGCTGCCGATGGTGCGCCGAAATCTGGTGATCGCCGAAGCCATCAGATGGATACGGCCAATGTGCAGGAAGCGCTACGTGAAGCTGATGCAGATGTATCTCAAGGCGCCGATTTTCTCATGGTAAAACCGGCATTGGCGTACCTGGATGTGATTGCGCGCGTCAAGGACCGCTATCCCCACGTTCCTCTGGCAGCATACAATGTCAGTGGCGAGTACGCGATGCTCAAAGCTGCTGCGGCCAACGGCTGGCTCAACGAACAGGAGGTCGTTTTGGAGACACTTCTGAGCATAAAAAGAGCCGGCGCCGATCTTATACTAACCTATCACGCCAAAGAGGCTGCCCGTTGGCTGACATAACAAATAACCCTCATCAGAATTTGCGTAGCTCCAACCAGAACGGCATGCTTCGTTAGCAACACGCAACACGCAACACGCAATCCTGCCAAATCACTCCATTCATATCTGCGATAAAGTCATGGCAAATACGACAATTGAGACTATCGATATCTCTGAAAAAGGGCGAAACCAGGGCGGTGAGGCCATCTCACTAGACCGGCGCTTGTTCATGCAACTGCTTGCATTTGGCGGCGTTAGCAACGTCGCCCCCTTGAAAGCGGCGCTAGCTGAGGCGAATCTTCCTGGCGCGCTCTATGCGGATATCAATGATCCCCAGGGTGTGGCCTTGTTGACCTTTAGCGAGGATCCGAATTTCTTTATCGATGTGGCTCGACCCTTTGTCAAAGTCCGACCTTTTAGTCTGTTGACGCCGAAGCCTGAGTACACGATGCTGGGTCGGACCTATGCCATTGGCTATGAAAATGATCTGGAAGAGGCCCTAATCACGCGGCCCCGGCGAAAGGTATGTGATGCGGCTATGCCCTGGGCCATCTGGTATCCGCTGCGTCGCTCCGGCAGTTTTGAACAGCTGTCTGCGCAAGAGCAACGTCAGATCTTGGCAGAACATGGGGGCATTGGTCGAGCTTACGGCCGGGCGGGGTACGGCACCGATATCCGACTGGCCTCACATGGTCTCGACAAGAATGACAATGATTTTACGGTTGCCCTCCTCGGTCCCGAACTTTACCCCTTGTCGAGCATTGTCCAACGTATGCGCAAGACCAAGCAGACCTCGCTCTACCTGCAGCGTCTGGGCCCCTTTTTTATAGGAAAAGCGATCTGGAAAAATCAGGGAGTTAGCAAATGAAGCGGACCCAGCAACCACTGCCGGTCGAGGAATCGCTCTTGGCGACAAGCTCTCGCTTTCTGCGAGCCTGCCGAGGCCTGCCCGTGGACCACACCCCAATCTGGCTGATGCGTCAGGCCGGCAGGTATATGCCGGAATACCGTGCTGTACGCGCCCAACACAGCATGTTGGATGTGATTAGCACGCCTGAGCTTGCAGCAGAAGTGACCCTCCAACCTATCGACGCCTTCGGCTTCGACGCCGCCATCATCTTCGCCGATATCTTGCCCTCTCTCATTGGTATGGGGCTGAAACTGGACTTCGTTACCGGAAAAGGACCGGTCATCGCCAATGCCCTTGACAGCACTTACAAGATCGATCTTTTGGCCACGCCACCGGCTGAAGAAACGATGCTGGCAGGGACCCTGCAAGCGATCCGACTTGTCGCGGCCGAATTAAATCCTCGCGATATTCCCTTGATCGGCTTTGCCGGCGCTCCCTTCACGCTTGCCAGCTATGCCATCGAGGGGGGCGGCTCGAAGAACTACAGCAAAGTCAAGGCGCTGATGTACAGCGAACCGGCGGCGTGGAAACGCCTGATGAACAAACTGGTGACCGTTCAGGCCGATTACCTGCTCAAACAGGTCGAAGCAGGTGCGTCCGCCCTGCAACTTTTCGATTCCTGGGCGGGGAGCGCTTTAGGGCGTGATGATTATCTGCGCTACGTGCAACCCTATAACAGGGCTTTGTTCAGACAGTTGCAGCGCCCCCAGGTTCCGGTCATCAATTTCAGTGCCGGGACCGCCCCATACATCGAAGATGTGATCGCCTGCGGTGGAGATGTCGCCGGCGTCGACTGGCGTATGCCGCTGGACTGGTATTGGCAGAAGATCGGATACGAGCGTCCCATACAGGGAAACCTGGATCCCATCCTTTTGCTGGCACCCTGGCGTGAGTTGGCATACCGTACCGGCGCCCTTCTCGACAGTGTCGCAGGTCGCCCCGGCCACATCTTCAATCTCGGACATGGCATTTTACCTAACACCCCGGTCGAAAATGTACAACGTCTCGTCGATTTCGTGAGAGATCGCACGGCAGCTCCCATTTGATCGATATCTAGACCTGATGGCTAATAACTCAATGAACCCAATTCACTATCCTGTCGGTGTGCTGGTGATGGCCTATGGCGGGCCGAATTCGCTTGGCGAACTGCCCGGTTATCTGTCTGATATCCGTAGTGGTCGCCCCACCACGCCTGCTGTACTAGAAGAGATAGCCTACAACTACCAACAGATTGGCGGGCGATCGCCACTGCTAGGGATCAGCACAAAACAGGTCGCAGCCGTCAAGCGACTGCTGAACCCAAACGTCTATCGCTGTTACCTGGGTATGCGTCACTGGTCCCCCTGGATCGAAGATGTGGTCGGGCAGATGATAGTCGATGGTATCACGCACGCTGTGAGTGTTGTGTTGACGCCACATTTCAGCAAACTCAGTGTGGCCAAGTACCAGGTCAAGGTCACCGATGGCATAGATATGTACCGTGGGCAGATTGCCTTTGAACATATCGCCAGTTACCATGATGCCCCAAAACTTGTTCAGGCCCTTGCCAATCGCGTGCAACAGGGTCTTGATTGCTGGCCGGCAGATGAGCGGGACGACGTCCATGTGGTATTTAGCGCGCACAGTTTGCCTGTGCGTATTGTCAAAATGGGTGACCCTTATGACGATCAGTTGCGCGAAACGGCCGAATTGGTCGCAGCTGGCGCCGGTCTTAGCGAGCGACAATGGTCGTGGAGCTACCAATCGGCAGGTCGTAGCCCCGAACCCTGGTTGGGTCCGCAATTGGGCGAGCACCTGCACGATCTCGCCCGCCGTGGTATCAAGAACATCGTCAGTGTCCCGGTCGGTTTTGTCTCAGATCACGTCGAGATTCTCTATGATATCGACATCCAGGCGCGTGAATTGGGGCGTGAACTGGGGCTCAGGTTAGAACGCCCGCCGGCACTGAATCTCGATCCTCTGTACATCGAGACCCTGGCCGACCTGATACAAACCCGCGCCGCGCCCTGGCTGCCACTCGCCGAAACCGCCGACCATGTAGCACCTATTTCAGGAGTATAACCTCTGATGCTAGATCATTCGCAATCCAATGAGCTTTTTGACCGGGCACAAAACTTGATGCCGGGCGGTGTAAGTTCTCCAGTGCGTGCGTTTCGCGCTGTAGGCGGTCAGCCCCTCTTCATCGAACGGGGCGAAGGGGCCACTATTTACGATGTGGATGGGAATCGCTATATCGATTACGTGTTATCCTGGGGACCCCTTATATTGGGACACGCGCACCCAGATATCGTGTCGGCACTGCAACAAACGGCGGCAAAGGGCAGCAGCTATGGCGCCCCCAGCCCCCTGGAGATCGAACTGGCTGAATTGATCATGTCGTTCATATCCTCTATTGAGATGCTGCGTTTCGTCAATTCGGGCACAGAAGCAACCATGAGCGTCTTACGTCTCGCCCGAGCATTTAGCGGACGGTCGAAGATCATCAAGTTTATCGGCAACTATCACGGGCATGCAGATATGCTGCTGGTGCAAGCTGGATCAGGTGTGGCCACGCTGGGATTGCCCGATTCGCCAGGCGTACCCGCAGCCACCGTCTCCGATACGTTGTCGGCGGTTTATAATGATGCTGATTCGGTTGCCCGCTTGTTCGAGCGCTTCCCAGATCAGATCGCCGCTGTCATCGTCGAACCGGTGGCGGGGAATATGGGCCTGGTTCCTCCTGTCGATGGTTTCCTGCAAAGTCTTCGCGATCTGACCGAGTCTTACAATGCGTTGCTCATCTTCGATGAAGTGATGACCGGTTTCCGAGTGCATCCCGGTGGTGCTCAGACATTGTACGGGATCCGGCCCGATCTCACGGCACTGGGCAAAGTAATAGGGGGTGGTCTACCTGTGGGCGCCTATGGAGGGCGGCGAGAGATCATGGAAATGGTGGCGCCACTTGGATCCATGTATCAGGCCGGGACATTGTCAGGTAATCCTCTAGCGATGGCTGCCGGCATTGCCACGCTAAAGGGTCTGCAGACGCCGGGAATCTGGGAAGGGTTTGAGACACATGGCAATCAATTGCTAAATGGATTGAACGATATCGCCGCCTCTGCCAATATCCCGGTTGTGAGCAATCGAATCGGATCGATGTTTGGCATGTTTTTCAGCGAACAAGCGGTCACAGACTGGGACTCGGCCAAAACGGCGAACACAGAGAGGTTTAGCCGCTATTTCAATCTGATGCTAGATAATGGTATCTACCTGGCCCCTTCACAATTCGAAGCCGGTTTTCTCTCGACACGACATGGCAGTGGCGAAATCGCAACCACCCTCGCCGCTGCCGAGTACGCTTTTAGCAGGATATGAGTTTGCAATGGTTACAATAGACGCCGGCGCGGAAACAGGAAAGGCCCCTCATGTTGTCATTGTCGGTGGTGGGATCGCCGGCTTGAGCACAGCTTACTATCTACAAAAAGAGGCGGATAACACCGGCAGAGCATTGCGCTACACGCTGGTGGAATCGGCGTCGCGCCTGGGTGGCAAACTTTTAACCGAACACGTCGATGGCTTCACCGTCGAAGGTGGTCCCGACAGTTTTATCACCCAAAAACCGGCAGGGCTGAAATTGGTGTCTGAACTAGGTATCGAGGATGAATTGATCGCCACACAGGACAAGAACAAAGGGGTCTTTGTCTATCAAGGTGGCAAGCTCAAATCGTTACCAGATGGGGTGATGTTGATCGTGCCCACGGAGATCATGCCCTTTGCCTTGAGTTCTCTGTTCACACCCTGGGGCAAATTACGTATGGGCATGGATATGTTCTTGCCCGGACGCCAGGATGACGGTGACGAGACCTTGGCCGACTTCATTCGCCGGCGTCTGGGAAACGAGGCCTTGGACCGTCTGGCGGAGCCCCTGATGGCCGGGATATACAATGCCGAGGCTGAAGATCAGAGTATTATGGCGACTTTTCCCCGCTTTCGAGCGATCGAGAAAAAGCATGGCAGCCTGATCCGTGGCATGTTGGCCGCCCGACGCAATCGTCCGGCGCCGCCCCCCAGCAACGGCGCTAAACCCCGCACAGTATTCATGTCCTTACGGCCGGGCATCAGCGCCCTCTCTGAGGCGATTGCAGATACTTTGAACGGAGAGATTCGTACCGGGGTCAGCGTGCAGACAATCGCAGCGCTAGAGCAGGGCTATCGACTGAATCTGTCGGATGGCGGCCGGTTATTGGCCGATGCCGTGGTGCTGGCGACACCAGCCTATGTGACGGCCAACATGGTCGAGGCTATGCGTCCCGATCTGGCGGACTCATTGCGGCGCATTCGCTACGTCAGCACGGGAACGCTTTCGATGGCGTACCGCCGGGCGGATGTTGCCCACGACATGAAGAGTTTCGGCCTCGTCATTCCTCGTAGCGCGGGTAGGCAGATAAACGCCATCACTTGGACTTCCAGCAAATGGCCGTATCGGGCCCCGGATGATGCGGTGTTGCTCCGGGTGTTTTTTGGTGGTTCCCGCCATCCTGAAGTCTTTGCCCTACCCGACGATGAGCTACTGGCTGTTGTGAAAGGGGAAATCGCCACCATCATGGGTGTAACCACCGAGCCCCAGTTCAGCCGCATCTACCGTTGGCAAGACGCGTCTCCTCAATACGACGTCGGCCACCTGGATCGGGTGTCGGCCCTGGAAGCAGCTTGCCCTTTAGGGCTATTTCTTAGCGGGAGCGCTTACCGTGGGGTGGGCATTCCCGACTGTATTGCCCAGGGTGAGGCGAGCGCGCGCACTGTGCTTCAAGGATTGTATTCCGTTCCTTAATTGAGCATCCGTTTGTGGCTAAGATTATTCCAGACTTTGATTGTACAAAAGCCTTGGTGACGAAGTGATTCCCTTGTCACCTTGTCACCAAGGCACCTTGTTAGACAAGAGATCGAGATCGACAACTTTTGGTCGATAATTTCTAGTAAGCGCCTAATGCCACCGTGTACTAGCCGTCATGGCTATCGCTTCAAAATCGCATTCGAATGCACAAACACCGCAGCCGTCGCATAACTCGGTGTCGATCTGTGAAAGGTAACCGTATCCGATCGTAGCGGCATTGGCCTCACAATAGGCCACACAGACACCGCAGCCAATGCAGCGCCCGTTATCAACTTGGGCGACGTATCTGAAAGAAGAATTGAATGGAATTGTTGTAGTTAATTTGTCTAGCACTGCAGGTGCAGGTGTGTTTTCAAACATCAAGGATGGCTCCAATGTGTGGCATAAACGGGCAAATTTCAACTATTATGCACCACAATCCACTCACCTGCTATGATATGTATCATACTCGTGAAGGAATCTGCAAAGATATAGTCGAAGTCACAACCCCGGATCCGATTTCATTTTGCATTCGCTAACATCGACGACGCTGGATGGAAGCAAACTCTCAGGCGATCACTGAATCCCCGGTTCGTAGAGTATCGGCCAGCTCAACCTTCAGTTTCCCGACGGCATCAATCGAGTCGCGTGATCTCCCACGTGCAAATGCCAGGGATACATCCTCGGATGGCATCGTTACCTCTACGGCTGTGATGTGACTTCCGATTACCTGATTGAACCAGCATGAGTTGGCGACCATGGGGTAGCGTGATGCCAGGGCGTGCAATGCTATGGCCTGCTCCCGGAGGCCCAGTTCGGTCAGAAGAAGTGTGATTCCAATGAGCGCGTACATCAGCGAGGCCAGGTCCTGGTGTATTGCGGCCAACTGTAAGGCTTCGGAAAAACAGGTACGTGCATGAAAGATGTCGCCAAGTTCACAGGAGGCGAGGCCAAGTGTGGCGAGCGCCATGCTGACCAGGAGACCCGAGATGTCCTCAAAGGCTGCCGTTGGCTATTGGTCAAGAACCACCATGAACTGACAGACGATGAAGATGCACGTCTTCAAGCTGTCTTGGCTGCTTCACCTGAAATTCGCACCGCTTACTTGCTCAAGGAAGAGTTTCGTACCATATTCGAAAAGACGCTTACCCGCCCACAGGGCCGAACGCTTTCTCCATGCTTGGATGTGGAAGGCTACACATACCGGCGATCCACGCCTGGCCAAGTTCGTGCAAACCCTGCTTAATTGGTGGCAAGAGATCCTCAATTACTTCGACGAGCGTGTGACCAATGGCTTTGTTGAGGGCATCAATCGGGCCATTCGAGTCATCATCAATCGTGCCTATGGCTTCCGCAACTTCGAGAATTTTCGCTTACAAGTCATCGCT
>JAAENG010000014.1 GCA_024224665.1 Chloroflexota bacterium | reverse complement strand
GTTTTGTAGCCGCTGGATTTATCCCTCGGTGTTCGTGGTCTGCGAGATCGCTTCCATTTACGAGGATCGCACGGGCATGAATGGCCCGTGCTACGTAACGGCGCCGGGTGAACCCGGCTGATCGGGCATAGCGTTCAACCAAGCCCCGTTCACGGGGCGTCGTTTTGTAGCCGCTGGATTTATCCCTCGGTGTTCGTGGTCTGCGAGATCGCTTCCATTTACGAGGATCGCACGGGCATGAATGGCCCGTGCTACGTAACGGCGCCGGGTGAACCCGGCTAGACGGGCTCAGTATTTTGCGACAAGGCGAATAAGTCATCCATCGCAGTCAACTCTTCCCGCCATCCTTCATCATCCACGGCATAGATTGGGTCTGGTTCCCGCAACAGTCGCCTGACTTCGCCGCTCTGACGTTCCAAAACAGGGATCGTTGAATCGTTGGCATGATGTTCTTTCTGGCGTTCGACGTAGGCGATGTAGTTTGACAAACGTTTCGCGCCGAATGAAAAAGCGCCGTATTCGGCCTGCCAATACAATATGTTTGGTAGGCCCATTTTATTGAACTTCGTTGCTGTCACTCCCTTAATCTGGCCCACAAATTTGGCAACAGCGATTTTGGGTGGGACTGCAGCAACCACGTGCGTATGATCGGATATGCCATTGATTGCGAATACTGTCGCGCCCAGGCCGATAGCCTTTGTGCGCAATAGTTCGTAGATGATCGATTCAACATCAGGTGTGATCAGCGGTTCCCGATGTTTGGTCGACCAGACAAGATGGTAAAACAGTTGCCAGTAGGGCATGATGTTGGTTCCTGTGAGCTATTTTTGTGAGTGGGATGGTCTGCGTGGATCGTCTCCGGTACGGGGATCGCACGGGCATGAATGACCCGTGCTACGGACGACTGCTGCCCAGTCGCACAGCGCCCGCTGAAGCGGGCTAGCCGGGTTCAGCAGGCGCCGTTTTGTAGCCGGGGGAATTATCCCCCGGTGTTCGTGGTCTGCGTGGATCGCTTCAATTTGCCTGGATCGCACGGGGGTGTTCGTAGCAAAGACTGACAACTGCATGACAGATTTATCCTCTGACGGCGCTCGGGACTAAATCTGCACGCGTTTGCCTTCTGCAATGGCCTGCATCAACGCCTGCTTGAGCGCTTCGACGTAGGCATCAACATCCGCTTCGTCGGCGAGCCAGACTTTTGTAAAGGGCACAACAATGCTGCTGCGGGGCACGACCTCAACCGGTTTATCACGGAGAGCGCTGCTATCACCCTCAGTAGCTTCAACCCCATCCTCTGGTGTGATCTCCAACGCTGGTTGCGCCCAGAGGGTCATTTTCCCAAGAAGATTCTGGTATTCATTGTCGTCGAAACGCCGGATCGAGTCCCGGATCACAGCGATCAGGGTCTGCCGCTCGATGTCTCGTTTGCGTTCCTCGAAAGGTTGCAGTAATTGGCTTTGCCGCTCAGGCGTCAGATCGTCGAACTCCGCCATGCCTGCCAGCCGCTGCCAACGCTCATCCAGCGCCCAACCAGCCTCCTCTTTCTCGGCCGCCAGTTGTGACTCCACCTTGCCCTGTAATCCATGCAGTAGCGACTTCACCTGAGCCATGCGATTGCTTCTGACACAGGCGGGATCATGGAGGATATTTCGTATCTGTCCGGCCTCGCCTCCATCGATGTAGTAGAAATTAGCATCCTGGCCGTACAGGAACTGCTGAGCATCGTCATAGATCTGTTTCTGTGACCCGCTCATAAAACGGCGCACCGGATCCAGCACCTGTTCCTTCATCTCAAACAGGGCGTCTTCATGCGCTCGCAACTCGGTCAGGTAAAAGGTGTAGGGCTTGCCTGTCACCGCTTGCAGACGCTGCACCGGCTCATCCAAGGCCGCCAGGAAGGGATATCGATTCAACTGTCGTTGCAGTTCGGAGAGTTCAGCTTCCAGATCGTAAAACGCCTTCTCTGTTTCCTGGCCCAGGGCTCTGGCTTCATTGGCCAGGAGCGGGCCATCAAAGAACTCGGCGCAGAATTCCTTCAGCCCGCGCACTTGCGAAGCAGTAAAATCGATCTGCGGGTTGAGCACCACGTTACCATAACCGTGGGTGTTTGTGAGCGCCTGTTGCAACTCCTGATTCTCATCCAGGATATTGCCATCCCGCTTTACCTCGATCTTGCCCCGCGCGCACAGCTTGGCCAGCGTGCATTGGATGGCGGCCAAATGCCAACCATAAGGTTTGCGCTCGAAGCGCCTGACCAGTGATTGCAGGGTGGTGCGCAGGCCATTACGACTGTCGCTCTGAATATGAGCGAGCATCTCCTGTTCAGCTTCGCTGAAGGTGGCGGCGTCATCGCCCAGCAGTGTGACCTGGGCCAACAGGCAGTTGGCGATGTCCTTTTCGGTGTAGTTGATGCCGCGCAACATGCGCAGGTTGGGATAAGTGCGCACCAGCAGTTCGTGAAATCCCGCCTCGATCCGAGTTCTGGGATCGCTGCCGCTCACTTCCACATCAGTTCCATTCACAATCAGCTTCGCCTGGCCCAATAGTTCGTGGACCAACTCACGCAGACCGCGGTCTCGATTTCCATTCTGAATTCGTTTTTCGGTCAGAATAGTCCTGATTGAATCCTGCTGGGTGGTGGTGATGTTCTGGCGGATGTACTTCTCGGTGCGGCTGTACATCAACAAGTCGCGCATCAGGCGGTCGTCGGGCGGCATGATCATCAGCAATTCGTCGCGCCCCATCGACTGCGCCCGCAGGATCATGTCATTCCCCGCGTGTTCATGGAAGGGGCTGATGACGTGAATGGCAAGTTCTTGCTCGCGCCCCCGCAAGCGGTCATCCAGCTTGCGCGAAAAGGGATAATCCTGTCCGTTTTCATCGTAGCGAATCTTGCGGACTTTGATAACGGTATCGAACACCAGTTCACCCAACTTGTCGGCTACGGCAACGGTATCGACATCGGTGTTCTTGATCTCCACCTCGATATCCTTTTCCTCGTCCGTCAGATACTCGTATTCTTCGCCATTTCGCTGGATGTAGCTTTGCTGCTCCAATAAATTGAGCGCCGCTTCCACTTTCTGACGCAAGGCTTCCAGATCGATATCGAAGCGGTCGGTCATCAGTACGGTAATGTTCCGGGGCGTTGCCTTGAATTCCTTGATATATTTGACCAGGAAGATCGCCTTGAGCACGCGCACAGCGAACGGGTCATCCAGGTGTTGTTCAGCCGTGACGACGGAGTGTTGGATCTGCGATTTGAGTGTTTTGCTAATGCCCTCGAACATGAGATCGAAGGTCGCCAGTTGCCCCACCTCGTAATCGGCAATCTGCATCGCCACATGCTGGAAAACGCCAAGCATGGAGCGCTCGCCCACCGACCGGTGCCTGCCCTCGAAAGCATTGTGATCCGACAGGCTCTGGATGGCCGATTGGAAGAGCACGAATTGATAGGGAATGAAGGGATAGTTGCGGATGAACTGGTCCCGGTCCCGGAAATTACGATAGCCCTGGCCGCCGTCGGCAAAATCGAATAGCGTCTTGAAATTGTTCTGCTGCTCGGCGTACACTGTGGAGAGCAGGTCGAAGCCCAGATCGTTCTTCGAGAGCAGGCGTTCGCCGATCACATCGGCCACGTTGGCGCTAGTGAGTTTCATGCGTGTGCCAAAGCGGGCCTGGATTTTAGAAAAGTCGGTGCCCTGCTGCTTGTCCATCTCTCCAACTACATCGCTCATGTCTTCCTGGGCGGTGACGACGATCCAAGCGCGCCCCCGACTCTTGGTCGCCAGACTTTCGGCGATGGTCTGGAGGTTAGTCATCAGCTTGACGTTATCGGCGATGTACTGACCGACTTCATCCACAAAGAAGTTCAACCGAAACGCCGGGCCTTGTGTTTCGATGTAGGCTTGTACCTGCTCGGCAAAGTCCTCGATGGAAACTCTATAATCCGCCCGGTATTTGTCGAGGATGTCGTCGGCATCCTCAGGCTGTGCGCCGGTGGCCTGAGCATAAGCCTGAGCGATGTTGCGTCGCTCCAGCAGCGCCTGCTCGCGTCCCCGTTCCCACCCTTTGCCTGAAACCTGGCGATAGGCTTGCTTAAAAGCATCGTACTGGTCCCGGCTGTCGAGGTCGCGCTCGAACTGGGCAATATGTCCCTGTTTGCCATAGTAGCCACTCATCTCATCGAAGACCTTCACGAACACGGCCAGGAGGGCATCGAACTCAGTCTTGGCGATGACATCCGCCTTCTGATCGATATTGAAGAGAATGCTCTGGGATGGGACAGCCACCGCCTTTTTCATGTCCCCCCGCAATAGGGCGTTATCCCCGACCCGATTTTTCTCCAGAAAACTGTCCAGGACACGCTTGCCTTTGATATCACGATCTTCCAGCAGCAAAGCCAGCATCTTCAGCAGATGTGACTTGCCCGACCCGAAAAAGCCCGATATCCACACGCCATTGGCTCCCTCGTAGTGGGTGTATGCGCCCAGAAAATCTTCCAGCCGTTTGGCGATTTCATTGGTGACGACATACTCCTCCACCTCCAGCCCCAAACTGGCTTCATCATCAGCTTTGATAACGCCCTCGATGGGGCGGTCAATCGGTTTACGAAATATGGCGGATAGGGCCATGGCTGATTCCTCCTGCACTATCACACTTCGACATGATAGATATTGAATGCGCGGTAGTATTTGTCGTCATGCAAGCGCCCGAACAGATCGAGCGATGCCCCCGATTCGAGCGAGTGGGTGTACTTGCCGGGGAAAAACATGACCGTGGGGCGCTCTTTGGCCGTACTTTGCAGGTTATTGAGCACATTGTGTGAGCGGATGTAAGGATACACCTCGCCGACGCCGGTGATGAACATGACCTTGAAATCGGCCTCTCGCATTTTGTCAGCAATGGCAGGCACGAGGTGTTTTTCCGGATCGAGTACGCCTTGCAGTAATTCCTTCAGTTCACCCTTGGAAACCGTCTCCTCTATCTCCAGAACGTCCTCCCAGATCCTTCGTTCCTGCAGGATCTCGATAGACAGATCATATAGATTGATGACCAGGACGCTCACACCATTTTGCGCAAGCTTATTCGCAAGCTGTTTTTCCATGCGCTGCATCTTGTCGGCCTCTCTCGGTGGGTAGGGGCTAATGAAGAAGGGGATTTCGTTGCCCAATCCCTGCATTTTCAGGAAACGCTCACTGGAGATAACGGCGTACAGGTGTTGGAACCGATCCGGGATCGACAACTTGTCTGAATCTACGATCATGTCAGCCACTCCCTTACATCGAGATCGGACAGCGGAAACACGGTGAAATAGTTTGGTGACTCCCACCCAATGGTTTCCGCCAGACGCGGCGTCAGCATCGTGGGGATGATGTAATTATCCCGTGAAAGTAACTCCGCCTCGCGCATCATTCTGAAGAGAAGTTGCCTCTGTTTCTTGCGGGTGGATGACGCCACTCGCTCCACCTCGGGATGCCACTCGGCCTTGTTGTTGAAAAAGATATCATAATCATCGTAGGACAGGGCCAAATCCAGGCGCAGGAACTTCTCTCTGAGCACTTCCACAGCAAAATCGTGCACGAAACGATAGCGCTTGCACACGGCCAGCCACAGCAGGTAGTTCTGCTCCTGTCGTGAGGCGGTCTGTAGCAGTTCCATCTCGGTGGGTGTAAGCTCCATGAGTCGCAAACTGGCTTCCTGGTAAATCCGTCTGGCGGCGCTGAGCGTGCGGATCTGAAGGAGGTTTTCGGAAATGACCTTTTCCTTGACCGCGTCCCACTCCCCCAACTCACCATACAGTTCGACGACCATAAGCGACTCCCGATACAAAAGACCACCGGTGGCAAATGTCATCTTGTAGACTGTATCATCCATAGCTTGTTGAAGTGTGACTTGAAAACTTGCTCGGCGAGTGATTGGCGGGCGTGTGAACCCCGCACTACTTTACCATACCTATGCTAATTGGCTAGAAGTGTATTAATCAAGGACATTTTGCGCAAGAGATGAGGTGTAGTACAATTCGATTATGACAACAAAATTAGAGTACCGACTGACAACGGCATCGCAAAGGCGACTTATGTTCGAGACGTGGGAAGCGACAGGGAATGTGACGGAATCCTGTGTAAAAGCACGTGTAGGACGAAGGACATTCTATTATTGGAAGCCTCGCTTTGAGGAAGGGGGCTATGCCAGTCTGGAGACATATGCCAGTCGAGCGCCAAAGAATCCTGTGCGGATATCAAAGGAAGTGGAGGAGGAGGTGATAGCGATGCGGCGAAGCCATCCAGAGTGGGGAAAGCGGCGGATAGCGGACGAACTGGCGAAGGGAAACAGTTGGGTTCCCTTGGCTAGTCCGAATACAGTGAGGCGGATATTGCAGGACGCCGGGTTGTGGCAAGAGCCAGAGACAAAGGCGAAAAAGGGGGGTCCAAAAACGTAGCAAGGACAGCAGATGCTCCGGGACAGGCGCTGAATGTAGACCTGTGTTTTGTGCCAGCAACGCATGAGAATGAATTGAAACTGCCGGCGGTAAGCGGTTCATCAGGACGATTGGTGGTAGAGCGGTCATCAGAAAGGGAGGAGGAACGACAATGGCCCGGTCAGGTGTTTGCAGACGAAAGTCTGGATTACAGCGAAGCGATGCTTGAATTTGTGAATGCTTCTCGTGCTGAGAATGAGTGTGAAAAGCCTGCGAAAGACCCAGAAGAAGCGGAAAAAGAGTCAGTAAGGGCACGAAAACGTGCTATACGCCAGGAGGAAGAGGATTTGCGGAAGCAACGTCGTGCGGTTCGTGAACAGAGAAAACTAGAAGATGCGGCTTGGCAAACACTGAAAACCGAACAAAAACAACAACAAGCAACGCCCTCAGCCCTCACGTCTCAGGGGGGCAAGGCGCAAGATGAACAGTGGCGGGCGCAACGCCAACAACGTCGAGAATCGACAAAACAACGCAAACAGGAAGACGAAGACTGGCGTCAACAACGTCTCAGCATTCGGGAGCGCCTCTCCCTGTTGCCCATCGTCAAAGCCTGGATTGCCATCCTGGTCATCACAGATAATTGCACTCGGCAGTGCTTGGGTCTGCCCCTTTTCGTGGCCGGCCCCAACGTCACTGCCGAAATGGTTGTGGAGGCCTTGCGAGCGCTTTTGCCCCCTGAGCTCCTCTTCCTGATTTCTGACCGGGGTGTTCATTTCACAGCTGGTGTTTTTCAAGAACTGATGCGTTCTGAGGAATTCATCCATGTCCTTATTGCTCGCCATCGACCTCAATCCAAGCCGAGCGCTTTGTACGCTCGCTGAAAGAGTGGCTAAGAAACAAATCCTGGGATGATGATGAGGAATTGGCCTTACTTCTCACACAATTTCTCAACGAGTACAACGATCGTCCTCATCAAGGCCTGCCAATTCCAGGGCTATCACCTAACGAATTCGCCAATCGTATTTGGCTCAGTTAGTCTCATCTTTTTCGCCAGGCTGATGCGCAAAGTGTGATTGACTAATACAGTGTTGCAAACAAAGCCAACAAGGCGGCGATGAACGCCGTGAAGAATATGGCTTACATGGCCTTGGTCAATACGCCGCGCAACGACAGAATGAGGTCGGCGCTGAACGTATCGTTTGGTAGCGGGTTGAGCAAGTATGGCGTTGACCGTCCGTTGACGACCAGCTTCTTTTCGTCTGGTTGGCGCATTGTAAATGACCAAATTCACTGGTTGAACACCTCACACGAAACTCCACCGACCACCAGAGCCACGCTGGTGTTCAATCCAGTGCAATGTTTTGTTAGCCGAGTTTTGCCACGACGTTTGTTTGCACAGCCGACTTTGTCGACAGCCTCTCAGCCTGCCGACAAAGTCCATTTTGCCATGTTCCGAGTTGACCATGATGACCGATTACCAACGATGGAGGCTCTAATGATCTTCATCCGGAATGTGTCACCGTATTATGGCACAAAAGGTTCAGCCAACGGCGTGATATCATGGTTAAAGAATTCACGCATAGGTAGTGTCTTTATCAGCTCATCAACGGCATCCCGAGAGTTACAATTCCAAACTGCCCAAGCTGCCCAAGCTGCAGATTGGTCAGCAGATTGGTAAGCTGCTTCCCCTATGCCTTGTTCGGCCAGCTCTATCCCTCTCTTAATTTCGGCCGGCATAAGTGCCATTGCTTCCTCAGTGGGTGCTTGCTTCCAAGTGAACTTTAACATAAAACGCATTATATTTCTCCTTGTATAATAAGTAGTGAGACTTTGATAAAAAACTTACTTAAAATTACTTCTAGATCATGTCTGGCTTTCATGCGATCATAAACATTACCCCCTAACCTTGTCGGCGAGCCCCTTCAGATTACCGTCGAAGATCTTGCTCATCATCGTTTTCATCATGGTCTGGCCCATTATCCAACCGAAGGGGCCGTATTTCACGCGAAAATCCATGTCCATAATAACCGTCGACCGTCCGTTATCCGTCGGCTCAACAGATATCGCAGAATAGGCTTCGTGGAGAGGCATTGGCTCCATTTCCGACAATTGGAAGCGATATCTCCGTTTTGCCGGCTCCCACTCTGTAATTTCTTCAACCATAGAGCTGCCGTTCTTAAAATGGTTACGTCGTCTTGATCCTACTCCATCTTCACCGTCTGTCAGTGCCTCTGTTGTAACTATTTCGGGTGCAAACTCGTCAATATGCATGAAGTTACCGAAAAC
>JAAENG010000013.1 GCA_024224665.1 Chloroflexota bacterium | reverse complement strand
CTGAGAACTCTGGAAAAGTCTAAAACGGCTGTCCGCACCCCCATATACAGGGGGGTTTTGCTCGTTCGCACCTGTGTAAACGGGGGTAAAGAATAGTTCAAAAAAGTCTTCCAGAGTTTTCAGTATTTGATATTGGATATTCAGTAGATCGGCGGTAGCAATATCTATTATGCGGTATCAGAAAAAATGTTGTCAATGATTTTGCGTGCGTTTAGCTGACTTTAGAAGTGGCATATTTCTCGACAGCGCTTTTGCGAAGGGTCAACTCGTATAACAGAACGACGGCGATGGCGATCACGAACATCGCCGGGCCAATCACTTCCAACCCATCAGCATTAGCCCAGACACCCACCAACGCGGGCACGACTGCTATCCCCAACCGCACCGCGGTGATCTGAAAACCCAGGATGTTGGCCGCGTTGGCCAGCCCCAGGCGTTTGGGCGTCTCTGAGGCTAGCACCGGGAAAAAGGGCGACACCGAGAAACCGATCAGCACCAGGCCGAGAAAGCTGAGCAACGTATTGGGATTCAACCACACCAGGGCAGCGCCGGATACCATGGCAGCGCCACATGAGCGGATCAGTGGCGTCGTATCCACGTACCTGACCACGACGCCAAAAAACAGCCGGCCCACAGTCATGCTGGCCCAGTATATACTGACCCACAAACCCGCGATGACCGGATCGACCGCCCGCGCATCGGTAAACAGCACGTAGGGCCATTGGCTGGCTGTGTTCTCCAAGCCGGTGAAAGTGAAAAAGAGCAGAAGGCTCAGCCATACGGCCACCTGCTTCAGGCTGTCCTTGTAGCTGGCTCGCTGCGCTGGCGAGGCCTCCGTTTCTGTTGATTCCTGCTCCGGCAGAGGCCAGTGCTTGCGGGTTAGAAAGAAAAGCACTGACAGTACGGCAAAACTCACCGCCACCACAACATATCCCCAGCGCCAGGAGCGGTCCGAGCTGAGTACAACCGTAACTAGGATTGGGCTGATCGTAGCGCCCAGGCCGAAGCCGGCATGTAGCCAATTCATCAGGCTGGCGGTGGAGACGATGGCGAAGTAGGTGTTCAGGCCGGTATTGATAATCGAGACGCCAGCCGACGCCATCGCTGCCATGAGGATCAAGGTCCACCAGCTCGGGGCCAGGGCATTTCCCAGGAAACTCAGGGCGCCGAGCACGCCACCGATCACCAGCAGCGTGCCCAGACCGATTGTCGCTATCAGACGGCCGCTGCTGAAGCTGACGGCCAACGATACGAACATCGAAAACAACAACAGCGCGCCGATGGCATCCAGGGAAACGCCGAAGTCCAGGCGCATAGAAGGCCAAGCCACACCGAGCACTCCGGCGAACAGACCCATGGAAATGAAGCTACAAAAGGCGACCGCGATAAGGGATCTGTGGGAGGCGCTGTTGTCGGCCACGTCGTATTCTTGCTTCCGGATTAGCGATCGCTGATCCGGGGAGTATCATTGAGATAGAGTGATAAATATCTTTGTCGTAGCAGGGATACCCTCAAGCGGGAACCAGTCTCAATGTGACGATCTCGTAAGGCTTGACTAACAAAGTGACACTGTTTCCATCGGGAGAAAGGGCTGCCTGGTTCTCCTCCAAAAGGTTGGTGTGCCAGACCTCTGCCAGGTCGAAGCCGGTCGTGAGTGTGACGGCGCCGCGGCGGCGATGACTTTCATAGAGGCGGACGATGATGTCGTTACCCTGTTCGGCCTGCTTGATGGTCTCCACAACGATGTTGGACTGATCGACGCTGACGAAACATGCCGATACAGGAGACTGGGAATTCGAATTGTGGGATTGCGATCTGTTTTGCCAAACGATCAAGGGATCGTTCAGGGCATAAGCCGCGGCGATGGTTGTTTCATTCCAGCCACCGTCATGGGGTAACAGGCTGTATGCAAAGCGATGTTCGCCTTGGTCGGCCTCGGGATCGGGGCTGGTGGCGCCGCGCAGCAGACTGATGCGCATGACGTTGTCCTTGACGTCGTGGCCGTACTTGCAGTCATTGAGCAGGCTGACACCATAACCGCCCTCGCTCAGGTCTACCCACTTCTGGGCGCAGGTTTCGAATCGGGCCCAATCCCAACTGGTATTGCGGTGTGTGGGACGTTCGACATTGCCCCATTGGATCTCATAGGTTGCCACGGGGGTTAGAACGTCCACCGGGAAAGCCACCTTGAGCATGATATGCCGTTCCTGCCAGTCGATGGTAGTATCGAAATCCAAGCGGGCGCTATTGTAGGCCAGGGAGATGCGCTGAACATAGTCGCTATGCAATACCCGGCGCCTGATTTCTAGCGTTGCCCGCAGCGGGCCGGTCTCGACCACTTGCACCGAGGTCGCCGGGTCTGCGGCCCACATCTTGTCGTCGATAAAGATGTCCACGTCCCAGGCATCCCAGTTCATGGGACGATCCTCGAGGGCCTGGAACTGGTTGGCAACGCTTTCGGGGGGCAGCACTTCCCGGCCATTGATCTTGTCAAAGATCCGCACGATATCGCCGGCTTCGTCTAATTCCGCGCGCAGGTATTGGTTCTCCAATAGCGTCGACGTAGCGGTCAGGCCGGTATCAAGCGTTGGTACTTCACCGGCGGCTGTTAACAGTGGCGTGACGCCGAAGGGAGCAAGGTTACCGGCGGTGATCCAGGTGCCGTCGCTCGTCGATTGGGTGGGCACAGGTGTGCCATCAGCCTCCTGCAGATGGATGCCAGCAGGTAGTTGCCCGGGCCAAAATGCCGGGTCGTTCTGGGCGAAAGAGGTAGGGTTGACGAGGATAAACTCGCTGCCGAGTTTCTCGGCAATCGTATCCAGAGCGGCATCCCTTACATCGGCGCCCATGTCCGCGATCTCTGCGTACTGTTGCAGAGATTCAACGTAAACGGGGTTGATGCTACTACCGGGAATGATATCGTGGAACTGGTTAAGACAGACCAGTTTCCAGGCTTCGTTCAAAGTTGTGGCCGGGTAACTATAGCCAGCATCCAGCATTGCGGCCAGCGCAGCCAGGAATTCGGCATCGTGGAGCAAGAACTCGCTCTTGCGGTTTGCCCTTTTGTTACGGCTTTGAGTGGTGTAAGTGCCCCGATGCAACTCAAAATAGAGCTCGGCGTTCCAGGTTGGCAAAACTTCGCCGGAGGTCGTTTCCAGGTTGTGGAAGAAGTTACCCACACTGTCCTGGCGCATGCGTGGCGTTGCCGGGAAAGCAGCCATCTCGCGGATGTTTTCCAGCATCTCCCGGGTGGGGCCGCCACCGCCATCGCCGTAACCATAGATCATCAATAGCTCCTGCTGCAACTCCTTCTGCTGGAAGTTGGTCCAGGTACCGATGGCCTGCTCGGGCGTGGCCATGGCATTGTAGGTGCTGACGCCATGTCCGCCGCCGATATTTGGGGTGGTGCTGAAGTGTGTCAAAACCTTGGTGCCATCGAGACCCTGCCACCAGAAGCTGTCGTAGGGCAGGCGGTTGTACTGGTTCCAACCGATCTTGATGGTCATGAAGTATTCGAGGCCTGCCTGCTTGATCAACTGGGGCAGCGCCCAAGCGTAGCCAAAGACATCGGGCAACCACAAGACCGGCGAATCGACGTCAGGGCCGAAGTGGTCGCGGAAGAAAGTCCGGCCCAACAAAAATTGGCGAGCCAGGGATTCAGAGCCGGTCAAATTACAGTCGGCCTCCACCCACATGCCGCCGAGGGGCTCCCAGCGGCCCTCGGCCACCCGCTCCTTGATAGCGTCCAGCAGGTCGGGATAGTCACCCTTGAGGTAATCATAAAGCTGGGGCTGGCTCTGGTTGAACTGGTACTCGGGGAACTGCTCCATCAGGCGCAGCACAGTGTGGAAGGTGCGTCCTGACTTGCGCCTCGTCTGGCCCAGTGTCCACAACCAGGCCACGTCGATATGGGCGTGGCCTGTGCCCACGATATCCACGTCCAGGGGTGCTCCTGCCTTTTCAATGCCGGCGCGCAACGCGGCGTGGGCAGGGGCGATACTGGCGTAGAACTCGTCCCCGAAAGGTTCCCGGATGTCCAGAATCTTGAACGCTTCATCCAGTGCATTTAACAAGTGGCCCTTGGCTGGCTCATTTGCATCCAGGCTCCTGGCAATGCCCAGAGCGACTCGGGCCGTGGCGATGAAGTCCCGGGTAGGCTGGTCGATCTGTACGACGGCGCAAGGATTCATGAATAGCTTGGTACCCGGCTCTCCAAAGCGCCAGCCGCCCAGTCCCGTCCAGGTATGCAAGGCAAGCAGATGAGTGGTTCCATCTCGCCATTTTTCGGGTAACAGGATCTCCTGGTGGTGGCGATCGCAGGCGGCATAGGGCTCGCCGTCAACGTAGGCCAGGGACTCGGGATGGCTGAAATCACCTGCCTCACCCATGGGCAGATAAAGAGCCACCGGTGCATCAGGATCCCAGTCAGCCGGTGCCTGGAACGAGGTGCGCAGAGCATAATCGGTCATCCACGTACCCCAATAGGTGTTGGGCTCGATCACCGGCCAGTCGCCGTCGTCCACGTTGTCACCCATGGGCGGGTCTGCCAGAGGCTCGGGCAAAGTTGTGTAGCGAAATGGCGCCAGCGGATGCTGCCGGCGGTAGACAAGGGGCTCGATCAACTCGATACGTTGAGCGATCTTCGTGGCGGTCCAACGGATTTTGTGAAGCATTTTGGTTCTCCTTGGTGGTTTCTTCTGTAATGTAGCGTCGTGAATATGATAGAGACAGAAATGTTTAGTACATCATGATCCTGCCTCAGCTATCAGGCAAATCTCCCTGATCGTCAGGCAGATGTGCTCCTTCGAGCCGCGCTCCTGTCAGGACCGCGCCTGTCAAATCGGCCCGGGTCAGATCAGCGCCTCGCAAATCGGCGTGACTCAGATCAGCCTGACGTAGGTCAGCGCCCCAAAGATTTGCGCCGCTGAGGTCGGCGCCTACCATGTTCGTCTGTTGCAAAATGGCGTTGTTCAGGTCTGCGTTATGCAAATTGGCGCCCGCCAGATTTACGCCTGCCAGATCAGTCCAGCCCAGGTAGGCCTGGTCGAGATCTCTGCCTTCGCCGCCATGCTCTACAAGGTCCCAGGCGATTTGCCAGCTTGGCGAGATCACCGTTGTGGCGTCGATGATGGCATGACGCAAATTGGCGTGACGTAGATCCACACCATGGAGAATAGCACCGCTCAGATCGGCGCCTTGCAGATTGGCCAGATGCAAACTCGCTTCGGTGAGATCGGTCTGGCGCAGGCTTGCCCCGCTCAGGTCGGCCTGGCGTAGATCGGCTTCCATCAGCATCGCCTGATCCAACCTGGCTCCGGCGAGGTCGGCCTGTCGCAAATAGGCATAGAAGAGGTTGGCTTCACTCAGATCGGTGTTGGCCAGGTCTCGCGCTTTCTCGTTTTCGTTGACGATTTGCCATGTGAGTCGCCACTTGGGATCTATCACGGTCGTCTCATCGACGCGTGTCTGGTGGAGCCATGCACCCTGTAACCGCGCTCCGTTCAAATCCGCTGTTGTTAGATCGGCCTGACGTAGATCGGCCTGACGTAGATCGGCCGATTGCAGCTGAGCACCAGAGAGATTTGCGTTTTTGAGATCTGCAGCAACCAACTGGCGTCCGATCCGGTCTTCATTTATGATCTCCCATACCAGGTGCCATTTGGGGCTCAGGCTGGTGGTCTCGTCAAGCAAGACACCACGGAGGTTGGCGCCAGATAGGTCTGTGCCCTGAAGATTGGCACCGCGCAGATCGGCCTCAAACAGATTCGCTCCAACCAGTCGGCTGCCGCTGAGATCAGCTTGGCGCAGAATTGCCTGGCTCAGATCGGCGTTGTGTAAATAGGCGCCCCGCAAAGACGCCTCCTCTAGATTCGCCCGCTGCAGATCCGCGTCCCGCAAATTCGCGAAATAGAGATTGGCTTTGCTCAAGTCAATCTCCCTCAGATTGGCGCCAGTGAGATTGGCCTCGGCTAAATCGGCACTAGTCAGATCTGACCGATCCAGTTCGACACTTCGCAAATCGGCTTGCCGGCAGTTTGGCGGGCAGATAGCCAAGTCATCCCGCAGATAAAAGATGTATGCAAAGTAGAAGACAAGCGCCAACAGAGGAATGACCACAACGACGATGGTCCAAAACCTCGCCCTTTGTTCCGGCTCCAAATTCAGCCGATCACTCATGTTACCTCTGCCACCAAGTGACCGGCTTCGTCATACGGCCAGCCCATCAGGCAGGAACAGGACGCCGGGGTGCGAAAGAAATTGAGGCGCTCATCGAGGGGTATTAGGCCAAAACGCATCGGGCGTGCCGCGCGACTTTGCGCGTGGGAGAGGACAGGCGCTAGCGACTAGCCCTCCTCCGCAACCGGCATATCATCGTAGAGATAGCAAGCCACCTGATGTTCGGCCCCGTTGATCTGGTATTGAGGTGGCTGTTTCTCCAGGCAGCGCGGCATATCGTGGGGGCAGCGGGGGTAGAAGCGGCAACCGCTATCTGCGTGGGCGCGCAGTTCTTCCTCAGTAGGCAGGACCAGGTCGGTATCCCAGCGTTGGTTGGGATCGGGAATGGGGATTGAGCCGATCAACTCCTGCACATAGGGGTGCCTGGGATCCTCGATGACTCTGGTGGTGCCCCCCCTCTCGGCGATCGAACCCTGGTACAGGATGTAGATCTCGTCGCCGATCTGGTAAGCCGTGCTCAAGTCATGGGTGATGTAGAGGAAGGAGATGTTCTTCTCATCCCGCAATCGCAACATGATATCGAGGATCATGGCCCGTAAGGAGGCGTCCACCATAGACACAGGCTCATCGGCCACGATCAGACTGGGCTGTAACATGTAGGCACGTGCCACCATCATGCGCTGGCGCTGACCACCACTGAGCTGGTGGGGGTATTTCTCCAGTACCTCTTCCCCGCGCATACCGACAACATTTAAGGCATCTTCAATTAGGTCATTGGCCTCCTGCTTATTGCGGGCCAGCTTGAAGTTTTTTATCACCAGGTCGAAGATGTGCTTCACACGGTAGAAAGGATTGTAGACCGCATAGGGATCCTGAAAAACAGCCTGCACTTCCCGGCGGTAGGCCATTTTCTGCGACTTGTCCATCCCGGCGATGTCCCGACCCTTATATATGATCTGCCCCGAGGTCAACTGGATGAATCCAAGGACGAGGTTGGCCAGGGTGGTTTTGCCGCTGCCACTTTCACCGGCAATGGTGGTGATGGATGCAGGCGTTTCCTCTAGAGTTAAGTTAAAATCTTGCAGAGCGACCGTCTGTGGACCAGACTGGAGAAAGCCTCCGCCGTAGATTTTGGTGGCGTCACGAATTTCCAGAAGGGGCTGGGGCATCTATTGGGCTCCGAATAGGGTGGAGTGTGGTTCAAATCTCGTTTGGTGGCAGGAGTACGATAAAAACCTCACTCCTCATTAGCAAGAGAGTAGAATTTCACCGCCGTTATGGATCAAGTACTGTCTTGCTTAACGATATCGAACATCAGATTGCCATGGTCATCATAAAGATGACAGGCGATTTCGTGGCGTGGTTTTACCTCTCGCTGCGGAGGTAATTCTTCGAGACAAACATCCATCACATAAGGACAGCGAAACTGGAAGATGCAGCCGGGGGGAGGTGTACGCAAATCATGTGTTAAACCCTCTGTGACCTTTAGGGGTTTTCGTTCTTTGATGGAGGGAATCGATTCGATCAATAGCTGCGTGTATGGATGGAGTGGGTCGCCGAATATCGCATAGCAGGGTGCGATCTCCATGATGTTGCCGGCATACATCACCGCCACCCGGTCCACCATCTGGGCCACCAGCCCCATATCATGGCCGATCAGGATCATAGATACTCCCATCTGCTCCTTGACTTCCATCATCGTCTGGGCGACCACACGCTGTACCACCACATCCAGGGCGCTGGTAAACTCGTCGGCGATAACCAGTGTGGGGTGGAGGGCGATGGCCATAGCGATACACACCCGCTGCTTCATGCCTCCGCTCAATTCATGCGGATACATGCTGTAGACGCGACCTGGCAATCCCACCATATTCAGGAGGTCGAGGATGCGCTCTTTGAGACTATTCTTGTTCTGCCGCCCCTCGTGTGTGACAATGACGTCGCCAAGTTGGTCTTTGACGCGCATGATTGGGTTGAGGGAGTTCATGGCGCCCTGGGGAATTAGCGAGATCTGTTGCCATCGCATTTCGCGTAGATTCTCCTCGTCGAGCGTGACGACATCCGTGCCTTTGAGTAGAACTTCACCCTCTACGATCCGTCCAGGTGGTTGTACCAGACGTAGTACCCCCATTGCCGTGGTTGTCTTACCGCAGCCCGATTCGCCCACGAGAGCGAGGGTTTCACCTTCATAGATATTGAAGGTGATTCCATTAACGGCGATGACATCACCGGTGGGCGTGGCGTAATGGACTCGCAGGTTTTTGACGTCGAGGATGACATTGGGGCTGCTGGTGTCTGCTGTTGTCCAATCCAGCGTCATTGTGATTGTACTCCTCTCAAGCGGGGATTGGCGATTTCATCCAGACCGACCGTCATGAGGAAAAGGCCAGAAAATATGACGATGAGGGCGACAATTGGCACACCCCACCACCACCACATGCCACGGAGAATAGCAGCGGCTCGAATGGCGTAGAAGATTGTGATGCCCAAGGTGGGTAGTCGCGTGGGACCGAGCCCCAGCACTTCAAGGCCGGTCGCTACAAGAATGGCCCCCGATACATTGCCTGTAAAACTGGCTGCCAGGTAGGGTAATAGATTGGGCATCATCTCAAAGAACATAATGGAGCAGATGCTAACGCCTGAGAGTTGAGCCATCTGCACATAGCCACGTTCGCGCATGGATAGCACCTGTGATCGGATCAATCGTGTAGGCTGTGGCCAGGCGAATAGGGCCAGGAGCAATGCCATATAGATGATGTTGTTTAGCGCTACAAAGGCCGAAATAACGATGAGTACAGCCAGAGCCGGGATGGTGACGAAGGCGTCGGCGATAGTTCGGATCACGGTGTCGACCCAGCCTCCCACAAAACCGGCGGTAAAACCCAGCACGATACCCACGAACATGCCAATACCTGCGGCGATCAGACCGATCATCAACGATCGAGGGGCGCCTACCAGCAGCACAGCAAACATGTCACGACCACTACTCTCTGTGCCTAGGGGGTGATCCCAAGAAGGTGTGCCAAATCGGCTGCCACGTAACGATTTCTCTTCACTATCGGACTCTTCCTGAGCAAACGGATTCGTACCAGTGATGGCGCCTTCAGGTTTTTCTTCGATTGCCTCAGTATCCGCTGTCGTCTCTTCTTCATCGACGCGGTAACCAGGCGCCCACGGTGGTGGCAGGTTGAGAGGCGCACTGGCTACTCGGGCCATGGTGGTGTCCCAAACGATAGGCCCCCATAGGGCCATAGAAAAGATGAAGAACACCATGCCCAAACCAATGAGGAATTTGGAGTTTATCCATGGTGAATCCCATCGTTTCATACCCCTGGCTTTTGGCTTTGATACGGTGTCGGCGGTGGCAACAGTCATGAAAAGCTACCCTTTGTGATAGGTGATGCGTGGGTCAACCATCGGTAATAATAAATCAAGAATCAATACGGCTGTCGCCGTACCCAAGATCAGGATAAAGACGATGCCCTGAATTAAGCTGTAGTCGTTATTGACGATGCCCAGATAAAGCAAGTAACCGACGCCGGGGTAGGCAAAAATGTACTCAACCAGGGTCGAACCCCCAGCGATGAGGCCCAGACTGATCGCCAAAGCGGTGATCTGTGGCAATATCGAGTTACGCATGCCATAACGCCAGAAGACGCGGCTAGGTTTCAGTCCCTTGGCCTCAGCAAGGATCATATAGTCCTCACCGTCGTTGGTGATCATCATACCCCGCATACCCAAAGCCCAAAAGCCCATAGAGGTTAAGACGATGGCCATGACAGGCAGCGTTCCATGGTAGATCACGCTCTTGATGAAGGGCCAATTTAGTCCTATTTCGAGGCCTCTACCGTATCCACCCGACGGTGGAAACCAACCCAGTCCAAAGGCAAAAATATAGATCAGCAGAATGCCAAACATGAAAAAGGGAATAGATGTAAAGGTCAGAGTTATGGGCAACAAGGTACGTACAGTGCCCGGCGTACGGCGCCAGGCCATCAGGGCGCCGATAACGTTGCCAAGTAAAAACGAGATCAAGGTTGCTACGGTGAGCAATCCAAGGGTCCAGGGTAAGGCATCAGCTATCATATCATTGACGTGGCTGGGAAAGGATGCCAGGGAGAAGCCCAGGTCAAAGGATGCAAGGTTACGCATGTAGTTGAAATACTGAATTAGTAGAGGCTCATCCAGACCAAAGCGGACTCGCCAGGCCTCGATCATCTCGGTTGATCCCTCTACGAAACCGGATTGAGTGCTTAAGCGGCTAACCATGGCCGCAACCGGATCGCCCGGCGCCAACCGGGGCACGAAGAAGATGATGGTGGCGCCAAGCCAAACAGTGAGAAACCACATGACAAGGCGTCTGAAGAGGTAAGGCAATGATAGACCACCCATAGGCTTGTCCTCGCTTGTCTCAGTAAACAGTATTCAGTAATCAGAAATTAGTGACCGGTTGTCAGATACCAGCGAGTACGCTCAGGGACTGTTTACTGATCACTGGATACTGACAACTGGTCATAGACCCAAGACGGCATCATGGGCGTGGCACAGAAACCACGCCCATGATGCCAAAGCTAATCTATGTTACACGTCTCCACATTTACTGGGCGCCCGTGGGCTCCAGGTTGTGGATGATGGCGTGGGTTGACTGCCACCAGGTGGGTGGATGGAGATAGTCATCCTCGAAGGTCGGCCATCCCGTCCAATAGGTCGTGTCAAACGGGATGATCTTCTTGGCCTGAGTGACCGGGATTACCGGCATCTCTTCGAAGTAGATCTTGGAAGCTTCAATGAACAACTCTTCGACCTTGGGATCACCCAGCGGCAACACGCCCATCTCGTCGACGATGGCGCTATACTGCTCGGCCTTCTCGCCTGACCAGCGATTCTCGTTCTGGGCAGAGCGTTCGCCGGCGGGCTTGACCCACCTCACATTCTGCAGGTCTGAGGATGCCCATGGTTCGTTGACCGAGCCACACATCTCCCAACCCATCTGGGATTCGAAGTTGCCCATCTCACGATTTTCGTTCCAGGTGCCGCCGGCCTCGTTGCGATTGGAGGCGTTAATGCCTACGGCTTGAAACTGCTCAACCAGCACTTGGGCAATGCGTTGCTTCTCGATGAAAGCCTCGTGGGTGGTGATTTCGAGAGAGAGTTCCTCGCCATCCTTTTCGTAGTAGCCACTGCTTTCGTTCATCACATAGCCCTTGGACTCGATGATCTCCTTGGCCATGTCCGGATCATGGGTCCACATTTTATCCAGATCCCAGGCACCGGCTTCGATGGCTTTGTCGACCAGGGCATCCAGCGGCGGGTAGGCCGGGAAGAAGTGGCGTGATTTGAGGGTCGTACCCTCGTAGGCGATGTCTACGATCTGGTCGCGGTCCATGGCGTAGTTGAGCGCCCAGCGCATATCCTTGTCGTTCCAGGGCTCGACCAGATGGTTGGGCATGAAGGCGCGCGAGCAGGGATCGGGCACCCAGGCCATGGGCATTTCGTCGAACCAGGTAATGACGTTGGGATTCGCCTCCTGAAGCGCCAACAGCGCGCCCAGGGTGATGTCCATCAGGCTGTCCAACTGGCCTTCGGCCATGAGTGCGGCGCGTGTTTCTTCGGGACCAGCCCAAGTCCAGACGATCCTCTCAGGCTTGGGCAATTCCTTCCAGCCTGACTCAGCGCCCCACCAGTTATCATTGCGCACATAGACAAACTCGGTTGGGCTCACGCTCTCCAGCGTATACGCTCCGCTACCTACCGGCCAGCCTTGCTCCGGATCGTAGAATGTGAAGGTGAGGGGATCCTGGTCTGCCCAGATATGTTCTGGCACGACTTTGAGCCGTCCGGAGCCGATACGCACCGAGATCCAGTCCAACTGGAAGCGCGGGTTGGGGTTAGTGAGGTTAAACTGGACGGTTAGGTCATCGATTTTCTCTACAGTCTCTACCCATGTCTGAAGCCCCGCGGCGTTGAGCAGTTCGACGTTTTCCAGCAACATGTTCGTGGTGAAGACGACGTCATCGGCATCCAAAACCTCGCCGTCCGACCACTTGACGCCCTCACGCAGCTTCAGAGTCCAGACGTCAAATGTCTCATTGCTGGTCATTTCCTCGCCCACCCACGGGTCAAGCTCGCCAGTCTGGTAGTTGAGGATGAAGAGCGGTTCAAGAATTGTCTGACCGTAGCCATTGTCAAAGCGACTGCCTGGTACATGGGGATTCCACAATTCGGGGTCCGTCGCGCGACCACCGTCGATGTCCATGATGAGGGTTTTTGAGCGCTCACTGGCCTCAGGAGCGGCTTCCTCTTCGGCGGGGGCAGCCTCTTCAGCGGGTGCGGCTGGTGCTGCACAAGCTGTGACCACCAGTGACAATATCATCAACGCCGCAAGAAAAAAGAATATTCGGGATTTCCGGGTTTGCATGTTCATCTACTCCTTCGTAGGTATTGTCGGATACTTGACGACATCTTTGTTGAGTTTTTCTCGACGATTGTAAGATTACACGAACTACTACCGGATTTTACTGACTGGTTCATCACCTCCTTTTATTAGTGGACCAATGGAGGCTCGCATAATGCAGCCTTGATCAGAGTACACCTCGGGGGTAATGAACACACCCTGGCCTTTGGGCCCCAAACGGAACTATGAAATGTACTCATGATTCCGTGCGCGGCTATGTCTGTTGAAAGTAATCGGCCACAAGGCTTGGGATGAACGAGATGTACAGTTTTATTAATGGTAAAGAAAAGTATAGCACCAAACCCCATCAGGGTACAACTGACTCGGTTCTATCTTCTGTTGGTGACAATGGTGGCGTTGTTGGTAGACATAATCCAGTAAAAGGGGGAAGGCTGCCCCTTGTCTCTCCGGATTCCTGCTCTATCGCCCGCAGGCAATAGGAGCAGGAACCATGGAGAGTTAGACTTCCAAAGCGTCCAAATAAGAGATATTTACGTGTGGAAAACCTGCGACGGCCAGGGCTTCGTCCTGAGCTTGTCGAAGGGGGCTGAGACCGGGATGACGGTAATGACGTTTTCGTTCGTACCTCTAGATTCGACAGGCTCACTACAAGCCTTGGGCGGGCGTGAAGTTATGATATACAGCCCAGGTCAACGTGGCCCGCTGTAGTCGTTGCTCTGAGCCATGATTGCGTCCATGACTAAGCCTTAAGCGGAAATCACGCCAGCACCATTCGGGAGTGACGCGTTGCAAGCCCTGGTAGTAATCGAGGGAGTAAACCATGATAGGGTCAAGATGCACGTTCAAGAAGTGTGCAATTTCAGCGCCGAAGGGATGTTGGCGCACTGCTTGTAGAGCTTGTTCTGCCTGGTCATAGTTGGCAGCATCGATTACGTTATGAATGAGTTTGCCTAGCTCCCTTCGGCAAGCTCAGGACATGCCTTGCGCATTTCCTTGCGTTTGAGCTTGGCCGCCTCTTTGCCAAGTCCCTCACCAGCTTGTTTGGCGGCCTCAGCTGTCGGTTTCTTGAGGTTGCGCCATAGATGCCAGACACAGCGTTGGTGTTGCACCCAGTACAGGCCACGCTTCATATAGGAAACCAGACCGTTGGCGCCATCACTCGTGACCCCCCGCAGTTGTTCCAGATCCAAGCCCGCCTGCTCTGCCCGGGCAAAGAGTTGGCGAAAGCTTTCCGCACTTTCTTCACCCTTAGCGATGATGGGAGGAAAGACAAGACCGGTGACGCTGTCCGTCAGCATCAGCACTACCCGTTTGCCGCCACCTCGTAACTTGGCCCACAAACCATCGACACCAGCGTTTTTCGTATCAGCGATGCCTTCTAGCTGTCCCTCCACGCTCTCTTGTGCCTTGATACCCGCTCGATCCAACCAACGGTGCACCGTGCTCGCTGACAAATGACAGCGCTCACACTCTGCCGGCCCTTCCGCCAGCGGTCGCCAGAACAGATACCGCTCCTGCTTCCCCAGCCACGAACGCAATACCTCTGCCGTCCGCCGCAGCGACATCCCTCCATGTTGCCAATGGTCAACCGCACTACGATGCACTTCCCTCGCATAACTACTCCCTCGCTTCAGCAAGGGGCTCGTTTCCGAGTAGGTCGGTCCACATGCCTTACATTTGTGTCGCTGCACCTTCATTTCCTCACGACCATGCAAAAACCAGGGATATCGCTTATAGAACCCCCACTTGTTCGTGTTCATACTCCCACATCGGGGGCATTTCTTCCAATCCCACACACTGCGATTGCTTAACTCTTTCAGGGACTGGAGAAATGCTCGCCCTCGTTCTATAATGTTCATGGGCTCTTTGTCCTTTCTGTGTGGCTTTTGTATCTACACATTGGACGATGAGCCCTTTTCTGTCAACTTCGACCGCCGGCATCATTCACCAACACACTTTAGAACCGGGTCAATTTCATGCCTCATTTCATGCCTCAGGAGCAGTGTGGTATACTGTCGTCCAAGATTTTCCAACGAGAACATCAGCCGTTGTGCCGTGCAAGAAT
>JAAENG010000012.1 GCA_024224665.1 Chloroflexota bacterium | reverse complement strand
TTTGACTCTCTCTTCGGCTTCGCTCAACGTAAGCCGGGTTGCCTGGAATGGAATTGCATCCCCATAGCATCCTCTTTTGCTAGCACTATGTCAATTTTGCATCCTGTTCTTGTTGACCGTAAATTTGGGAATGCGCCCCAATACGAAGGCTCTTACATCCGCCCCTCCTCGCCCTATCTGCAGGAATACTTTATTCCGCTAATGCAACATGTGATCGAGCGCTTCGATTTCGATGCTATTTGGCTCGACGGCGGCGTGTGGCTCAGTGAAACGCTATGTTCGTGTGATTATTGCCGCGCATCGTTCCTAAAAGCGACAGGGTTGGATCTATCTGAGGATTGGCCCAGACCTCCTGCCCTTGATTGGGACGTAGCCAGTTGGCTCCCACGCATTCCCCCGATCACTCAAACGTGGTCGCTCTGCGACGACGGTGGTGATGACGAGACCTGGCGCGCTGGCAGATGTGGCGCCTAAGCCAGAGCCCCAAATACATCAAGGCAGTGACCGAGGCAGCCAGGGTAGTCAAGCCATCGGTTTTGGTTATCGACAACAACAGTGGCCGTTGGGCATGGTCGCAGGTTGAGATCAGCGAAGCCGGTGGGGTTCACTGGTTGACAGCCAAAGAACTGGGCGTTGATGCCCTCTCTTGCGATCCAGTTCCATTTGGTGGCAATCATGCCCTGATCTTGAGCCGGTCGGGACGCTATCAGGCGACGACCGGTCTACCCTATGACTATATGAATGAGCGCTTCCACAAATGGGGTGAGTGGCGGCTACGTCCCACCGCCGATTTCTTGTTGGAATTCGCCACCATCCTCGCTGTGGGCGGGCACTGTTTCTTCGCCGACCAACCTTATCCGGACGGGACCCTGGAACCTGAAGTCTACCGGCAACTCAAACAAGGTTATGAGTTCGTGTCGCAACGCCAAGACTTTGTGCGGGATGCTGTCATGGCGCCTGATGTTGCGATCCTGGTCAGCGCCCCATCGCAACTTTTCGGGCCGCTGGGGAGTGGCCAGAATGCGGGGCGTACGATGTACGGCTCGGTCGGCAATCAGCAGGTTGCGGCAAGAACCGACCGTGTGGAGGGCGCTCATCTGGCCCTGACCGAACTGGGCATCCACTGCCTGATCTATGATGAATCAACATTATGTCAACAGGTCGCTGATCAGACCGCCATTGTCGTCCCCGAACAGTGTCTGCTTGCAAAGAAAACCATTGATGCCCTGACCGGCTATGTCGAACAGGGCGGTTCTCTGTTGGTAACGGGGCGCAGCGGCCGCTGGGATGAGCGCTATCACCGCCGCCAAAGCACCCGCCTGTACGATCTCCTTGGCCTAAAATCGCACGGCCAACTGCCCTCACCAATCCATTACATACGTCTCGGTGATCCGTTGGCCAAGACAGCCGGTGTTCCTGACATGCCCATCCAATGTTGGGGGACAGCAACGAAGGTGGAGCCAGTTGATGCAGAAGTGATAGCCGACCTGTTCGGCCCCCTAGACGCAGTATGGCGAAAAGGTATCCAGGATGAGGCGCATTGGCAACACTACAGCGTGATGGGCGCCTGTCCGCCCGGCTCGGAAGTCTTGGCGCCGGCGATCACCCTGCGACGTATCGGTGCCGGGCGCGCTATGTACATGGCAGTGGATCCATTCGCATCCTACCGGCGCGACGGCCACCATCTCGCCCGACTTCTAATCAAAACAATGATGGAGGTCGTTGCCCCTGGAGAGGCGCGACGTGTCAGCGCCGATAAACCCATGCACGTCGAAATCTCGTTGCAAAAACAGGCGGAACGTACCATCGTCCACTTGCTAAACTATTTCGCTCAAAAACGCACCGCCGTCCTGGTCCACAACGAGGAGATCCTACCTGTCTATGACATCACGCTCCGCATAAAGCACCCACAGCGGCCACGAAGCGTGACCCAACAGCCGCAGGGTAAGGCGCTGGACTGGCAATATACCGGCGATACCGTTACCGTCCAAGTGCCAAAACTACACATTCATACCATGGTCGTCGTCGAATAAGCAGCCTGCACGCGGCCTGTCTGTAGATAGACGGCTGCCATAAAGCAGGCGAGGACAAGCACAGGCGAGTTTTGATTTGTTTTCATCCGTTTTTCCCGTGTTCATCCGTGAGCATTTCTTGTCGGTCTGAGGCGCAGCCTCGCTAGAATCGAACGCAAATAGACACATGTAGAAAATCCCAACTGCTTTATACAACATTGGAGCTGTGCGTTCGCTCAAATTTGACACCAAATCTAGAATTCGTCTTTTTTTACCAGAATTCGGTCCTCGCTAGGCAATTTATTGTCAACTTGCGTGATTTTCTATCACTGAATTCGCTCTGACTCACATCGCTTCACCCAGCGTTGAGAATCTACATCCTGTATATAGTAGCT
>JAAENG010000011.1 GCA_024224665.1 Chloroflexota bacterium | reverse complement strand
TTTCTTGCCGAACTAGCCTCATTCATGAGGCGCTGTCATGTAGCACCGGGACTTTATCCCGGTGTGAGGCTCGCAAGACGACTTGTGGTATTACCGGTCTATTTTCTGAACTTCCATTAGGGCCTTCGTACTTTCAGCGACGAATTCCATTCGGTTCGTGGAAACATCAAAATTGTAAGGGGACAAGTACTCAGAATGAACCATGCCCAAAGACCCAGCTAGCAGCGATGCTTAGCGCTCCAGAGCCTGGACTGTACTGATCAAATGAGTCAATCGCTCGGATACCAGATGGACGATTATCTGGTGAAATGTGGATGCAATCTCAGGGGCTGTGCCTTCCATTTGTTCGAGCGCACTCCGCGATAAGCGATAGACTGTGCTTTGTTTATTGGCGACAACCGCTGCGGTGCGCTCATTGCCCAGGTAAAATCCAATTTCTCCGACGACCCGTCCCCCCTCCATGGTCTCCAATCGAACCGGTTCCTGACCGGGGACTTCCAGTCGAGCCGTGACCTGGCCTGTCTCGATGAAGTAGAGATCTTCGGGAGGATCACCCTGATGCATCAAGTAGTGGTCGGCATCAACCGTTTGTTGTTCAAGATAGTTTAGCAGGCCGGCTACATTATCCACCTGTGGCAACAGTTCTTCCAGTAGTTCTTGCAAAGAATGCTGCTCCACTTCTGGCTCTACTCCTGCCGCCAGCAGCGTCTGGTTCTCACACCATTCCAGACCATGATCAAAATCAGGGAATATACAGGAGGTTCCTTCTACCTCTTCTGCAAAGCCGCCTTGCTCTAGTTGCCAGCGGATCTTAGGCGACGGCTGCGTGAACAACAGGCTGAAATTCTGTGCTCGGGCCAATTGTTTCATCTTTGTAAAACTGAGCATCGCCGTCGAGTCGAGGCCGATCACCTGGCGAAAATCAAGTAAAACAAAACGTAGGGGCGATAAATCAGTCTCAGCAAAGCGATGGCGAACCTGGCCAAGCAGGCTATCAGCCGTGCCAAAAAAAATGAAGCCCTGCAATTGGAGAATATACAACTGTTCCCCGTTCTGCCAAAGTAGTTGACGATGACTTCTGGAGCGAGTAACACGACTCTGGTAATTGGTTCCGGAGAGGGTCTGTTTGACCACATCGATGCGGCTATAATCAATGACAAACAGAATGACAGCAGTAACAAGGCCCACGCCTACCCCTTCTAAAAAGCCTACGGTGGCGATCACGACCAGAATCAGGATGATTATGAAGTAATCGACTTTGGGAAACTTGAACCAAGTTTCATAAACCCACTCAATCAGAAATGAAAGGCCCAGCAGCAAAAGCAGACTGCCCACAATCACTTTTGGAAAATAGGCTAAAGCCGAGGCTCCGAGAAAAAGGGTGACACCACATAGCCCGGCCGAGAACAGCCCCACGAGACGACTGCTTGCCCCCAATTTGTAACCAAGTGCCGATAGGCTCAAGGCATGATAGCCTACCATGCTCCCGCCGAGACCGGCACAAAACGTGCCCAGACCAGCCACTTGCAATTCACGGTTCAGATCAGTATCCTTTTCAGCTATCAATTCTAATCCGGAGGCATTCAACAGAAGGGAAACCACACTGATTATCAGGACGGTGGCTACACTGCCAATTTGACCGGTAATTGCAGGCCAATGCACTCGCTCAAGGTCTGAAAAGCCTATAGGCTGCCAGAGAGCATCCCCGTGAAAGGGCCCCAGCAACCGTCATATCGGCCACCCACAACAGGAGATAGAATATTGCCATCGCGCCTAACAGCATGCCAGGTAGAACAAAAAAGTGACCTGAGCGATTATAACCACTAGAATAGCGATGGCAAAGATCAAACTTGGTAACCAACGTATCAGCACGTTTGCTTGAAACAACAGTGGCATTTGAGAAACTGTGACGGACAAGTCCGTCATTACGCCAAGGGCGCCCTTGACCAGTAGCCAGCCCGTACCGGCCAGAAAGCCGCCAATGGACAGGATAGGGGATGAAGCGGACCAGCCCGCCCAATTTGAAATATCCCAGAGCCACGAAGAAAATGCCGGTCAACAAAGAAGTAATCGCAATTCCTACGACAACGGTTGTATAAATCTCTATCGGACGAAAAGCAACCATACTACTGCTAATCGCCACAGCTATCAGAGCAAAGATGGCTGCTGGGCCATCTTGAGGAAGCGCAACCATGCCAGGGAAGGAACTTGTGATAGCAACGACGATCCCAATAACAACAGCACCAAATAGCATTAAGCCAATGCCGTGCGAGACAAAGCCGGAGAGGTCGCCGGCAAAGATCAAGGCAGCGAAGGAGATCTCCACAATCACGATTATGATACCTGCCACAAGGCCCGCTGTCAGGCTTGGCAACAACCGTCTGGGGTACAGCTCACTGATCACTCGGGCTTTCAACTGCGTTTTCTTTGATGAAGTCATCACGGGCCGTGTCATGACAAACCTACTCCACTTTGGCTTATAAACGTTAATGCAGAGTGTAAATAATAACTCATTTGCAAAAACTTTGCCACTACGTTTAATCAGTCACTCCAAATTTATAATCTTCGCCACGGCAGGGTGAGCCTTTGCTGCAAGATTGACCGTTTACTTAAGCCCCTTTGCGATATCTGTCACCTTGCGGTTACCATGGATTTTATCGCATCCACTACCACATCTGGGCGGTCGGTGAGGATATTGTGAGTGCTACCTTTAGCGATGATGAATTCACCTTGCGTGGATTGAGCCGCCAATGTGCTCAATTTATCGTGACGGGCGCTTTGCAAACCATCCATCGCAGCATTACCAGTTGTATCTAGCACATCTGAGCCGATAATAACCAAGGGGATGTCCTCAATCTGGCCTTGATCACGTACCATTGCCAGATGGTCGTCATCGAGACCGCTGGCGAACTCCTGAGCCGACGTTTGCCACCATTGCGGGTCGGAGATGAAGGCGTAATACACCTCTGGGTTGGCAGGGTCTGTGCCAATAAATGGCGCACTTTCGGCCATGTTTTGCGTGCCTATCAACCGTAACAACCCGATTTTTGCCATGAAGCCGCCGCCTTTGAACATGCCCGTGGCCGCTTGCTGCTGCTGTCTCAGGGCGGCGCCCATGATCTCGTTATCAAACTCAGTGGCGGGATCAATGAGTACCATGCCTGCCATTTGGTCGGCGTGTTGAGAGGCGAAAATACGGTCGGCCAAACCGGCGTGAGAGAATCCAACCAGGATATAAGGTGGTTCGATTTCGGCGGCAGTAAGTAGGTCGGCTAAATTGTTGGCGGCGTCTTGGGGTGAACGGACATCTTCTACGGCGTCGCTCCAGCCATAACCGGCGCGATCATAGGCACAGACACGGTTATTCTCGCTCAGTGCAGGCATGATGTCGGCCCAGTCGCTGGACCAACCACCTTGTCCCGCATCAAGAATGATGGTTGGGGACCCTTCACCGATGCAGTGGATGTGCAGTTGGCGGCCGTTTACGCCATTTGCATACACTAACTGTCCTGGCGGGGGAAATTGGGTGGCAACCCTCTTTTCTGCCTGCGTTTCATAAATGGCTCCGGCGACGCCGAGCAGCGCTAGCAAAACCAGGAGTACGCCAATTATTCGCAAGCTCCGTCCGAGACAGCCGAGACCCGTTTTTGTGGAAGTATCTGTTTGTGCGTTCATTTTATTCTCCTGGATTGAACGAGCGGTTGATTTTCTTGACTGTATCGTATCAGCTCCCCTCGGCGCTGTGACGTCCCAAAGGTCACGCTGCCAGTCATGTTTTCGAGAGTGACCGTCACAGTGACTCTCACTGTGGACTACGCTCGGCCAGGGCGCCTCACACTATACTTTGCCACCGACCCCAGGTCAGCACCCACCAGACCCAACAAACGCTTGACTTCATCTATCTGGGTAATGGATCAGATTTAACTGATGACTTGGAATCGATCACGCCTGTCGCGAATCCCGAATCGCCGCCTTTCTATAAACCAATAGACCCAAAACCGGGAAACCGGCATGCTAGCGCCCTGGTCTACAGGTTTTCCGGTCTACCGGTCTACCGGTCTACAGGTTTTCCGGTCTACCGGTCTACCGGTCTACAGGTTTTCCGGTCTACAGGTTTTCCGGCCTACCGGTCTACCGGTCTACCGGGTTCCAAATCCAGCCAGACATCAGTCAAAAACAGCCACCACCCCTTTCTAATCAATGGGCCGGTCAGTTTCATTGGTAGAAGGCATTAAAACTGTCTGGCGAAGTACCGAGTGAAGGGCGCCACTGCGACGCTTGACCATGATGGTGACTGCACTGGCGTTCTTGGCCACTTGCTCGGCCACATTGCCAACCAGAAGATTTTTGAAAAGAGGCTCTTCACTGGCGCCGATGACGATAAAATCGAAACCCTCAGATTCAGCGAGAATGGTATCAGCAACATTTTGGCCCTCGACCACGCGCCGTTCGATAGGGTCGTAGTCGATGCCATCGGTTGTATAATCGAAGACCTGATGTGCACGGATACGAGCGTTCTCACCAGCGCCCGCAGGAGCGACATTTAGAAGCGTTATTTTTGCAAGCCCCTCATCCCCGCTCTGTGCGAGACGAACGGCGAGTAAGACTGCACGACGGCTGTTACCTCCCCCCGCCACAGGCACCAAAATGGTGCGGATGGACTTGAGACTGCCATTGCGCACATAACGCACGACAGCCATGTCGGTGGGAGGATTATCCAGCAGAGGGTCGATCACTGAGCCGAAGAGACGGCCTGCTGTGTTGGTATAACCGGGCCATCCGATGACGATTAGGTCAGCCGTATTTTCGTCTGCTGTTTGGCGGATGGCGCGATCCACTTGACGGCCGAGGCGGATCAGTGTATGAACCGGCACTTCTCGTTTGCGCGCCTCTTCGATCACAACATCAAGATATTGGCGTCCTTCCTTCAAGAAGAGGCGACCTTCAGACAATTTAAGCTGAGACGGCACCTTGACAACATGCAGTGCCAGAACGTCGCCATCATTGGCCCCGGCCAGAATCGCACCGATTTTGCCAAGGGCCTGCGCTTGTTCTGTTGTCGCTATGGGTACCACCACCGAGTAGTCTCGAGTGACGAGCTGCTCTTCCAGGAGGATATCCCTTGGTTTCTCCTTGATTTCGACGGTTCTAAAGTAGATATAGTATGCAAGGAGACCGATCACCAACCATGCGATGGCCGTAAACCAGGCACGCGGGCTGAAGCTAAAGAGAATTAGAGCCAGGAATGCGTTGGCGATAATGGCAGCAATGGGGATTGCTGGGAAAAAGGGAATGACCCAACCTCGTTTGATATCCGGCATCTTATGGCGAAGCGTCATCACGGCAACGTTAACTTGCAGGAAAAGCAACAGGAACATGACATCCGCCGCTGCCGCCACTTCTTCGATGGGGAGCGACAAGGCCATTACCAGCATCAGCCCGCCGGAGATGATCACCGCCTTGGAGGGTGTATGGCGTTTAGGATCGATCTGACCGAAGATCGAGGGAAGATTGTGGTCGCGACCCATCGCAAAGGATACGCGCGAAGAAGAATAGGTAGTGGCGTTGAGTGCAGACATGGTGGAAATGAGACCGCTGACTAGCAGAATGACTGCGCCGATGCCAAGTGGAAAAGTCTGTTGAGCGACCTCTACGATGGCAATTTCTTTTTTCTCTCCCAGATAATCCCACACGGTCATCCCCTCAGGCGCCAAGGTGGCCCCAAGCGCCGTTACACTGACAAGAATATAGATAGGTACGGCGATACCGATCGAAAGAAATATGGCGCGCGGAACATTGCGTTCCGGGTGGATCACCTCTTCTCCTGATTGGGCGATGATCTCATATCCTTCGAAGGCGATGAAGGTCAAACCCATCGCAGCGAAGACGCCAAAAAAACCATTGGGCAGAAATTCTTGCGTGAAACGAGTCTGCCAGGCGTCAGTGCGGAGCATAGCCATCACGCCAAAAAAAACGAAGATACCGAGGATGATGATCTTCAAGACCGTGATCACATTGCCCACCGTCCCTGTTTCTGAGGCGCCACGGTAATTGATAGTGGTGAACAGCACTATGATGATGAACATAAAGAACAGTGTGCGACTGTGGATAGACAAACCAAAGTCACTAAGCCCGGCCATGTCCATTAATTCTACGGCAAAGCGGCCAAAAGCCAGGGCATATAAACTACCGGCAACCGCAGTGGCAAACCAATTCATCCATCCGGCGATGAAACCGTTTGCCCCACCGAGTCCTTTTTTAACCCATAGGTAGCCACCTCCGGCTTCCGGAAAAGCAGACCCTAATTCTGCATACGCCGATGCCGTCAGTAATGCCACCAGACCATTGAGAATAAAGGCCAGAACAAGCGCCGGCCCTGCCACACCGGCGGCAATACCCGTGAGTACAAAAATCCCGGCGCCAATCATAGCGCCAACACCTATCATTGTAATCGTAAAAAGACTCAGGTTGCGACTTAATGTCACCTGATCAGAAACACTTGCAGAGGAGTTATTGTCTACATCACTGCTCATTGTATGCTCCAACGAAAGACAGAAGGTTACGGCAAGCGCCGAATTCATGCATGTCGCCCCATCATAATACGTGACTCTGAGGAAAAGCAATCGCCAGGCCAGTTGTATGGACCAACGAAATTCGAAATCGGCCTTTACTCCTTCGCAGAATTAACACCTGATAGCGGCCGGCGGAAAGCAAGATATCGCCGCGCTGGGTGGAGTCCAATGGAACAGAACCCTGGTTGGATGCAGGCAGCAGGGCCAGAGCTTGTTCGTAGGCAGTACCGGCGCTGTCGGGATCACCCATGGCCGTGTACACATCTCCCAACAATTGATAGGCGAGCGCATCTTCAGGATCGTTCTCGATAGCCGTCTTGAGCGCTGCTTCGGCCTCCACTTCTTGACCGACGTTATGTTTGAGGTCACCCAACAGGAGCCATGCCGAAGCATGTTCTGGGCGCAGGCGAACTGCCGTTTCAGCCTCGGCCATAGCCAGGCCCGGTCGCAGGCCTGGATCGCATATCTGGGCGTAGACGATGGCGAGGTTGTGATGGGCTTCAAAGAGATCGGGGTTGATGTTGATCGCCTGTTCCAGGTCGGCCATGGCTTGTTCCATTCGCCCCAAAGCCATCAGGACAACAGCACGGTGAAAGTACACTGTGTCGAAACCCAGTATCGAATCTATCTGGGCCCCTCCTCCCGCTTCGGCCACAGATAGCGCTTCATCGAACAAGGCCAGGGCCTGTTCGTACTCCTCATTGCTGTACAAACCAATTCCCAGGATCGCAGCCGTCACCGCGGCCATCTGTTCGGAGGCGTGGTTCAGTTCGAAGTCTATCTGCGACATTGTGGCGGGAATACGAGAGTAGTGCGAAATATCGGCCATGGCGGGAGCCTGAGCCTTATTCTCGGTCGCTGAGATAGGAGAGTGGGCTAGCAAGCGCACGCTGATACCCTGCTGCTGGAGCCTGGGCAGTTTTAGTAACTCGACAAAAGAGCGGAAACGGAGGTCGTCATACCAGCCCCATATCACCATTGTCGATTTGTGGCGCTCACCTAGCCGGCGAGCTTGTACCTCATCCTCTACAACCTCGTCGGTGTTTTCCACACGGACGATATCGTCAAAGTCACTCAACTCGCTACGCAGAGTGTCGACCACGTCACGGGCGATGTCGAGCTGTAGGGTGGTCTTGCGGGGGCTAAACGAATTCACTGTGACGATGAACTCGCTAAGAGGGATGAGTCGTTGGGTAAGGGCCCAGCCCCCCCAGGCAATCGCAGTGAGCAGGAGCGCTATCAATATCGCCCCTGCTTGTATTCGTCTTCGCTTTCTGGACGCCTGTTGCCATGTGAAGACCGAAAGACCAATGCCAATGGCCAACACCAGCACTACAAACCACGACCCCAGAGATTTGAATGGCACACTACTTACATTCACCAGATCGAAAATACCATTGATAAAGTTGACCAACGCCACCAGAATGGCGACAACACCCATCAAGGCGGCCAGGCGGGCACGACGGTTCTCATGATCAGGCCGATCAGTCTGCGGTTTCTGGCCAACCAGGGGGGCGACGACATTGGCAACCGCGACTACACGGGTCAGCCAGCCAGGTTCTGATTTTTCGACGGTGGGGGAGGCTCCTGCTGGGGGTCAGAGGAGAGCTGAAAGGCGTCTGGTTCCATGGGGTGTGGCGTCGATGGCGCCAAGCCCACCTGGGTAGTGATGTCAGCATCTGCGGTGTCCGCTGCCTTGTATGATTTACCCAGCAAGGCAGAGCGGAAGCTTCTCGCAAATTCACTGGCCCTATCGAAGCGCAATGCAGGGTCTTTAGCCAGAGCTATGAGGATCACATCTGCTACTGTTTCAGGTACGTTGGCATAAACGCTGGCCGGAGACTGTGGCGCCTCCTGCACATGTTTGAACAAAACTGTCGAAGGTGTCTCGCCGGCGAAGGGCACACGCCCGGTTGCCATTTCGTAGACCACCACCCCCAACGAGTAGATATCGCTGCGTGCGCTTACCGGTTGGCCCATAGCTTGTTCTGGCGACAGGTAACTGGGGCTTCCGATAATACCGCCACTCGCTGTCAACTGCGCTGTGTCTGCCAACAAGCGGGCGATGCCAAAATCGGACAGGACAGGCTGATCGTCGGCCGTAAAGAGAATGTTGCCTGGTTTGATATCACGATGCACAATGCCCTGCTTATGAGCATACTCCAGTGCTGCGCCGAGGGGATCGAGCAGGCGAGCAATCTCTCCCAACGACAGGGGATCCTCTTTTAGACGTGCGTCTTGCAAACGGCCACTAAGGGTGCCCCCGTCCAGATACTCCATAACCATGAACGCCCGGCCATCCACAATATCGAAATCGTAGAGTTGCACGATATGTGGGTGGCGAAGAGAGGCCACGACCTGAGCCTCGCGGCAAAAACGCGCCTCAAACCCCGCCGTTTCCGCCAGGTGTGGCAACATCACTTTAATCGCAACGCGGCGGCCGAGTTCGGGATGTACACTTTCGTATACTTCGGCCATACCACCGCGGCCAAGCAAGCGCCTGACTTCGTATTTACCGATGGTCGGAGGCATCATGTCTGCATCTGTACTTTGGTCGTAAAGCTGTCAAGCAGGTCAAAGCTTTCAGATCGAACTCCCTTTGTGCGTGGCGCCGCGGTCTTGCAGACGGGTGGGGAAAGAAGTGGCATATGTGCAGCGGCCTGGTACTCCAATAACGTTCCTTTGTTGGATAAAAACATGAGATCTTGCGGCAGGCTATGTGACAAGACGTGTTTGCAGGAGTGCTAGCGCATGAGTTCTAGCTTCAGACGGATCTTCACATCTTGATCCACATAAAGCGAGCCATGGGCCTGTTCTACAGGATGGATCTCTGATCCATTCAGCACGGTACTGACTTCCGGTAGGGAGGCATCCCCACCCGGTTCTTCCATTACCTTGATGTCCTGCCAGATCCCATCCGCAGAGCGTTGCACCTGCAACCCGGTGTTTGTCTTCAATCCATAGCCAAAGATAGAGACAACCGGCACGCTAGTGCTGTTTCCCAGTTCCCGCCGGAAATCACGCCCCAGGCCTAAAAGGCTTCGATGGCGCTCCGGCACCCATGACTCATCGTTCAGCACATCGATAACTTTGCCTTCCTGATCGCTTACACATGGATAGGTGGGCAAAATCTGATAGCAGGTAGGGAAAGGTGGCTACGACATCGCGCAGGCGTTCGCCCATGAACCCAAATGGTAACAACTCGACACCCTCGAACAGATAGCTCACGATTTGAGGGGCGCCACAATGAGGTCCGCCCATGAGCAGCAAACGACTTACTATGTCTTTGCCCCCCAATTGTTCGACAAAGTAACGACTCACCATACATCCCAGACTATGGCCTATAAGAATCATTGGTGGTTCGATGTTCCAGGTATCGATGGCCTGGGCGAGACGCCGGGCTGACTCACGCAGATATTGCCGCCAGTCATAAGCGAATTCGAGCAGATCGACGCCGCTTCTGTAGCCGAGGCTCTCACATAAAAAATCGGTCAGCCGTCCATAATGCTCCTGCTCCAACAGGTTGGGCACTATCACGACTTCATCGACGAGTCCTCGTGCTTCAAGAGTAGGGCCTTTGGGCAGGGTAAAAAGGTCAGGTTCGGAAAAAAGCCGTCTGACACTTGGCCAGACGCGTTCGCCACCTAACCAGAGTTGCGAGCCCATGAGGCCGGGTACGATCACAACCGGCCGGCGCTGGCGCAGCCTCGGCTCGGCTACGTCGCCTAATGTAGCGTCGGCAGCAGGCAGGGGTTGCTTGAAGACGAGTTTAGCTTCGCCTATATCGATCTCATTACCGTTCCGCAAGCCATATGTTTCGATAGGTTTGCCATGCACGAATGTACCATTTGTGCTGTCCAGATCGCGCACAGGAAGGTATCTTGGCGGCGTTCGATGCGGGCATGATGGCGGGATACACGTGGCAGTTTGAGCACCAGGTCATTGTCGGGCAGGCGGCCGATACTGAGACTGTCCTCTAACAACGGTACCGTCCAGGTCCGGTTTTCGGCGCGTACGGCTAGCTGCGGAGTGACCAAATCGTTAAGGGTCGTCGCCAGCATGGCATCTGCCAGGGTAGCCTCTAAATCGGCTTCAGAATCGATGCGGGTGAGGATGGGTGCAGATGGCGCTATCTGATCCTCATAACGCAGCATGGTATCACCGATTTGAATGAGGTCTCCTGCATGTAAGACCGCATGCTGCACTTGTGTCCCGTTGATCAGCGTGCCATTGGCTTAGCCCAGGTCGGATAGAGTCCAGGCGCTGCCATCCCAGTCTAAGCGGATATGGTTGCGCGAGGAGCGCGCATCCTGCACGACGATCACATTTGCAGGGTGACGACCGATGGTGACAAGCGATGTCCCCTTCAATCCAAAGAGTCGTTCCCCACTGCCAGGTGAGGTAACTACAAGGCGACCGGTTTCCTCTTGCATACGCGCCTCCATTGTTTGCTGGCGATAAAAAGAACTGATCAACGTTCGTCGGTCACACAGTTCGAGATACTGCGTTGGTGAGGCCTGTTGCAGTTGTCAACTTCCTGCCAATGATGTGCAGCCGCCCCTGGCGTTTCAGCTCATATGTCCGATTTAGCTCCACCGTACGATCCTGATAGGGCCTGTCGGTTGACTGCAGAGGTAGCCTGCGTCAGAGGTCACATTCTCTCTATATTATCCCTGAGACCGTGTGTTGGTCAAACCATGATGGTTCGACAGGATTTCGCGTGGTTCTAGAAGAACACGTGTTGCACCCTGGTCTTGCGAGTTACGTGATGTTTTGTGCTAACGAACCACGCCTTTTTAGTAGGAGTCAGGCAAATTCCGAAAGAGCCACCACGATTTACGGTACGAATTGAACAAGAATTAGCTCATCGCTATGACATCGCCTTCTCCACTTCTGCGTATGATCTGGATCATAGTAATAAGGGGGTGTTTCTGTTAAACTCAATCATAGGGTTTATGGAAGATAAAAAATGTTGGGATGAAATTAGTAAGTCAGCCCGAGGATACCTCTCAATGAACAAGATCAAAGCTGCCTCAGTTCAGTTCAATCACAAACCAGGAGACAAGAATCGTAATTTGGAGAAGATCCGTGAGTTTGTCGAGTCAGCTGCACGCGAAAAGGTAGATTTGCTCGTTTTTCCTGAAATGTGCATAACCGGCTACTGGCATGTCAGGCATCTCTCCAGACCGGACATCGAATTACTGGCAGAACCGATTCCTTCAGGCCCCTCCTCTCAGGAGTTGCTTTCCCTATCGTCGAAACATAATATGACCATTGGCGCCGGGTTGATAGAGATCGTCGAAGGAGGGGATTTATACAATACTTATGTGGTTGCCATGCCTGATGGACAGATTGCCTATCATCGTAAACTCCATTGTTTCATAAGCGAACATATGGCAAGTGGTAATGAGTACACAGTATTTAGTGTCCCACAAGGTGCGAAAGTAGGCATACTGATTTGTTACGATATCAACATCATAGAAAATGTACGAATTACAGCATTGAAGGGTGCTGAGATACTTCTCGCCCCTCATCAGACCGGTGGTTGTGATTCCCCAAGTCCCCGTTGTATGGGAAGAATTGATCCACGCCTTTGGGAAACCCGGAAAGAGAATCCTGCTGCCATCGAGGCTGAATTTCGAGGGCCAAAGGGAAGAGAATGGCTTATGCATTGGCTTCCTTCACGGGCACATGACAATGGCATGTTCCTGATTTTCAGCAATGGCGTCGGTCTAGATGATGATGAAGTGAGAACGGGAAACGCCATGATTATTGACCCTTATGGAGACATTCTCGTCGAAACATGGAAAGCTCAAGATGAAATGGTGGTTGCGGACCTTGATCCTGGCTTACGCCATAAATGTACGGGCCAACGCTGGATAACAAGTCGTCGACCCGACCTGTACGGATCGTTAACTGAATTTACGGGCAGAGAAGAGGATACAAGACAAGTCCGATTCGCTTTTGATGAGAACACGGCCCAGGGCAAAAATGCAGAAGATGCGTAGACGCGCCGGTGATCTTTGGCGTCGACAGGACGCCTACGTCGCCCGATAAATCAATGTAACGTCACATTGTATTCCAATTAAGTGGTAGTTTTTCCTTCGCGATCGAGTGGAGTGTCAGTCTTCAGTCCGTTCATCTTTTGTAGGTCATGTTGACCAGACTTCGCAGAGCAGAAGTTTATGAACCAGGAGATAAGAATGCTGCAAGTAGACTGTTGTATGAAGAAGGAGGTCATATCGGTGTTGGCCACAGATATCGTTGCGGATGCCGCGAATCTGTTCCACACCCATCATATCGGAATGCTGCCGGTTCTAGACGATGCTGGATGTCTGGTGGGTATTTTGCAGCTTCACGATCTGCTACAGCTCATCATGCCCGCCTTCGTTGATTTGATTGATGATATAGATTACGTCGGTGATTTCGGAGCGATGGAGAATGGCAAACCCGCTCAAGAACAGCTTGATCAACCCGTATCAGGGGTTATGGAACCGCCTACCTCGGTCCGGCTAGATTCGGGACTTTTACGGGCCTTTGCCTATATTAACAAGTACAAATTGCTCGATTTACCAGTCGTCAATCACGATAACCAGTTGGTAGGCCTTGCCTCACGGGTCGACATAGGCCGGGCTTTACTCGCCTCCTGGTGGCAAAACGTACCCAATCACCCATCCGCATGAACATCCTTATCGCCACCACCATATTCTTGATCACCCTGGCGGTGATCTTATCCGAACGAATACCACGCGCCATAGCCGCCATTGTAGGAGCTGCCGCCATGGTGGGTGTGGGCATCTTTGCTGGCTTTTACGGTGAGGAACAGGCAATCGAGGCAATCGATTTTCATACCGTGGGTCTGCTGCTGGGCATGATGACCCTGGTCGCACTGCTACAACCGACCGGCTTCTTCGAGTATGTGGCTACTGTGGTCGGCCGCTGGTCAGGAGGCAGGCCGGTTCTACTACTGATTTTGATGGGAACTGTCACCACTGTGCTCTCCATGCTTCTGGATAATGTGACAACGGTCATTCTCATCGCTCCCGTGGCCATTATGATCAGCGAGATCTTGGGCGTGAGCGCCGTCCCCCTATTGATGGCGTTGGCTTTGTTATCCGATACCGGTGGTACGGGAACGCTGGTCGGTGATCCGCCCAATATACTGATCGGATCAGCGGCAGGACTGTCTTTTAACGATTTCCTGATAAACGCTTTACCGGTGGTGTTGGTTGCCTGGCTAGTAGTACTCGGTATACTGATTTTCCTCTTCCGCTCCGAACTTAGGCAGCAACCTACCAGAGCCGATGCGATCAAAATGCTAGATCCGTCCAAGGCCTTGGACGATCCAACTACGGCCAAGAAGGTAGTTATCGTGTTAGCAGTGACGATACTGTTGTTTTTCCTCCAGGAACCTCTGGGATTGAGTCCGTCGTTCATTGCCCTGGCAATGGCGGCTGTGGCCTTGTTGTGGATACGGCCCAACACCCATGAGCTTTTCGAGCGAATCGAATGGAATGTACTCATATTCTTTATCTCCTTGTTTATCGTGGTCGGGGGTTTGGAAGCATCTGGTGCTCTTGATCGGTTGGCCGAATTGATGGCCGGCGCCGGGAGTGTGAATCCGCTGCTACTGGGCATCATTTTCATCTGGGTAGTGGCCATTCTCTCGGCCATCGTCGATAATATCCCGATCACCATCGCCCTGATCCCGGTGATCCAACAATTGGGCGTGGCCGGGATAAACACAGCGCCCTTGTGGTGGGCATTGGTCTTTGGAGCAGGCTTTGGTGGTAACGGCACGATTATTGGTTCCACGGCCAACATCGTGGTGGCCACAATGTCGGAGCGCACTCGTACCCCTATTACCTCGGCGATTTGGAGCAAGCGGGGTCTGCCGGTAATGCTGGCTGCCTGTGTCGTGGCCAGCATCCTCTATGTGGTCATGTTCCCATTGTACGATAAGTAGATACATTTAGCCGACAGATTTCATGCGAATTGTTGCCATCGATGTAAATCCTTCGATATACTCAGAATCAATGCCATAATCGAACCACTTGTATTGACAATCACATGCAAAATGGTCGAACTACGCCAGCTTTCCCAATAAGCTAGAATCCCAGTTATTATAGAATTACCCTACAAAGTTTGCGTCAGTCGCGAGAAAGTTATGCATCCTGAAAAGCGAGGGGGAAGTCTGAAAGGCGGAAGCTGATAGCAGCAGACATGATACGATGGCCGCGTGCAGTCACCCGGTAGAGATGAGCGTTTTTGACCTTAGCCACGAGGCCGTGCCCGCGCAATTTGGCGATCAAGCGTGACACGCGAGCACACCGGCGTTTGGCCTGTTCAGGGGAAGAAGGGGGATGATCGTAGAGACGGGAGCGGAGGTCACGGTTGCGAAAACCATTGATGGCATGTTCACCGGCCAAGACAGAGGCAAACAGAGCAGCATCTTGTTGAGAGACTGGGTTGAATCTAGCGAAGCGTTTGCCGTTCTTGGAGCGGCTCCGGCACAAGTCGTCCAACTCTTGAACGGCCTCGCCTTTGAGTTGCGCTTGCGCTAATGCAGTCAAATAACGCTGGTTGGCTTGTCTGCCGACCTGGGAGTAACGCCAGATATTAGCCACGCCCTTGTTCATGGGCTTCCACCGCCGCTTGCGGCCTTCAGGGGTCGGGATGACCCGCAGCACCTTAAATTCGCGCGGATTGTTAATCGTGGTCTCTATGCGGAGGACACTCCACTTGTCATACATCTTGATCGAGTTGCGTTTCATGCGATGTTTGATGCGCCAGCCTTCAGGACGTTTCTTCAAGTCCGTCGTCACTTCACCTTTGAAGTTGCCATGCAGCTTGCGGCCCAGAAAGCGCATCACATTCTCAGACGAAGTGTGCATAAGGGCGTGTTCGACCAGGTCTGGAAAGATTGCTAACAGGCTGGCCCGGTCTGCAAACATCACATCCGTGGCATACTCGCACTGGTCAACGACCCAATAGTAACTGCCAAAGCCAGCTCCCTTGATGGTAGCCATGAAAGGGTTCACCTTGCGAGCAAAGGCATTGAGCAGCCGAGGCCAACTGCGATGTGCGAACTTGTCGCACAGTTTCTGAGCAACCGTCAGATCAGCTATGTGTGTGAAACTGTTTTCGTAGCGTCTATAACCAATCTCACGCTGATCCAATTGACGAGCTAGCCATTCGCGACCGTTGATGTAGACCTGGAACTGAAACGGGAACCAACTTTGAAGCCGTATATGCATGAAACCGAACTCAGGGTCGATGAAGTAGAAGTAAAAATGCAAACACTTGCTGCGGCGATTCACCACTTCCAATTGCTGCTTCTGGCGATTACCACGCACCGTAAAGGTCGAGCAGGGTTCTAACACCGAGAAAACTCAGATCAGCCCTTCGCTAATCCCTTCCTGTTCGGCGATCTGGCGGGCTAGTCCTTCCTTGGAGCTACCACTGGCTTTGGTTGTGGCAGTTTGTAGATAGATGTATTGTCGCCCTGCCTCTTGCGCCATCTGCTGGGCATGGGATTTCAAGTCACTAGACACCTGGCTTACATACGACTTGAATTCTTTGAGCAGCACCCCTTGACGTGACAAGAACCTGGCAAAGGCTCCATCTGGATAGAAGCCTGTAACGTGTCCTTTGAATATCATGCGATCAAACGTGCTGAGTGTGCCTACTATTGCATCTTCGTGTATACTCAAAAATGTGTCCATGGCCTGTCGTGGTATAGTGAGAGGTGGTTGCCGGAGGCGTAGCATGTCGCTTTCGCTCTTTCAATCCTGAATTATGCCACATTGACAGGCCATCTCCCTTTTTGGTTGCGGCTGGAAGCCGCGCTATG
>JAAENG010000010.1 GCA_024224665.1 Chloroflexota bacterium | reverse complement strand
ATTACCGAAATAAATAATTAACCTTCATAAGGGCCTTCGTACTTTCAGCGACGAATTCCATTCGGTTCGTGGAAACGCAAAAATTGTAAAGGGGACAAGTACTCAGAATGAACCATGCCCGGATTTCTATGACCGCTCACAGATTACCATGATGACATAGGTCCTTATCCGTGAGCTACTTTTGATAGCAAAAACCAATGGAATTCGCCAAGACTAACAGAGATTACCAGAAGGATGCAATGTCTCGTCCGTAGCATGAACAAGGCTTGACATCCAATTCGCCCTGAGTCCTGAACTACCTCTCTGGGGTTTTGAGGTAGCAGAACTTAAGGTACAATCCAGAGCACCACCTTGTTTGTAGGGATACACGACATGCCCCAACACATCCTGGTCGTTGATGACGATACGCTTTTGCGCCGTAGTTTGAGCCTGCAACTCGAGCAAGCCGGATATAGTACCAGTACCGCCGCCTCTGCCGAAGATGCACTGGCGCTGATCCAGCGCCAACAACCTGATCTCATTCTGCTGGATGTGGGGCTGCCCGGTATCGACGGGCTACAAGCACTGCGACGTATCCACCAGCAGATGGATGTACCTATCATTTTTGTGACAGCCCGCCGCCGGGAATTCGATGAGGTGCTGGGTCTGGAGTTGGGCGCTGATGGCTACATAACCAAGCCCTTTAATCCCGATGTGCTGCTAGCACGTGTAAAGGCGGTTTTACGGCGTTCGGCACGCCGGCAAGGTGTGGATGAGCCAAGCGAACAACTGATAGTCGGTGATATAACCATCGATGCTGCCGCCCACACCGTGCAGATCTCCGGACGAGCCGTCGATCTGGCCGCAAAAGAATTCGCCTTGCTACATTCGTTGGCTCTGGAGGCAGGCAAGGTACTCTCGGTCGAAGATCTCATTGTACGCATTTGGGGTGCAGAATTTTCTGGAGAATCGCAAGTGGTCTATGTGCATATTCGTTGGCTACGCGAAAAGATCGAGGATGACTCCACAAATCCACAGCGGATAGTCAACGTGCGTGGCGTTGGCTACAAACTTGTGCCGCAGCTGATCGATTGAGGCCTTAACACGATGCGCACACTCCGTAGCCGTCTGATCATCAGCCATCTATTGCCTTTATTACTGACATTGCCGATTTTAGCACTGGTGCTGATTTATATCCTCGAAACGCAGATCTTGCTTACCGAGATGTCGGAGGGCATCACCGAAAGAGCAGCCCTCGTTGCCGAGGCAATCAATGGACATCCGGAGGTGCTCACAGATCCTGAACTCGCCGAAGCATACTTGAACCGATTAGAAGTCATAATCGACGGCAAGGTGCTGTTGTTTACATCCACCGGTGAGTTATTGGCCTCTACCCATGCTTTGCCAGCTGATTTTTCAGGTCTGGCAAAAGCGCTGGCGGGAGAGATTCATACCATCATAACGTATGGCTTGTTTCAACAACAGGGACAAGCATACGTACCGGTCAGGGATATCAATGACCAACTACTGGGCATCGTCGCTGTAACGGGGGCGATATCTGGCGTCGCAGAGAATTTCGGGCGGATGCGACTGTGGATTCTGGCGGTATTGTTTGTCGAGTTATTGTTGGCAGCAGCCATGGGCTTTATCCTGGCTACACGGCTGGAACGTCCCATTGGCCGAGCCAGCAGAGCAGTCGTAGATATCGCCGAGGGTCGGGACATCGAGCCTGTGCCTAAATCAGGGCCCGAAGAGATCCAGGCGCTGGCAACCGCGGTCAATATCCTGGCGGAACGCCTGCGGTTACTGGAAGAGATCCGGCGCCGTTCACTGGCCAATATCGTTCATGAAATAGGCCGCCCTCTTGGAGCGATTCGCTCAGCAGTACACGTACTTCGCCAGGGCATGGGTGAAGACCCTGAAATCCGCGAAGAACTGCTTATGGGGGTTGAGCAGGAGATCGAGGGCATGCAGCCCCTGTTGGATGATTTGTCGCAACTGCATGGTCAGGTGCAGGATACTATTCATCTTAACCTCCAGGCTATTGCCCTCAGTGATTGGCTGCCCCACACACTGCTGCCATGGCGAGGGGCAGCAGTGGAGAAGAACCTGGAGTGGAACGCTCAAATCCCCGGCGATCTCCCAACCCTCTCGATTGATCCCGAGCGTCTGGCCCAAGCTCTGGGAAACCTATTGAGCAATGCAATTAAATACACCCCGGAGGGTGGACGTGTGGGTGTTGCCGCAGGTACCAATGCTGCTGAGATCTGGATCGAGGTCAGCGACAATGGGCCGGGCATTTCCGAAACCGAACAAGCACGGGTTTTCGAGGCCTTTTATCGCAGCAGCAGAGAGCGGCGTTTCCCCCAAGGGCTGGGTGTTGGTCTGACATTGGCGCAAGAATTGGTGCACGCTCATGGGGGAGAGTTGACTTTAGATAGCTCCATAGGCGAGGGTAGTCTGTTTACCATTCGTTTGCCGTACGTGTAGGGACAGGGCGTTCCCAGCGAGATTGTACTCCAGCTAGACTTCTCTAAATGGCGACACGATTTGCAATGACGCTCGATTGGTTGGGAAGGCCTCGCCCTACTGTGTTACGATCGCCCCACACACCTGAACAACCAAACCATCATTTAGCGGAGAAAAGGACACATGGCTCTTACCATCCCCAGCATGCTGCTTAAGCAGCTATACACCTTTGGCAGCCTGAAAAACACGCCTGATGGTGTACGATTCTCGGTCAAAAACCGCCTTAGCGATGCCACGCTCACCGGTCTCGACCGCCTGATAATCGATAACAGTGATGTGCCTCTCCATGCCGTGACCATTGATCTGGGCGGCGGTACGGTCTTGACGCCTGATGACCTCGCGCAGAATTCTTTGGATTTCCCCTTGCGTCGCACACTGGACATCCATTGTGCTATCGAACCTCTGGCACTGGGCAAACACAAAATCGAGGTTCATTTCGCCACTAAACCCTTTGGCAAACTGAAATTAAAGGTCGAGGGAGCGATATCTGAAGAAAAAGAGAGGCTGGTGCGAATCCCACGTAGTGATAGCGACGATTATGCGGACCAGGCGATCAAAGAACGTCAGGTATTTGTGGAGAAGCTCAGCGGCCAGTCTCTAAAACACACCGCCCACTATTCATTTGACCCGCACATTCTCAGCGGAAATATCGAAAATTTTAGCGGTGTCGCTCAGATTCCATTGGGGTTCGCCGGACCGATTACTATCAACGGGGAGCACGCTAAGGGAGATTTTATCGTGCCGATGGCGACGACCGAGGGCACGCTGGTAGCCTCTTACAACCGCGGCATGAAGATCGTCAACCTCTCTGGAGGAGTAACCTGCAGCGTGGTGGGTGATGCCATGCAGCGTGCGCCTGTATTCGTGTTCGCCAACGCCCGCGATGCCCGGGAATTCGTCGCATGGGTGAGAGAGAACGAAGACCAGATTCGAATCGAAGCAGAAGCAACTTCGAGTGTGGCCAAGCTGCAGTATATCGACCCCTATCTGGCCAGCAAGTTTGCCTATCTGCGTTTCAACTTCACGACTGGTGATGCAGCGGGGCAGAACATGGTCGGCCGTGCGACCTTTGCGGCTTGTGGCTGGATACTCGACCAGTACCCCGGCGTCGAGCACTTTTTTCTGGAATCGAATCTGGCTACCGACAAAAAAGCATCACAGGTCAACATCATGCACACGCGCGGCAAGCGGGTGACTGCCGAGGCCGTAATCAAACGGGACGTGCTGATCCAGCACATGCGGGTGGAACCGGAAAGCCTTCATTATCACTCGGGCATTGCCAACATTGGCGCGATCCTTTCTGGCGCCAATAACAATGGTGCTCACTCAGCTAACGGAATCACGGCCATATTCATCGCCACAGGGCAGGACGTTGCCAATGTCTCAGAATCATCGGCGGGGATCATTTACACCGAATTAACGCCAGAAAAGGATCTTTATTTCTCAGTTACTATCCCCTCCCTCATTGTCGCTACATTTGGCGGCGGCACGGCGTTGGCCAGTCAGAAGGAGTGCCTGGGGGTATTAGGCTGTGAGGGTAAGGGCAAGGTGAAGAAGTTTGCCGAGATCATCGCCGGTGTGGTGTTTGCAGGTGAGATCTCACTGGGGGCCGCTATTTCGTCCTCAGACTGGGTGTCGAGCCATGAAAAGTACGGACGCAATCGCTAGTAACGATGTTCGATGAACACATAAAAGGGTGGAGCGCAATCGCACTCCACCCTTTTGTATTGTCTTGGTAAAATGAAGCGAGTCGAGCCTCAGCGCCGCCTTTAGATCTCAGCTTTCCTCTTGGAGAATGAGCTTTCCACTACCGTCAGGAACGAATTGCATAGGACCTTGCGGCACATGGCTGTCGATAACAATATAGTTGGCATCCATGTATTCCCAAATTAACTGAAGCGGTTCCTTCTGCTCAACCCATTTCTCAGCGAGCACCAAACCGTGCCCCGGCAGAATGGTGAAAACCACCTTGCGAGGATCATCAGGATTTCGCAGGGCTTCGGATTTCGAGAAAGCACTCTTGACCGCGCGCGCCTGTGCCTCGGTAGCACAAGACACGAGATAGTGGAAATAGGGAGGATCCAGAGGGACATATTCGACGAACTCGGGATCATAGGAAGCGATACCACGATGCCCGTGCAATTTCGAACGCATGACCGGTACAGCCTTGTCTACTCCCCATAGTTCGGCCAACGAGATTCGAGGAAGACCCTTATCCATCTCCAGCATCTCCACAGCCTCTGAGGAGGGCGAGTCGTTGCGCTTGCCCTGTACGTGGCGGACAAATGCACCGATGCCGTCAGGACGTACGCCAGACAGAATGGCCAATTCATCTTCGGTGATATTGTCTTTGTCTACTGGACGAGCACTGCCTGTAATTGTGGCGATCAGAGCATCCAGTTCAGGTTCCCAGGTTGCATAACATCCTTCGCTATACTGGCTGGCCACCGAATCTCCGACGGCCGGAACATTGACCAATTCGGCAATAACGACTGCATGGGTAAAGAAATTCCTTTTGCCCAATTCCAAGGCAGCGGTGCGCATGGCTTCAGGGGTATGCAGATCGAGCCAGGTTTCGTAGGGAATAAGATCTCCGACTACTTGGTGATCGGTGACCTCATGTGTGCTCACTGTAGTTACGGTGCGTAACACGATGTCATTGTAAAAGCTATCAGGATCGGTGGACTTGCTGGTAGGGTAGGCGCCAACCAGGTCGAAATGATAGACTTTGTCTGGATGATCTTCTCCGACAATCAACAGGATCTTGACACTTTTTGCCTGAGCCTGTAGCAGGCGTTCCACAGATAGAATCGACCCACCTCGTCTCCCCTGCTCGAATAAGACCAGATAAGCTCCTGAAGCCAGACCGGGGAAATCATAGTCCTTTGGATCAGGGGGTTCGTTGGCCAGAATGTCGTCGAAATAGGACAAGATTTTGTCCAGTTCAGGCTGTGTCGTATGCACCAACGTGAACACAGTAGGATTCTGTTCTAGCTTGTAGCGCATGCGCGCGGTCAATTGCAGCGATTTTCGCCAATTAAGTGACTCGCCATAAGGCGCAGTGGTAAGCAGAATGTCGGTGTCATTGTCAGGTTGTTCTTGTACGGTGTGCCCAAGCTCATCAAAATGCTGTAAGATACCACTGGCTGTCTCTTCAAGTACTGCATCCATATATCCGGGAATAAACGTTACATTCACACGCTTCATCCAATCATGTCGAGGCTTGTCAAGTGAAAGCGCTGGTGGTTGCAATAAAGTCATTTTTGTCTCCTAACAACGGCCAACATTTTTTGGTCGCTGAAATGCAAGGTTGTTCGACTCGAAAAGCAGATAAAAGTGTACACTACCGTTCAAGGCAGAGCAACCTGAAAAGGGATTCAATTCATTCAAGGCGGTAGGACGTCTCGATCGTCGCCACTTTATCCAGCATGGCTGAAGCAGAACAGTACTTTTCTTCTGAAAGCTGAATGGCCCTCTGCAATTTAAACTCATCGACATCGCCTGAGACAATGTACTCTACATTGATCTGGGTATAGACTTTGGGGTTCTCCTCAGCACGTTGCCCGCTGACATTGATTTTGAGACCCTGCAACGGCTGGCGTTGGCGCTGAAGGATATGCACGATGTCAATACCTGTACAGCCTGCCAATCCCAGCAATAGCAATTCCATCGGAGAAGGGCCGGCGCTGGGTTCCCCCTCTTTGGAACCAGCTCCCAGCGTCAGTTGGTGGCCAGAGCCGGTGTTGGCAGAAAATGTCAGTTCTTCAACCCACTTTACTGAAGCGGTGTTCATGATGTCGTTTCCTGAGATTGAGTGGTGTTTCGTTGATGACTTACTTTGTGAGGACGATATGGGCGCTAATACTGTTGGGCGTGATCGTAAGCAACGTAGCACCGCGATCGCTGAAAAGGCGAGCGAGATCAGCAGGCCGATAAAAGTGGCTCTGCATCAGGGCGAGTTTTTCTGCCACCGCCACGCCTTTAACAAGCAGATGTCTTATATCAGGTTCCTCGATGACCAAGCGCCCACCTGGACGCAATACACGCATCAGTTCAGAGGCCGCCCGAGGTTGATCTGCAAAATGGTGAAATGCATCTACGATATAAATGCGATCTACGGAGGAAGCTGCAAAGGGCAGGTCCTCGGCAATGGAGCGCACCGATTGAATGCATTTCTCACGGCTGCCTTCCAGCATTTTAGATGATGGGTCGACCACAAAAACGGAAGCATCGATTTCGATTAGTCGTTGGGCCACGCGTCCGGTGCCACCGCCGATATCTAACACAAGCTGTCCCGATTCGGTCTGAAGATGGGAAAATAAGGCATCATGATGTGCAACATCAAAAATGCGGTCGTAAAAAGGGGCTATCCAATTGAAGTGTCCGTAACGAGGTTTTATTCTCATATCTGCGAATCGGTTTGTCTTAGGATGGAAAGCAGTGAGAGATGGTTACAAAAAAAGACGGCCACAGAAAAAATTGTGGCCGTCCAGCACCCTCGGAGGGATTCGAACCCCCAACCTACGGTTCCGAAGACCGACGCTCTGGCCGTTGAGCTACGAGGGCGTACAGATCAGTTTAAGTGATCCGCCACTGCCAGTATAAAATCGGCGCACGTTCATGTCAAGGTCGGTTGCGTCGGTAGAGCCAAACAAACAAGCCAACGGCCATCATCAGGCCAACAAGCCCACCCAGATCGATAAGGTCAAAACCGTGCGAACCCGTAGCACTGATATTGGTCAACGACGATGGGAGAAGGGACGCCAACAGGCCGGGCGTAGGTGTGGAGGTCGGTGTCACCGTGGGGGTTGGAGAGGGAGTGGCTGTGGCGGTGGGGCTCGGTGAAGCAGTCGGCGTCAAGGTAGACGTTGCAGTGGCTGTGGGCGTAGATGTGGGGGTGGATGTTAGGGTAACTGTCGGTGATGCCGTTGCCGTGGGTGTGGCGGTATCGGATGGGGTCGATGTGAGCGTGGGGATAGGTGTATTGGTGGGAACCGGTGTGGCCGTTGGCGCGAGCGCTGTTGGTGTCGCCTGGGCCGGCGCGCTTTCATCGGGTAGTAGGGAGATCGCATCGACAAAGATGTAATTATCGCCGGTGCTGCGATTATGGTCTACCAGAAAGAAAACGGTGACCACATCGCCCTGTGCGCGGGCTCTTACATCGATATTCACGTCAGGAGGTGCGTAATTGAGGATGCGTCCGGCTCCCCAATGCATAGGCCCCCAAACGACAGTGGGGGCGTTGGGATCTGTGCCACCGCTGGGATCGATACCAAGTTGTCTACCAAATGTATCGGGCGCATTGGGTGCTCCCCAGGCAATGCTGGCGCGATAGCCGGCGCCAGGTGTGACATTGACTTGAGTATAGAGCCCTGCTCTGAATGTACCGCCGTTGCTCCACATGCGCAGGCTGGGCGCACCCCAATAGGTATCGACATCCTGCATATAGGTCAGTTCGCCACTCAAGACAAAGGGAGTCCAACCTCTGGGCAATTGGCGAGGAGGACTGCCATAAAAACCATCGAAATTGCATACATCACGTGGTATCACATTGGGAGAATCGCAAGGGTGTCCTTGTGCCCGCAAAGGCGTTTGGGCAAGCATCCAAAAAAGAAGTGCACCTGCAACCGTTGCAATCACCGCCATGTAACTGTGTCTATGAGCTAGCGAAATCATAAGGCATGAGTATAGCTGTTCTCGGTATTGCCGCAAATTTACAGGTTCAGGTTAAACTACTGTCATATTGAAACAAAAAGTTTTGTCGCACAGCGATTGTCCCAAACCGATAGAGCTATGGTCCATCGTTCATCCATTATCGGTTCAGAGCGAAATCCGCTTTTAAAATGATTTGGGAAGCGCGCTGCCCGACCCTTCCTGCACCAGCCTCTATTCTGTGATCCACACACTGACTTTGCTTTTGACAGGAGACGCAACATGGGAATCATGCAATCATTTAAAAAACTGCTTGGGAATGACAAACCCGCGCAGATCACAACTTCATCCATATCACCTACATTGACCCCCGAACCTGAACCCGAGCCAATCGTCATACCTGAATTATCACCGCAAGAGTTGATGGCGGCTCAAGCCAACGGCAGGACTTTTGTTGTGTTGGATTGTCGTCAGGGCTGGGAGCGCAAGCAAGCGTCTATCCCCGAAAGCACACATATCCCCATGAACGACATCCCAGCGCGGCTACACGATCTGGACCCAGCCCTCGAAATCGTGGTCGTCTGCGCCCATGGCAATCGCTCCTACGGTGTGACCGGCTATCCCATCAAGCAGGGCTATCACGCTCACAATTTAAGCGGGGGCATGGCCAGATGGCAGGTGGCCGGCGGCGAAGTGGGGAGTGGTTAAGAAGCACCCTCTGACCAAAGTATTCACACAGTTACCCTTCACTCAGCGAGCGACACCATGGGCGTGACAATCCATTACACGGGCAAATTGAAAGACATGGCAGCCCTGCCCAACTTAACATTGGCAGTACAAAATGCCTGCCGAGAACTGGGCTGGCGAAGTATTGCCATTGATGAGAGGGTATTAGGCACGGCCGATATCCTGGTATTCTCTGATGATGTGACCTCAGAGGAGGAACGATGGCGATTTGATACCTATGCGGTGGATGATCGCTGGCGTGGCGTGCTTGTATTGCCTCCTGAGTGCGAACCCTTGTGGCTTACGTTCAGCCGAGATGGCGCGCTAATCGTCTATGACAGCGGCCCCTCTTCATTCCAGTTACCGGGCCACTACAATGCACGAGATCGGCTCTTTACCAAAACCCAGTTCGGCACGCCTGACACGCATATTGCCATCTGCTCACTGCTGCACCTGGTCGAATCATGTGGTGTTGATCTCGAAGTCTCTGACGAAGGTGGCTACTTCGAAAACGAAGACCGCGAGCAATTGCAATATTTGATGGGATTTCTCGACGAAGCGATAGAGAGGATGAGCAGCGAAGAGGGTCGGGCACTGTTGGAGGAGATCCTGGGTGAAGAGATCGAGGGAGAGATCGAAGTACGGAAGAAGATAGGCAGCCCCATACCGGATTGGCGCCGCGACTGGGGCATCAGTGCCAACGAGAACTAACATGACCTTTTGTGTGCATTTCCTGCATGCGCCTGCACCGAAGTAACTTGCCTATCCTTAATCGAGTCAATCTCAAACTCAGATATTGAACCATGACATATACGGTATACCTGGCTTTAGGCGCCAACCTTGGTGATCGCAGACAAAACCTGGTCGAGGCAATCAAACGCTTGGATGAATGCATCACGGTCGAGCGAAGTTCATCGATCTATGAGACCGAACCGTGGGGTGTTACCGACCAGCCCAGTTTTCTCAACCAGGTGGTGGAGGCCCGAACGACACGTTCACCCCAGCAGTTGTGGCGCTGCACTTACGACATTCAGTTGACCATGGGTCGTAAAGCTGATGGCATCCGCTACGGCCCTCGCTTGATCGATATCGACATCCTCTTTTATAACGACCTCAGCTTTGCCAGCTATAACCTCACAGTACCCCACGCACGGCTGATCGAACGCTCCTTTGTGCTAGTACCCCTGGCGGAAATCGCCCCGGACATGGTGTATCCGGGCCTGGGCTGCACCGTTCAGGACTTACTGGAGCGTATCGAGCTGGATGGGATTGAGAAAGTCTAGCGATTTTGTATCTGTCATTGCGAGGGACGACCACAATGACAGATGTGCAGTTACTATCGCGGAACGCTATCGGACAAGATCCCTCAACTTCTCGACCTCATACTGAGACTGTTCATCCGCCGCCCGCAGGGTTACGATTGTCTCGTAGAGGGTGTCGATGGTTTGGGCAGTGACTGCGGGAGCATCCTCTGCGCCGGCCGTTTGTGTGAGCACAGAAACGGCAAAAAGACCATGCATCAGTTCGCCAAAGGCTTGTCTGTTGTACCACAAAATGCCACCATAGCGGTTGACATGTAAGAAACTTCGCACATCCTCATCTTGCAGAAGCATGTCTAGCAACCGATAAGGGACTTTGATATCGGCATCATCTGGCAATTCTTCTCTCCCGGCAATGTGCAAGAGCAGATCCTGATGCGATATCAAGAGTTTTAGCAGAGAGGTCGATCGCCAGGCCTGATCTGGGGTCAAGCCAAAATCTTGCAGCGCCTGCGCCACGATCTTACCCAATAACCACTCATCCATCCAGGTCCGTGTCTGGCTCGCATAATCCTCGAGGGCAATCACCTTGCCAAGCGAGTGGCTGAATATCCAGGCAAATAGTGCACCCCATGCTGCAGGAGCATCATCCAAACCAGCCAGTAAATACGTTGCAGCAGAAAGTGGCGGGGTCGCGTCTTCAGGATCGATAGACGCTGCTTGCACTTGCAAGGGAGGATAACGATCCGTGATGGCTGGGAGCAAAAGTGCTGCCTCAACTTCCTGTTGGATATGGGCGACAAGCGCTTCTAAGACCGGCGGTGGCACAGGTTCACTCTCTACATCCTCGGGGGAACGATTGACATCGTCGATATCACCCTCTGCCTCCAATGTCACGACACGGCGGCGCAAGATATCGACATCGACTTTCGTATCTGTCACCGCTCGCTGTTCTTGGGCAAATACCTTTACCTCTTCGTACAACGCTGTGACATGTATTTCTATTTCTTCGAACTTGGCTTGCTGTTTCTTGCTCCAATGTGTGACCTGGTTCTCGGCCTGTTTCATGACCCTGGCATCCATCAACCAGCGGAAGACCTCGGCATTGATCAGGGCCCGGTAGGGGAAATGCAGGGCCTGCAAGAAGAGTTCTTTGACAGCTTCCTCGACGTCAGGGACACCGCGGCCGGCGAGGTACTCGGTGAGTTGGCTATATTGATGCCACTGGTTGTCCTGCACAATCCGGAAATCCAGGAACACATGCCGCTGATAAGCGCCCAGATTGACTTTCATGCCCTCATCCACCAGTTTCTTACTGCTGCGAATGTATTCCAATCCATTGGCATAATCTCGGAAGATCACATAGGCTGAGTCGATATAGGGTAGCTTCAGGCCCTCGCCAAGAGTCTTCTGTAGCATTTGGCCGCTGCCCTTATCGAGATATGCGGTCGAGGTTCGCACCCAGCCTCGTGTGTCCCCCCAGCGGTTGTGATAGATAATCAGACTACTTTCATCGCCAAAGCGGTTGGAATAGGCGATAACATTTTCGTCAATGGCGCCATCGCTGCTGAAGAAATCATATAACAGGAAGTTGTGCACATCGGCAAAAAGGTACCTACGGCGTAGCAGTGGCACGATCTCGCGCATATGGCGGTCGATCAGCCAGGTATCGGGTTCCTCATCCCGGTAGGCTTTGCGGTACTCCATGCCATATTTCTCGGCATATCCTTCGAACTGGCCATGCCCAAACATGGGCAAGCCCGGGACTGTCGCCAGCACTGAGGCGACACCAAAATACTTGTCTCCTTTTTCAAACTGCGCCACGGCCGTCTCTTCGTCAGGATTGCTCATGAAATTGACGTAGCGCTTGAGGATTTCGGGATCGAATTCGACGGTGTTCTTGATCAATTGCCGATACTTGTCGTTATCCTCATCACGCAGCATGTGCATGAAAGCGCTGTTGTAGACCCGGTGCATTCCCAGCGTGCGCACAAAGTAACCTTCCAACAACCAGAAGGCCTCGGCCAATAGCAGGGTGTCGGGCACTTCCTCGGCCACACGATCCACCACTTCCCGCCAGAACTCGGCCGGCATAGCCTGATCAAACTGCTCGCGAGTCATACCATGCTCGGCGCGTGTGGCAATATCGCCGCCACTGCCTGGCTCGGGAAACCAGAGACGCTGGATGTGTTTCTTGGCCAAGGTCATGGCCGCATCGAAGCGAATGATAGGGAATTGGCGGGCGACATGCAAAATGGTTTGGATGACAGCTTCTCGCACTTCCGCTTTCAAGTAATCGAGCTGTGCCGTGTCATTCCAAGGCATCATGGTGCCGTCGTTGCCATGATAAATGTAACGCGCATCGCCGGTTTGATGATCCACACGTTTGAATACGACCGAAGCATCGCTACGATCGTAGTAATGGTCTTCCAGATAGATGCCCACACGCTCATCTTCGCTCAGGTCGGGGCCGTTAAAAGAGTAGTTGGGATACGGCGAATGGTCGAGTGAAAGAAACCAGTGGGGGTGCTCCATCACCCAGCGCGAGTCGATGGCCATGTGATTGGGCACCATGTCGCTGGACATGCGGATGCCACGCTGCCAGGCGCGCTGCCGCAAGTTATCCATCGCCGGCGGGCCCCCGAGATCGTGGGCGATGTTGTAGTCGTAAAGGGAATAGGCAGATGCCACTGCTTCTGGATTGCCCATCATCTGCTTGATGCGCTTCGACGCCTTGCTTCGTTCCCACAGACCGATCAGCCACAGTCCCGTGATCCCACGCTCTGCCAAAATATCTAGCTCCGCATCCGGAACCTGATCCAGGCTGGCAATATCCAGGCCGTATTGTTTAGAGAGTTGGTCGAGCCACACATAGGCGTTTTTGGCCAGCAGCACCAGGCGGGGCATCCACTCGGTATCGGGGCTGTACTGTTCGGGCTCGTCATGGGCCTGCTCGCCAAACTTGAGGGTCTCGACCGGGCCGGGGCCGAAAAACACAGCCTTTTCTTCTTCGGCAATGAAATCTAGACTGCTCAGCAAGCGAAAAACTTCAGCCGGTAAAAGGGCGCCATAACGTGTACGTATGAATTCCAACTGACCGCTCAGCGAATTCGGCGAGGCGAGTGCAGGTGCTCGCAGCATATCGAACAAGGTCTCACCACCTGGCCCCAACCCTTTTGCCTGCCCGAGCAACCCTTGCATGTCATCAATCAGTTTGGGATAGGCTGTATGTTTCTCTAGAGCGGAATCGTCAAACAGTTCCTTGTATGGGGAGAATGCAGGATTGGCATTGGCCAGCCACAGCATGAGCATCTCTTCCAGAGCGATCTGCCAATGCGATTCGCCCGCAGTTTCACCTGATAGGTACCTATCCAGATCGATCTCATGGCGGTACACAGCTAAGGGCGGATAATTGGCACTGAACTGGCGAAGCGTCGCTTCGACCACATCGGTTCCGTCGCGCTCGGCCATCGCTTGCAGGGCATCTCGTAGCAGATTGGGATTGACCTGACGGCGGTACTCGGCGATGAGCAAATGGAGCACCTCATCGATCAAGCCCATGGCGTTGATCTGAGAGGCCTTTGCGGCTCGTTCGGGATAGCGCACGACATCTCGTCTGGCATTTATTTGCTGGGCGAACACGCGGGCGCCATGAAAATTGGCAAGGACGACATTGCCTGTAAAAGCAAACAGGGACAGGTCAAATTGATAGTAGTCTCGTGAGTCTCGAGATACGTGGAATTCCCTCATGAGTTTAACTCTCTGTTGTTCAGATTATTATGAAACTGTCTTATATCGCGCTACCGTCAAAACGAATTGGGCGGACACAGACGAATGTGGTAATGCATAGGTCTTTATCATTCTAGTACAAGAGGGCTACTCACGTCTATAATGATGGACAAATGCTCTTTTGCCGTCAATAAGACCATTCGCAAATGCGAGGGATAAGAATGATCGTCACTACCGACCAACTCTTCCAGGCTGCTTACGGCAAATTCGCCGTAGGCGCGTACAACATCAATAACATGGAACAGGCCTTGGGCTTATTCGAAGGGCACCAGCGCGCTCAGGCGCCGTTCATTGTGCAGATTTCACGGGGAGCCCGCAGCTATGCAGGTGTCATCATGTTGGAAGCTATCCTCAGGGCCGCTGATGATATATACCCAAAATCGATTTTTGCCGTGCATTTGGATCATGGCGACGAAGAAACTTGCTATGACTGTATCGAATCCGGTTTCTACTCCTCCGTCATGATCGATGCCTCGCACTATCCTTTCGAGAAGAACATCGCCATTACCACGCGTGTGGTCGAGCGAGCCCACGCCCGGGGTTTAAGTGTGGAGTCGGAGCTGGGCATGTTGGGCGGAGTCGAAGAAGACATCGCAGTCGACGAAAAACATGCCAAACTGACCGACCCCGATGAAGCCGAAGTATTTGTCAAACGAACCGGTTGCGATTCGCTGGCGGTCGCCATCGGCACAAGCCACGGCGCCTACAAATTCCAGGGTGAATCAAAACTCCATCTGGATCGAATTGAGGCCATTCAAAAGCTGTTGCCCGGTCTCCCCTTGGTCATGCATGGCTCCAGCAGCGTGCCTCAGGAAGAGGTGGAGCGGATTAATGCGGCCGGTGGCGCCATGGATCCCTCTGCCAAGGGCGTAGATGAAAACGAGTTTACAAAGGCCATCCCCTTTGGCGTTACAAAAGTCAATATCGATACCGATGGACGCCTGGTCTGGACTCGCGTTCACAGAGAGCATTTCCGAGACTATCCTGCGAACTTCGATTTTCGCAAACCCGGCGCTGTGCTGATCGATGAGTATGCCGAATTTATCGTTCACAAGAGCCGGAAACTGCTGTCATATGCTCAGTTGGAAACTGTGCGGCAGAGGCTACAGGTGTGATTTGCCTGTTTACCTCCGAGACTGGAATTGGCCCACGCCGATTATTCAAAACGCTGGATCTCGATCAGGTAACCGTTGGGATCACGTAAAAAAGTGTGATAGATCTGATAGGTGGGATTCAGCCCTGGTGGTTTTTCAAAGATGACACCTTGCGCTTTCAAGGTTTCATACCAGCCATCGACATCGTCGGTGACCAGGCAGAGGATGATACCTTGCGGGCACTTGGGTGCATCGAGGCGCAAGCAGAATCCGAGCAGCCCGTTGCCGGCCACCTGGTAGATGCGGCAGTCGCCCTGATCGCGCCACAACGCCAACCCCAATAAGCGCTCATAAAAATCGGCTGTGGCAGCCAGGTCTTTTGTGTAGAGGAAAGTGATTTGTTGCTCTATCGGTGTGCGTTGCATTGTCAATGGCCTCACTCATCGTTCTGTACTCGTGACTGTTCAGTCGCTAAGTCCCGTGCAATCTCGTTGATTTCATGGTTCGTCGCCTGCATATTAATCCTCGATAAGTACGTGATCAAATTGCAGACTTCATCTTAACAAAATAGTGTCTGATAAGGTAGTACCGCAATGCACGAAAAGGATGGATGATGATGGATGATTGGCTCTTTGAGATTTCGTTTAGGTTGCATATCGTAAAACGTGAAGAGGTGTAACATGCGCCTGACCACTACAAATTCGGGCGTGGTTCATTACGCTAGAAATCGATCTTTACAATTTTGGCAGTTCGGCAAAAGTCGGCAGGTCGCT
>JAAENG010000009.1 GCA_024224665.1 Chloroflexota bacterium | reverse complement strand
GACGGCATCAGGGTCGGCCACATCGGCCGCCACAGCTAGCACAGCGGCACCACGGGCGATCACCTGCGCAGCGGCACGCTCCGCTCTTTCGACATCGATATCGTTGAGACAAATTCTGGCGCCGGTTTCGGCAAACGCCTGGGCGATAGCGAGCCCGATGCCCTGTCCGGCCCCGGTTACGCAAACAACATGGTCGCTAAAATCGTACTGAACAGACATCGCTCATCCCCAAATATGACGCGGTGGTTCGAGCCAGTTATCCGCATCATATTCGTGTAGCCACCTGAGAGCGCTCTGCGCCAGCACGGCTGAACCTACAGGCAGCGCGCCCTCGTCGATCTCAAAGATAGCTGTGTGCAGGGGTCGCATAGTGTCCCAGTCCGGATTACGAGCCCCGATTCGTACAAAGGTGCCTCGGGTTTTAAGATTATACCAGGCGAAATCTTCGCCGCCCGCCGTCTTCGCCGCCTCTGTGACATTCTCCGTTCCCAAAAGTTGCAGGCTCGTGCGCGCGAGGAAGCCGGTCAATTGGCCGTCATTGATAACAGGGGGATTGCCCCGTATGTAGTGTAAGCGATAGTCGCCCCCCAATTGACGGGCGATGGCAGAAATCTCATCTAGCTCGGCTTCAAGTTGATCCTGAATGGCCGGATCGAAGGTGCGTACTGTGCCGGATAAGACCACCCGGTCACATATGACGTTTTCGCGCGAGCCACCGTTGATCGTGCCGAAGGTGACAACTCCCTCCTGTACGGCAGGAATGCGCCGCGAGATCAGCATTTGGGCGGCGTTGATTACCTGGGCTGCGATGACGATAGCATCTACGCCCTGATAAGCATAAGCGCCATGTGCCTTTTTCCCCAAGATCTCGAGATCGAATTTGTCGGCTGCGGCCATCATGGGGCCGGGCCGAAGACCGATCTTACCCACTTCCATCCCTGGGTCGACATGCAATCCGACGATGGCATCGACATCTTCAATCACGCCTTCTTCCAACATAAGCTTGGCGCCACTCATACCGTCGGCATCGATGCGCTCTTCAGCCGGTTGGAAGATCAGCTTGACTCTTCCTTTCAGTTCGCCCTCGTGTTGCTTAAGCAGGTAGGCAGCACCGAGCAACATAGCCGTGTGGGCATCGTGTCCACAGGCGTGCATGATGCCTGGACGTTGTGAGACATAATCGATCTTGTTTTCCTCGTGGATGGGCAGCGCGTCCATATCGGCGCGCAGGGCAATGGTGGGTCCTTTACCATTTCCCAACCATCCGATCACGCCGGTGCGCGCCACCTCAGTTTCGTGGGGGATACCCATGTCGTGTAGTGTTCGGGATACAAAAGCGGCGGTGCGATATTCCTCGAAGGATAGTTCCGGCCACTTGTGCAAGGCACGGCGGATGTCGCTGAGGTTCGGGGTGAGATCGAGGGCTTCGTCAAACATGAGGGTCGGATGCAGAATGATCGGTTGGGAACGTGAGTGAGTGTTTTTGCAATTAAGGGATAAGTTCGATACTGGCTTCGACAACGGGGAGGTTTTCGGCGGCGAACCGAGCCTGGAAGAGACGAATGGCTTGTTCCAGCGCCTCGATGGGATAAAGGTTGAGGATGCGAAGGGCTGCCGCTGTTATCAGCAGCGATTTGTTGGTTCGCGTGATACGCACACTACCCTTGGTTGGCGCAAGCACTACCTTGTGTGCGTCTGTGGGGATATCTGCAAATTCGGGTGTGGTGATGAGCATGTCCTCATTGGTCATGTTTGCCAGACGATGCTGGACCTTGCTCAAACCATCTTCTGAGAATAGCACCAATGCATCTGGTTTGGCAATCCCGGTGTAGTGAATTTCGGTGGGACTGAAGATGATCTCGCTGATGCTGTGTCCCGATTTCACAGTGGATGGATAGTCATCCCGCTGTGTGACCCACAGGCCGGATAACACCCCGGCTGAGCCGGCCGCTTTGGCCGCCGATCGTATCTTGGCGCCTGCAGAGCCGGCCATCACCAAATGAAATCTATGTTCGAGCCGGGCAGAGAATTGGGGTTCGACGGCGCGGATCGGCAACGTCGCTTGGCCTACGACGGATTGACCTTGCAGGCGCAGGCTCTTGGCATATTCATCTGGCTCCAATTTCTGGATCAATCCCGACTCCACGCCTAACACGTCCAGGGTCCTCAGCATCTCCTTTCGCCCGAAATCGTTGTTGGGCACAAAGTAGGCGGTACACAGTTCCCAGATATCGAGCAATGAAAAACCATCAAACTCGATTGCTTCTGCCATGCGTTCGGGCAGATCTTTGTCGAAAGAGGTGCCGCGATACACGTAACCGGCGCCGTTGACTGCTACGGAGGCGCACACATCCAGAGGCTTCTCCAGGTTGCCGGCCCGGGTACTAGCCGTGATCGACCCTTCGGGTGTGGTGACCGAATGCCCGCCACCGGTCATGCCGAAATTGAAATTATTGAATACCAGCACGGTCACACCGATGTTGCGGCGCGCGGCATTGATGATATGCGTTCCGCCGATGCCGGCGCCGCCATCGCCCATGAGCACGATCACATGCAGATCGGGATTGGCCAGCTTGATGCCGGTGGCGTAGGCAACGCTGCGGCCATGTAGACCATGAAATGCATTCGTTGAAAAATACTGGTCGCTGAGGCCCACACATCCGATATCGCTGACGAGCACGACTTGTGTCGGATCGAGCTGCAACTTCTGCAGAGCAGTGTCGAGGTGGTTGAGAATCAGCGTGTGTCCACATCCTGGGCAGAAAGGATCAGGCCGCTCGTTTTTGTAGGATTCGATAGGCTGGAGTTGTACTTTAGTTGATAGGGTCATTTTTCACGTTTTACGTTTCACATATCAGTCAAAATCAGTGTCATCCACACGAAATCAAGTTGGATCAATCATTTCTAAGAAGTTTTCTGGGGTGATGAGTTCTCCGTCGACGCGGGTGAGCCCTGATATCTTGGGGGCCGACAGCTGGTTGAGTGCAGCATGGCGGTAGAGCAAGCGCTCGATCTCCCGAATGTATTGCCCGTGGTTGAGTTCGGCCACGATCACCCGTTGGTGCCCCTCCGCAGCTTCGATGATCAGTTGTTCTGCTACCGGCCAGATGGTGTGCAACGTGAGGGCGCTGGCAGGATGGCCGCTAGCACAACTGTGATCTACCGCCTCGCGCATGGCCCGCGCCGTGGTGCCATAACTTATCAAGAGTGTCTCGGCGCCTTCATTGCGGTCTAGCTGACCGAACGCCATCTCGTTTCGATGCCATTCGATTTTCACCCGCAGATGTTCGTTCAAGCGCCCTATCTTGGCCGAATCCTTGGTGAGAAAGCCGTGCTCATCGTGGCTGGAGGTTGTGAAACGGGTGATATGCGGCCCGCCAAAGGGACTGGTGGGTGGCACAGCATCGATAGGATCGAAATCGTAGGGCAGGTAGGTTTCCTCGGGACGCAGGCGAGGGTCTGGTTTGCCAGTGGCCGCGTTGATGCGGTTCTGGGAACCGTTAGGCGCGGGAATAGTCTGTGCCACTGTAGGCCGGCTCCCCACATGCACATCTCTGTAGTCATGTACATCGACAGTCGCCATCGACATAATCAATTCCTTATCCGGTAGCAGGAACACCAGGGTGCGGAATCGCTCTGCCAGATCAAAGGCGCGTTGTGTCAAGGTGTAGCACTCGGCCACGGAGGAAGGGGCCAAAGCGATGACAGGATAGCCACCACTGGTTGCCCATCGAACAAATTGGATATCCCCCTGAGACACGGTAGTTGCCCCTCCAGTGGCCGGCCCCATGCGCATCACATTCACCACAACCAGAGGGACCTCTCCCATAATAGCCAGACCCAGGTTTTCAGAATAGAGTGAAATCCCCGGGCCGGAGGTCGCGGTCAATGGTCGGGCGCCGGCCATGGCGGCGCCGATGCACATGCTGATGGCACTGATCTCATCCTCGGTCTGGATGCCACCCCCCCCCTGCTTGGGTAACTCCCGCAACATGTGTAGCAGAATGGGCGTCGCCGGGCTGATGGGGTACCCGGCAAAAAAATCACAACCGGCGCCTAGAGCACCGCGGGCGATGGCTGTGGCGCCATCTACATATTCACGAGCCATTGTTCAAGGCTGCTCCATTGCAGATTTGCCTGAGTGTATCTACGCGGCCACAATGGCTGCAACGTATCAACAATCAGACTCAGTAGACCGGTAGGCCAGTAGACAGGGATACGCTGTCTAAGCGAATATCGAGGCACAATTCACCCGGTTTCGCGGTTTCCTGGTTTACGGTACGGAGAAGCATCTAATGTGGAAATTGGATCCACCGAGAATGCATAATAATGATCTAGATCATACCCTAAACGCACTATTCCTGGCTAGAATAGGGATAGCAATTACCCCAAATCCTTAACCGCCCTCCGAGGAGGTGCTTTATGATCGAAGAAGCTCCCAACACATTTATCCTGTCTGAGGATGAACAGGAAATGGTGGATTTACTCAAAGATGAAATGGGACTGGACAGCAACGAAGAGGTCATGAACCTATTGGTACGCCAGGCCATCAAGCGTGTCGCCATCACTTGTCCCCAATGCGGCCACTATGCCGCGCGCAAAGAAGAAGACAAGGTCGAATGTCGCTCTTGTCTTTCAGTGATCACTCTGAGCGAAAGTCTGTGGGAAACCAGCCAGCAAGTTACAGCTGAATAGTTTAGACGTACCGCGATATGAATGTCGCGGTACGTGATTGGCAGCTACCCTACCAGAAAGTACGGGGTCTACTCCTGCGTTACTTCCGCAGTCCGCACTTTGGCAACCGCTTTCGCCACAGTCATCACCGTGATGGCGAGCCAGAAAATAGACCAGACGCCGGTGAGAATGCCTGCCAGGGCGATCAATGTTTCGTTTTCAGTAGCTTTGTAGCTGACGCCATCGGATGTGACTTCGATGTACCCGCGCGGTGTCGCTTTTCCGCCACCACCGCCACCGCCACCCCCTTCACCTTCGGCACTGCCACCGTAACCATAGCCATAACCATACATCACGTCGGCCACCGGAATAACAGTGGTTTCACCTTCAACGCTGGGTTCACCGAAAACGCTGGTAACGTCGAGATCGTCTATCATCTGCTTAATTGGGTCTAGAGCTGAGTCTGGGAGGGGTTCCATACGGTAGGGTCTCCTGATAAAAGGTTGAGTTAAGCGACTGTTGGGGTGAAAGAAGAAGCAGCTAGTTCACCGTGGCGCAAGTAGTTGTGCGGTTCGTAGTAGGCGATTCATCGCCGTGACAGATGCACTAAAGCGCTAATGAAGGTTAATTATTTATTTCGGTAATGTTTTCTTGCCAGGTCCGCCGGGGGATGAATCTCCCGGCTAGCAAACAGCGCCGGATCAATCCGGCTATCGGCTCGTTTTGTGACACTTTGGGTGTCAAATCAGCCCCTTT
>JAAENG010000008.1 GCA_024224665.1 Chloroflexota bacterium | reverse complement strand
TATTGTTCATACTGCTCAGGGTAATTCGCCAGTTTTGCCGCAGCCTCCGCCCTCGCGTATTTATCCCTACTGTCAGTCAGGGTTTTAACAATCTCTGCCACATTTTCTTGAGCGTTAATCTGGCCCTCTTGAACTGGTGCGCGACCCATGGCGGCGACCGCCGTGTTGGCTGTGGGAAGTGATGCGGCGGCTATCGTTAGCAGGGCAAGGATAGTCGGGAATGCCAGACGCAGCGAAGACATGAGTAGACCCTCAAGCAGTTAGGTTGAAAGCGTGAATTCTAGGCGAATTCGGCTTATCAATCTATCGACCAGTTGTAAATCGTCTGCAGAGCTGATGAAACATCGCCCCGAATACGCGAAATATCAAGTGGTTTGGGATGAACTGACCAAGCGTCGGCTGCGAATGCGGCTTCGGACATTTGGTCGTCCAGTTGAGCGGACATTAAAATGACGGGAATGGAACGCTTGCTGCTTTTGATGGTTCGCAAAGCCTCCAGCCCAGTCATGAATGGCATGTGGTAGTCGATCAAAACGAGATGCACATCTTCGCAATCCACGACTTCGCAAGCTTCTCGGCCATTGGCAGCCATGAGGGTATTGAATCCACTTGCTTGAAACAGCGAACCCAGTGATTCACGC
>JAAENG010000007.1 GCA_024224665.1 Chloroflexota bacterium | reverse complement strand
CTTTGAGGCCGGTGCGGCCCAGATTTCGGTAGTTCATAGGTCAATGATTTCGTTAGAGTGTCGGTTGGAATGTGTACGGTATTCTACCATATGGCGGCAGGTTGAGGGGTATGCCAACTTGTCCGATTCGGCGGTAACGACGGCTAGGAGACGGTCGGAGAGACCAGACAGATAGACCACGGATCGTGCGGTTACACTGGGTTACTCTCGGGCCCACGCTCTGCATCACTTTCCGCAGAATTGCGACGCGGGGCGTTAAGAACTGCATTCCGCCAGTCTCCGGCAGAATGAGGCAGACTCAGCGGAGTAAGGATTGTGTGGAAAGACCCGTATTTCTAGAGTTTGCCCGCCTGAACCACGGTCTATTCGCCTTCTCTCCGACAAGCTGCTAGAATAAGTTGGAGGGGATTCTTCTCCGAGTTCTCGATCTCCAATCTCTTTCCCAATCTCCAGCATCAATAGTTTTTTCAGAATGATACTTTATGACCAACCCTAATCATCCCGGTCTCGGTACGCAATCTATTTGGGCCGGTGAGGATGAATACCTGCTGCAAGGCGCTACCCAGGTTCCCGTTGTCCACAGCGTCTCGTTTGGTTACGGAGATATAGACCAGTGGCTGCGAGTCGCCCTGGGGCAAGAACCGGGCCACATCTACAGCCGTAACACGAACCCCACCGTACACGCTTTTGAGGAAAAGGTTCGTATACTGGAAGGGGCCGAGGCGGCCACGAGCGCCGCTACCGGAATGGGCATTATCAGCAGCACCCTCTTCACCTTTCTTTCTCCTGGCGACCGCGTGGTATCTGTCAAAGATACTTATGGCGGCGCCAATGTAATCTTTATCGAGTTTTTACCCCGTTTTCAGATTGAGGTAACCCTGTGCGACACCACCAATCACGAACAGATTGAAGCCGAAGTGGCCAAAGGCTGCAAAGTCCTGTATCTGGAGAGCCCCACGAACCCCACTGTCAAAGTCGCCGATTTGGCTCGATTGGCCAAAGCCGGGCACGAGGTTGGGGCCATTGTCATTGTGGACAGCACCTTTGCCACACCTATCAACCAGACCCCCCTACAATTGGGGGCCGATTTGGTGTTGCACAGCGCCACCAAATTTTTGGGCGGCCATGCCGATGCCCTGGGCGGGGTGATCTGCGGCTCAAAAGAATTGGTGGAACAGATTTATCACTACCGCGAAATCAACGGCGCCACCCTCCATCCCATGGCCGCCTATCTGCTGCTGAGAGGGATGAAAACCCTGCAACTGCGGGTTCAGCGTCAAAATGAAAACGCCATGCAGATTGCTCGATTTTTGGAAAACCATGCGGGTGTGGCTCAGGTTCTTTATCCGGGGTTGGCTTCGCACGTCAATCACGATATTGCCAAAAGGCAGATGCGTGGCTTTGGCGGCGTGTTGAGTTTTATGCTCAAGGAAAACAGCTTCGATGCCGTACGTCGTTTCCTACCCCATCTGCGCTACGCGCACGCCGCCGCCAATTTGGGCGCGGTTGAAACGATTGTAGGGCCGCCGGCCACTACCAGCCATGTGGAATGTACTCGCGAGGAGCGGGAAGCCATGGGCATTCCCGAAAGTTTGATACGCTACTCAACCGGCATCGAAGATGTCGAAGATCTAATCGCCGATCTTGGCCAGGCCTTGGCTCAAGTTTCGTAGGGAGGAAATGCAATGCAGCGTTATCGATTGGCCTTAATTGGCTTTGGCAACGTAGGTCAGGGATTTACTCAGATATTGCGGGACAAAGGGGAACAACTAGCCCGCCGATTTGACGTCCAATATCAGATTGTGGCCGTTAGTGACTTGTTGAAAGGCAGTCTCTACGACCCCGACGGCCTGGATGCGACCGCCTTACTCGAAGCGATCCAAAACAAAGGCCATATTCAAAACCTCCCGGCGCCACACCAGGGTTGGGATGCCCTCAAAACCATCAACCAAACCAACGCCGATGCGGTTATCGAGATCAGCTACACCGATTTGAAGACCGGCGAACCGGCCTTAACCCATATTCGCACGGCGTTAGCGCTTGGCAAACATGTGGTCACCACCAATAAAGGCCCCATCGCTCTGCGCTATCCGGAACTGGCGGCTTTGGCTCGTGAAAAAGGGGCCGAAATCGGTGTCGAAGGCACGGTGATGAGCGGCACGCCGGCGCTGCGAGTGGGGCAGGAGTTGTTGGGCGGAACCAGCATCAGCAAAGTGCAAGGCATTTTGAACGGGACCACCAACTACATTCTCACCCAAATGGAAAATGGCGCTTCTTATCAACAAGCCCTGGCTCAGGCTCAAGAACTCGGCTATGCCGAAGCCGATCCTACCGGTGATGTGGAAGGACACGATGCCGCCGGAAAGGTTGTCATTTTGGCCAACTTATTGATGGAGGCGCCCTTGACGATGGCCGACGTATCGTGCCAGGGCATCACCCAGGTTTCGCCCGCTGATATTGCCGAGGCCAAAGCTGCGGGTGAACGGTGGAAATTAATCGGTGCGGTGGAGCAGACCGGACATGGGGTAGAGGCCAGTGTCAAACCCTTACGCATCCCCTTGAGCCATCCTCTGGCATCCATTAGCGGCGCTACCAACGCCATCACCTACACCACCGACCTGCTCGATGAAGTTACATTGGTAGGGCCGGGCGCGGGCCGGTTGGAAACAGGATATGCCCTATTGGGAGATCTGTTAGCCATCCATCGAAATAGTAAATGAGTGACATACCGTACCAAATGGACGAAAGATTATGAAAATGCTGCTCAACGGCGAGTGGGATGGAGTTAGGCAGCGACTCGCCGGTGATTGTGATGGCTAACACCGATCACGCCCTGGCTCATTTTCGCCAACGCTGGTATCCCACCCTGATAGAGCGTGGCAATTATGACAATTGGCTAAACAATGGCGGCCAAGACCTTGGACAGCGGGCGGCCGGGCAAGTGGAGCGAGTTTTAGACGAACACCAACCGGAGACACTACCTATCGACACGCAAAAACAACTACGAGAAATTGTGCAACAAGCTGTGGAACAATTCGGCTAACTGAACAGAAACACAACAATGCCCAATCTCATCCTTTACAACGGCAAGTTGACCACCCAAGACCCCAACTACCCCCACGCCACCGCTCTGGCTCTGCGCGATGGCCAAATCTTGGCCCTGGGAAGCGACCCCGACATCCGGGCGCTGGCTCGGACTCACACCCAACAGATTGACCTGAACGACCGGCGCCTTCTGCCCGGCCTGACCGACGCCCACTTCCATCTTTACGATTGGGCGATGCTCCGGCGGGGTATTGCCCTGGCCGGAACCGTTTCGCTGGCCGAGGTGCGAGAACGGGTACAACTGGCAATTCAGAGGGCTACTCCCGGCCAATGGATTCTGGGGCAGGGCTGGAATCAGGACGCCTGGCCCAATCCACAATTACCCGATCGCACCGACCTGGACGACTTGACACCCGATAACCCGGTCATCCTCTGGCGCGCCGATTTACACCTGGCCCCCCTGGGATTGGTCGCCTCGGTGCAACCGCTCCACGTTAGCGACGATATGGCGACGATTGATCGCGCTTGCGGCGAGCGGGCGCAGTGGGCCTACGCCTTCCGCAATTTGCTGGACGCCGGTACAACGCTGGCCCTAGGCTCCGATTGCCCGGTCGCTTCACCCAACCCTTTTTGGGGCATTCACACCGCCGTAACCCGCCAACACCGGGACGGAACGCCCGTCGGCGGCTGGCATCCGACCCAATGATTGACCGTTGCCGAAGCAGTGTGGGGATACACAATGGGAGCAGCCCGCGCTGCCGGGCAGACCGCCCGCCTGGGCAGCCTGTCGCCCGGCAAACTGGCCGACCTGATCGTGCTAGATCGAGATGTTTTTCAATTCCTCCAGCGGACATCGCCGGCACAGAAGTCAGGCTGACCATCTTTGATGGCCGGATCGTTCACCGGTTGGGGGAGTGATAGAGATTAGAATGAAAATATCACTAAAATTCATAGCCACCTACCGTAAATACTTACCTCCTACGGCCAAAGGCAGCGTCTACGAAATGGAGGTTGCTGCTGGTATCACAGCCACAGCGTTGTTGGCTCAGTTCGGCGTACCCCTCGGCAACGCCAGCGTCATACTGGTCAATGGCCGCGCTCCTGACGCGGATTACGCCCTTCAAGAAGGAGACGTTGTAGCCGCCTTTCCGGCAGTAGGTGGGGGCTGAAATACTACGTTCAATAAAAGGAGTCAAAATAATGCATGGTTGGCACGGCAAAATCTTGAGAGTAAATCTTACAGAGCAAACAACTTCGGTAGAAGAGGTAGATCCCCAGATGGCCAAAGATTTCATCGGAGGCCGGGGCTGGGCTATCAAATACCTCTACGATGAGGTTGATCCCAAAGTTGATCCCATGGCCCCGGAGAATAAGTTGATCTTTGCCACCGGACCGTTAACTGCCACCCCGGCCCCTACCGGAAACCGCTACATGGTGGTCACCAAATCTCCCCTGACCGGCGCGCTTTCCAACTCAAACTCCGGGGGCGATTTCCCCACCTGGATGAAACGCACCGGCTTCGATATGTTCATCTTCGAGGGGCGAGCCGAGCGTCCAGTCTACCTCTGGGTCAACGAGGATGGGGTGGCTCCGGCTACCCAGGTCGAAATTCGTTCTGCCGAACATCTGTGGGGCAAAGACGTTCATGTGACCACAGATATTGTTTTGGCCGAGACCGATCCGAAAGCCAGAGTCGCCGCTATTGGTCCGGCGGGAGAAAACCTGGTGAAAATGGCCGCCATCATAAACGACAAGCACCGCGCCGCCGGACGTTCGGGCGTGGGCGCGGTGATGGGCAGTAAAAATCTAAAAGCTGTGGTCGCTCTGGGCAAAAAAGATCCCACTATGGCCAATCCTGATGAAATGAAATCCTTGAGCCGCACCATGAATTTGGAGGTTGGCGGGGATGCGAAAAATGGGGCCTCCATGCGGGTATACGGCACCTCCTACGTGCCCGATGTCACCAATGAAATGGGCATTTTGCCCACCTATAACGCCCGCACTGGTGTATTTGAAGGCGCAGAGAATATCAACGGCCCCACCCTCAACGAAAAATACCTTATCCGTCCAACCCCTTGTTACCGTTGTACCCTTGTTTGCGGGCGGCTGACCGAAGTGAAGGATCCAGGATACGAAGGAAAGGGCGAAGGGCCAGAATATGAAAGCATCGCCACTTTGGGTAGCTCCTGCGGTGTAGATCACCTGGGCGCTATAACCAAAGCCAACTACCTCTGCAACGAATTGGGAATGGACACCATTACTTTGGGGATGACCATTTCTTGTGCTATGGAGATGGTTGAGGATGGCATCATTCCCGAAAGTGATGTGGGGCAACCACTCCGTTTTGGCGACGCCGATGCGCTGATCGCCATGGTCAAAAAGACAGCTTACCGCGACGGATTTGGCGACTCGCTGGCCGAAGGGAGCTACCGGCTTGCTTCTAAATACGGGCATCCCGAATATTCTATTACGGCCAAAAAACTGGAGTTTCCAGGCTACGACCCTCGCGGCTCCAAGGGAATGGGCTTGCTGTACGCCACCTCCAATATTGGCGCTTCTCACATGGCCGGCGACGTGGCTTATACGGAAGTGTTCGGCGTACCAATAAAAACTGATCCATTGACAACCGAGGGCAAAGCCGAACTGGTGGCGCGTTACACAGATGCCTTCGCGGTGATAGACACAACAGGCGTGTGCGTTTTTGTCAGCGTTCGCTATATGTTCAACGGGGAGGTTTACTTACTGCCCACCCGTCTGTCCCAGTTGATGAATTTCACCACCGGCGCCGGCTACACCGCGGAATCGCTGCTGGAGGCCGGGGAGCGGGTTTATAATCTGGAGCGTCTCTTCCTGATAGAAGCCGGCTTCACTAGGGCAGACGACACTCTGCCCAAACGGATGTTAGAAGAACCGATGCCCGAAGGTCCGGCCAAAGGCCATATGGTCGAATTGGATAAAATGCTCCCCGAATTTTACCAGACGCGCGGTTGGGATGAGAACGGTGTTCCCACCAAAGAAAGGTTACGAGAATTGGGTTTGAGTAGTTAGTTTGTTCTCTACCGGACACTTTTTGAAATGTCATTCCTTCGATTTTACTCAGGACAGGTCTGAGCGGATTCGCGAGGCCAATACACATCGAAAATGCATCGTTTCTAACGAAAAAACGCTCAATAATAAGTCAATTCCAGCGAAGGCTTGTCCTGAGGAACTCGAAGGAATCTCTCGTTTCATGACCGCGAGACCCTTCGCTAGCGTCTCGAAACCGTGAAAGTTGTGTATTTAACCCGCTCAGACCTGTCCTGAGCGAAGCCGAAGGAGTGACACCATGAGAGGTAACCATAGAATCCGACAGAATCCGATAGAATCAGGAAATGTGAAAGGTGACGAACAAGGTCATCGCCACCAGGGGCCCTTGTAAGACTTCGCAGTATGGACAGAACTATCATGGCGGAATCAGGTGTTTGTGCAAGAATGCGATTTGATCGGCAACACTCGCCTCGAAATGTTCACCCATGTAGATGTCGAAGTGGCCAATGGGATAACGCTTGACCTGAGCCAGATCACCCAATATTTTGGCCGTCGATTCTACGCTGTTGATGGGAGCGAGATCATCCTTCTCACAGATTTGTAGCAGGGTGGGGCAACGCACATCGCCAGCATGCTTGACAGGCCGGTATTTGTCGCCGCGAATGGCGATACGGGCGCAGGCTTCGTTAACGTAGTAGGGTGGGGCGAACTGTTCGAAGGCGTCCAATGCATCGGGTGTTGTCATCAGTGCAACATCGCCAGGCTTGCCCACAACCGGAATTCTGTGCGGCGACAACCCCAGCCACGACCTCACCAGATCACGCTGTGCGTGTGCGATGATGCGAAGATCGACGCCTTCCTGCTGAGATGCGGCTCTCACCGACTCATGGCCATCTAATCCCGGGCATTGGGCGATGACACAGGCGATGTCGTGATCCTCTGATGCAGTCACGACCACATGCCCACCACTAAACGACGAACCCCAAAGTGCGATTTTATGCGGGTCTATCTCTTCTCTATTTCGAGCGTACTCAATGGCCGCTGTGTAATCTGCGAGTTGATGCAGTATCCAGATCAGCCCGCGTGGCTCGCCATCACTATCCCCCCAACAACGGTAATCGAATGCCAATGCCGCAAAACCGGCTGCCTGAAAGCGGGCGGCGTAACGATCGAGACCCATCGCTTTCGTTCCCCCCAGACCATGAGCCATCACGATGCAGGGGGCTGGGGTTGTCTTATCTGCGGGCAAGTACAGCCAAGCCCTCAGCGTTGTGCCATCGACATCAAAGGTCACTTCCGATCTCGGAGCCGTCGAAGCGACGTCATCATCAGGTTTCAGTTCGCGCAGAGACAGGTCTTGTTTGGGTGTTGGAAATCGTGGAGCCAATGCCACCGCCAGCAGGTAGAGCATGAAACTACCAATAATCGTACCGATGCCACCAAGAATAATTTTAACTGTTTTCATCAGACGCCTCCGATAGGAGAGAAGGGTTATTCCATTCATCAACTTTCACTTTGCCCGATCCCAGGCGAAAAAGTCCAACGGCGATCAGGATATACCACACCATCCGCAATGGGGCGGATAGGGTTGGGGGAAGCCAGATAATTGCCGGCGCGACGGCCAGAGCGACGAATTGGCCTAATGCAAGTATATTGGCCAGAATCCCCGCATAAGCTGCCCATCTGCTAAAGACTTGGCTACGCAGCATGACAACCGAGGTAATCAGCCCAGCCAGTAGCACGAACAGATAACTTAGGTACATGCCGGCGCCCTGGTAGATCGTGCCGGGATTATCGATGGCGAGTAATGCTTCCCCTGCTGCCAGATACATCGCTCGCTGCACATCTGTTGCGGCGTCTGCATAGTGCTTGCTGAGGTTCAGCATAGAGAAAGCCTGGTTCGACGCAAAGTAGACGGCTATCCCCACAAAGCCAAAGACTGTAGCGATGACCATTGCGCTTTTATTGATTCCTCGTAGAGCGCCGTAAAGGGCGAGGAAGATCAGGCCCACCAGCGCGTAGTTGATCAGGTCAATGAGGTTGAACAATGCCAGACCGACGAACAGGTCGTTCTGAAGCAGTGTGAACCAGTCGCCAGCGTTGATGGGAGTTGTCGCTGGCACGTCCCAGATCCCGAAGCCATTGAATGTAACCAGTTCCGTCCCACAATTCCTGCGGAAGAACACGACTGCGATCAGGGCTGCTGCTGCGCCGGTTTTGTAGAGCAGTGTCCAACGATCATCTGAGGTTTCGGGATTGGTATTATTCATGCGCTGCGTTCCTCCGCTTCCAGAAAACGGACGCAAGCCTACTGTAGATGCACGTCATATTTTTCAACTGGGTGGCATAAAACCTTGAGATAGCCATATCCCTCGCCGTTTCGCTACGCGATCTAGCCTAAGCTTTGGCGACGCCGCGCACGAAGAGGCCAAAGGGAATAAAGCAGATCAGGCCCATGATGAATATTACGATCACATCCGTCAGAACGAAAGGTGCACCTGTCATCAGTGGCGCCAGAATCATCCATACAATCAAGCCGATGAACAACATGCTGCCCTGAAAGAGCAGCCCGGCGCCACCCACATAGCCAAGTGCCTGACGCCGCCACAGCAGCACGCCGCCGATGACCCAGGTCGGGATGATCAGGAAGTCGGCCACGAGCAGTGCCAGTTCGGTGTCAGGAAGAGCTGTCTGGCTGACGATGGCGTTGGCGAATTCTCCGAGGGTTCGGAGCAAGAAGAGCGTACCGAGACCAACCAGCACGCCCCCGGCCAATCGTTCTGTAACCCGGCCGCTGAGCCGCTCCTGCACTGCTGTTCCATCAATGCTTGCCAACAGCCCAATCATCGCGTACAGGCAGAGCACAAGGATCATGAGATAACCGAAAAATGCCCAATCGAGCGGCATGGCAAACACATAGATGATGGCATTGTAGGCACCGAAGAAGAGCGCACCCGGCCAGAAGAGCAACCCGATTAACTTCCCGCTACGAGCAAACCACATCGAACCGAGCAGAATGGGCAGACCGATGATGAGATTGACCAGATCGTTGGCGACAAATGACTGTGCTAATTCCTGAGACGGATAGACTTCGGTTTGATACAGAAGACCAGCCACGGACACGGTGGCCATGAGCAAAGCAACGGCCAGAGATGAGATGTAGGCCGGGGCCAGGCTGCGTGTGATTGGCAGAGACTCGGTTGGGGTCATGTCAAAGCTCTCAAGTACCGCATTGACTTGTTAGGCTGTTCCAGAAAGAAAATAATTCAAAACTCGTGAAACGTGATACGTAATGATTCACGCCTAGATCCTCACGTTTTACGTTTCACGCTTCACGTAGGACTAAGGTTTTGGGAGCATTTTTCATTCTGGGAACTCCTTTAATGTACAATGTCGAAAAATAGCCCTGCGATTCCATGTCTTGCGAATGCGTGTGCTAAGATAATTCATCCTCTGATTTTATAACTCATTCAAACACAGTGCCAAAATCCGACCTTTCTTCTGCCCTCGAAGCCAAACTAAAAAACCTGCCCATCAGGCCGGGCTGTTATCTGATGCGAAATGACCGCAATCAGGTCATTTATGTGGGCAAAGCGATCAATCTACGCGCGCGCGCGCGCTCCTATTTTCAGGATCAGAAACAACATACGACGAAAACACGGCACCTTGTGGCTGATGTGGCCGATCTGGAATGGGTGGTGACTGATACGGAGCTGGAAGCGCTGATCCTCGAAAATGAACTAATCAAGCGTTACCGGCCTCAGTACAACATACGCCTGAAGGATGACAAACAGTACCCCTATATCAAGGTGCATTGGCGGGACGATTTCCCAAAAATATCGGTAGTGCGCCGTATGTTGCCCGATGGCGCCCGCTATTACGGCCCTTTTACCAGTGGTTACGCCGTACGACAGACCTTGGAAGCGCTTCGCAGGGTCTTCCCTTATCTCGACTGTAAGCGGGAGATCACCGGCAATGATGATCGTCCCTGCCTCTATTTCCATATAAAGCGTTGTGCCGGCCCTTGTATTGGCGCTGTCAATAGTCAAGAATACAAGGCCGCCATCGATGGTCTCTGCCAATTCCTGGAAGGCAAGACCGAAGATGCCATGACAGAGCTAAACCGCCGTATGATCCTGGCGGCCGAACGTATGCAGTTCGAGCGCGCGGCCATGTACCGGGATCAGATTCAATCGGCCGAGCGTATTGTCGAACGTCAAAAAGTGGTTTCAGGCAGGCAGGAAGATGAAGATGTCATTGCCTTTGCTCAAGACAAAGGTAACACCTGTATGCAGGTCTTCTTCATCCGCCGCGGCCGACTGATCGGCCGCGAATCGTTTTTGCTCGAGGGCGTCGAAGAGGAAGCGAACGGAGAGCTTCTGGGCTCCTTTCTCAAACAATTCTACAATGAGGCTGCCTATCTCCCACCACAGATCTTGCTGCCACGCGACCTGGATGAACACGCCATCATCGAGCAGTGGCTGCGTAGCAAACGTGGCGCCAAAGTGACATTGCGCATTCCCAAGCGTGGCTCCAAAAAGGCACTGGTGGCCATGGCCACCGAAAACGCCCATAGTGCGCTCACAGCGATGCAGGCACAATGGGAAGCGGATGCTCACCGCCATACGGAGGCCGTCGCCAATCTACAATCGGCGCTGGATCTCCCCAAACCGCCTGCCCGCATCGAATGTTACGATATATCCACGCTGCAGGGTACAAACACGGTAGGCAGCATGGTGATCTTTGTGCGCGGCGCCCCCCGCAAAAGTGAATATCGCCGTTTCAAGGTTCGCTCGGTCACGCAGAGCGGCCAGCCCGACGACTACGCCAGTATGCGCGAAGTACTGCGGCGTCGCTATCGCCGGGCAGTAGAGGAAGAGGAACAAGGCCCGGGCAAACGTGTGGACCCCGTGTGGAAGATATTGCCCGACCTACTGATCGTAGATGGCGGCAAAGGCCAACTCAATGTCGCGGTCGAGGTGCTCAAAGAGCTGGAACTGTTCGAGGTGGTACCGGTGGTGGGGCTGGCAAAGCAGGAGGAGCTACTCTTTCTGCCCGGACGAAAAGATCCCATTCGTTTGGATCGCAGCAGTCCAGAGCTTTACCTGGTTCAGCGTATTCGCGATGAAGCTCACCGCTTTGCCGTCAGTTATCAAAGAAACCTGCGTCGCAAGGGCATGACCCAATCCCGCCTGGAAGAGGTGCCAGGGGTCGGCAACAAGCGACGTCTGGCATTGCTCAAGCACTTCGACAGCATCGATGCCATCCGCAACGCCAGCATCGAGGAGATCGCATCGGTGCCCGGCATGACCCGGCAGGTGGCAGGACGGATAAAGGAATTGTTGTAGATATGAAGTGAGTGTGGCTGTATGCAGATTTTGTCTGGTAGAGTAGGCAAGGGATAAGTAGACAAGGGATAAGTAAACAAGGGATAGGTAAACAAGGACACTAACTCGCCGGCCACGCCTACTTGTCTACTCCTCTATTCGTTGCTTAAGAGGTGCATACTTTTCAACTACTTGATAATAGCTTGGCGATATTGTTTCCAGGGGACTGGCACTTCAGTGTTTTGTGTTATCATTTAGCGTAATGAACCATGCCCACCATATCCAATCATGATCATCTAGAGATTGTGTGGGCATACCCAAGTACGGCTTCATCTCAAGGATCACCCTGGCATTGAGTGCAGGAGCGTCGCCATTGTTGTAGTAGGCGATTCATCGCCGTAATCAGTGCGCTAAGACGCCTACTACAAGCTGTTATATCCTATAAATCAGCAGCCAACCGTTCTGCCGTTTCTGTAATCAATTGCCAGGCCCCGGCGACATGTCGTTCTTCAGTGTGCATCTGGCCAATGCTCATGCGCAAGGTGTAAACATCGTTCAACCTGGTATGTGTAAGGTAGATTTCTCCCGACCTATTCAGATACTCGATCAGCGCCTGGTTGAGATCATCGCCCCCTACGTGCCGGAAACAAACGAGATTGAGCGGGGCCGGGGCCATCAATTCAAAGCGAGCATCTGCCTCAACCCAGCCCGCGAACTGTTGTGCCAGTTCCACGTGCCGGCGTACGTGGTATCGCAATCCCTCGACGCCATAATGTCGGATCACAAACCAGAGTTTGAGGGCTCGAAATCGCCGTCCCAGAGAGATCTGCCAATCCCGGTAATCGAAGACAGCACCCGACTCGCTGGCCTGATTTTTGAGATACTCGGGCAGTATACTGAGCGTTTTGATCAGCGCTGAGCGATCCGCCACATAGAAACAATCGACATCAAAATTCGTGAACATCCATTTGTGTGGATTGAAACAGTAGCTGTCTGCCAGTTCTAATCCCTGGTGCGTCCAGCGAAACTCGGGGCAGAGTGCTGCGGTGCCCGACATAGCAGCATCAACGTGCAGCCAGATGCCGTGCTCCTGACAGATTTTCCCGATCTCGGGGATAGGATCGATGGCGTTACTGGAGGTGGTGCCGATGGTGGTGCTCACGAAGCAGGGGATAAAACCGGCAGCTAAATCAGCGTCGATCCTTGCCGCCAGGTCGGCAGGACACATAGCGAAGTCTGCATCCACATCGATCAGCCGGAGGTTCTCGCGCCCCAAACCGGCGATCATCATGGCTTTTTCGATAGAGGAGTGTGCTTGCGAAGAAGCATAGGCCACCAGCCCCCCTTCTAGGCCTGTTAGATTCGAGGCGTACTGCGTTACACGTTCACGCGCTGCCAGCAATGCTGTCAGCGAGGCGCTGGAGGCCGATTCTTGAATGACCCCACCTCCGGACTCGGTCGAAAGGAAACGCCTTGGCAAGCCCATCATTTCGATCAGCCAATCCAGCACATGGGTTTCGACCTCAGTGCAGGCCGGGCTGGTGGCCCATAACATCCCTTGCACGCCAAAGCCCGAAGATAGCAGATCAGCAAGCATGGAGGGGAAAGAGGCGCCGGTGGGGAAATAAGCAAAAAAGTTGGGTGATTGCCAGTGGGTGATGCCGGGCAGGATGATATCCTCGACATCTTTTAGCATCGCTTCAAAAGATTCGCCGGTCTGCGGCGCTTGCTCGGGCAGGAGCGCCCGCACCTCACCCGGTTGCACTTGCGAAAGCACGGGATAGGCTTCGATTTGTTCGTGGTAATCGGCGATCCAGTCCACCAGGGCGCGGCCATGGCGGCGGAATTCGTCGGGTGTCATGTGGTAGGTTTGTTGGTTGGGCATTTTATTCTTCTTAGCTTGTGCGCTGACGCCACCAAGCCAGAAAATCGGCTGGTGTCTGGATATGCACTTGTCCAACTTGTTCCGCTGGGAAATGTTTTGCATTGCCAGTGATTAGTGTCGCACCCATTGCGGCTGCTACTTCTAAGAAAGGCAGATCATCCCGATCTGGTAGGATATTGGGTAAGGGTGGCGCCGTGACGGCCACACCTTCAATTTCTAAAAAATACAGTATGTCGGCCACATTGTCGGCGTCAAAACCAAAACGAGGTCGGACCAGCACCTCGCGGTATTCAGCGAGGATGCGATCGTCGTAGACATGTCGCAAATCGCCGAGTAAGACCAAATCCAAAATACGAGCAGGGTTGCCGAACGAGGAGATCAGAGCGGAGACGAGAATGTTTGTGTCCAGCACGACATTCATCAATCTCGTTCCCCTCTTGCAGTATCGATTTCAGTCTGAATTTCGTTTGCGCTCAACTTATCAACCCCTTGTTGGGCGGCACGCTGCCGTATACGAGATACGGCCATTTGGGCACGGGCACAGCGCATAGCCAGCAAAACCTCTTCGACATTTTCTCCCTCGAGATCGATCAAGAGAGCAATTGGACGGCCACTGGAGGTAAGAACGAGGTCTTGTTCCTTACGTAAACGCTGCCACACTTCTCCTGGGCGGATTCTTAGATCACGAACAGTTATTAAATTCATAGCACACTCCTGTAGGTTAATTGTCCTACAGAAAGTATACATGTAATTATAAGAAGGTCAACTGTCCTGACCCGCGTTTACCAACTCCGCCAGCTTCCTCTCCCGCTCCTTTCGCTGCAACTTGACAAGACTCTCCCCAACCAGCATGGCGTCGGCCCGCATGGCTTTCAATGCCCGCACATCTTCGGCGTTCGCAATACCGCTCTCACTGACCACAATCACATCATCAGGCATTTGCGCTCGTAAGCGAGCGGTGTTGTTCAGATCGACGCTGAAATCACGAAGATCCCGGTTGTTGACCCCGACCACGCGCGGGTTCTGGCGCAGGGCCCGTTCCAACTCGACCTCATCGTGTACCTCGGCCAGCGCCACCAACCCTTGCTTGTGAGTATAAGCCAATAGATCCCGATACTCACTATCCCCCAGCACTGCCATGATCAACAAGATGGCATCTGCCCCGGCCACCTTCGCTTGCAACACCTGGTAGGGATCATAGATAAAGTCCTTGCGCAGCACCGGTAGGTTGATTTTATTCACTCGAAAGTGTTCTTTGATGCCGGTCAGGTATTCGAGCTGGCCTTGAAAGAAACGGGCATCGGTCAAACAAGAGATCGCCGAAGCGCCACCGCTCGCATACGTTTGGGCCAGCTTCACCGGATCGAAGTCTTTGCACAGCAAGCCCTGGCTGGGGGAGGCGCGCTTGACTTCGGCGATGAGGCGGACACCGGGCTGAGCGAGGGCAGCGGCGAAATCTTGCGCAGGTGGCGTGAAGGTTGCCAAAGCGCGCAAATTCGATTCGGACACAATCTGTTTCTGCTTGGGCACTTCTTGGCGTTTCCAAGCCATGATGTCGTCCAGGATTTTCCCTTGGTTTTTAATACGTTTAGAACGTTTCATAGGACACAATCTATGGGAAATAGCGATAGATATCTCGGCGGTACAAACAGCGAATAAAGACAACAGTCCCATCCTGAATCAGAATCCTCACCCGATAATCTCCCAACCGGATCCGATAAAAGTGTTCTTCACCACGAATCTTCCTGGCTCCACTGACTTCAGATAGTGCTTCAGTCTTTTCCACTTTCTTGACAAGTGTTTTCACCCGCTCACTCACAGCTGGATTCCTAAGTTTCCTCACATCTCGAAGAAAGCTGTGTCTAAATTCGACATTCAACTTATACCGCCCAAAGCCTGAAAAACCTTTTCGCGACTAATCTGCTCAGTCTGGGCGCCTTCTCGGATGGCAGCGGCCAACGCTACATCTTCGATTACTTCTGCAAATAGATCGTAAAAAACGTCGCGTTGCTCCTCAATGGTTTCGCGCACAGCTTGCTTGAACAACTCTTTCATACGAGCTTCATCTGCCAGCAATGTACTCATATTTGACCTCCACACGGTTCAATGATTATCATAAATTATAAACTATTGGGCCACAATTCGTCGATACCTCGGGCGAGATCACACGAATGCTTGCGATTTATGGATCATTGCATCCAGCTTTGCCAGTGCGGCGCCGGAATCGATGCTGCGTTGAGCAATATTGATAGCGGCATCCCAGTCACTCGATTCAGTTGCCAGCGCGGCCGCGGCATTTAGGATCACGATATCGCGCTTGAAACCTTGTTCCGCTCCACTGAGAATCGCACGCAACATGACTGCATTCTCGTCAGGTTCGCCGCCGAGCAGGTCGGAGAGATGGGCACGGGGGAATCCCAAATCCAGTGGATCCAGCTCGAACGTGTTGACTTCACCTGCAAGTAGATGGCTCACTCGATTGACGCCGGTGGTGCTGAATTCGTCCAGGCCGTCGGCGCCATGTACGACAAACGCTGCGCGACTTCCCAGACGCCCCAACACATTGGCCAGGGGTTCGGTCAAGCTTGGACTGAATACGCCGATGATTTGATGGGTGGCACTGGCCGGATTGGTCAACGGGCCGAGGATGTTAAATATCGTGCGCACACCCAACTCTCTACGCGGAGCGATGGCGTGTTTCATGGCCGGATGATGGTGAATGGCGTAAAGAAATCCGACCCCGACCTCGTCGATACACTCGCCCACTTGATCTGGACTCAGATCAAGATTTACACCCAAAGCCTTGAGCACGTCGGCGCTGCCCGATTTGGATGTAATTGAACGGTTGCCGTGCTTGGCGACCGGAATGCCGCAGCCGGCAACAACAAAGGCGACTGTCGTGGAGATATTGAAGGTGCTGCTATGGTCGCCACCGGTGCCGCAGGTGTCGATCACTTGTCCCTGGCTTTGGTAATGGACGACAATGGCGTGCTCACGCATAGCGCGGGCGCTGCCTGCAATCTCACCGATGCTCTCACCTTTTGCTGCTAACCCGACCAGGTACCCTCCGATCTGGGCTTGTGTGCAATCTCCACTCATGATAGTGCTCATCACGCTGAAAGCTTGGTCTTCGCTCAGATCTTGGCCGTCGATTAAACTGGAAATGGCGGTTTGGATGTTCATAATGGTCGTGTGGTCGTGTGGTCGTGTGGTCGTGTGGTCGGTTAGTCGTGTGGTCGGTTAGTCGTGTGGTCGTGTGGTCGTGTGGTCGGTTAGTCGTGTGGTCGGGGGGGGCATTCTCGGAAGTTTATCAGCATCTTGCCAACCTTGTCACCTTGTCACCTTGCCAACCTTGTCACCTAGTTCTGGACCTGAAGGAAATTGTTCAGCAATGTTTTCCCTTCTTGAGTCAAGATGCTCTCCGGATGGAATTGGACACCATAGCTAGGATATTGGCGGTGTTTCATGGCCATGACTTCGCCCTCTGAGGTGAAAGCTGTGACGACGAACTCCTCGGGGAGCGGTTCTTCAACGATAAGCGAGTGGTAGCGTGTGGCCTGGAATGGGCTGGGAATACCTGTAAACAGATTTTCGCCGGTGTGATAAACCGGGCTGACTTTACCATGCATGAGTCGAGGGGCTCTTACCACTTTGCCACCAAAGACATAACCCATGCATTGATGGCCCAAGCAAACGCCAAGAATGGGTGTGGTCTCGTAAAATGCCTTGATGACATCGTTTGAGACACCACCGTCGGTCGGTTCACCCGGGCCGGGTGAGATAACGATATGGGTCGGGTTCAATTCCTTGAGTTGCTCGACAGTAACTTCATCGTTTCGCCAGACGCGCAATTCCGCCCCCAGCTCGCCAAGAAACTGTACGAGGTTGTAGGTAAAAGAGTCATAATTATCGATAATAGCTATCATAAAACTACTCCTGTTGCTGGAAGAAGACACGGATAAAACAAAACGCGGATAAGATCAATTTGGAGAGATGCCATAGATCTGCAATTGATTGTGGCCGAAGTTGACGAGTAATCCGAAATTAGCTCGGAGATTTCGAACAAAGGTTTTCATCTTCATAAAATCATAGGGCGCAGGCCGATTGGGTAATGCACAAATGTAAACAGGAGTATTGGCACCGATAATCATTTGAGTCGTCTCATGGGCCAATACAGTACCAAACCCTGTTGCTGGAATTTCGACGGTACGTCGGCATGTCCAACCACCATACTGAATCTCTACACAGAGCAACGAACGATAGATGGCATCGGACTAACCCAAACCTTGCAGTTCCGCAATTGAGATGACACATTGCCGAATTCGCTTCAAACTGATCTTCTCTTCCTCAGACAAGGATGCCTCGATCAATCGATAGTCTTCAAATACTTTTAATTCTGGTTCCGTCCAAACGACCCGTCTGATTATTGTTTGCTTCGGAGCGAAATTGACGAGTAATCCTAAATCCGTCTGGTAAAATTTCAAGTAGATGGATGAGTTGAGCATAGTGTTCACTGGCAAAGTTGTTTTGATAAGGTAGAACTTTTAGCTCCAAAATGATCGAGTCCCAGACGATTAGATCGGGCTCGAATGTATGAACCTCGCTGTTTCTATGCACAAGCGCACGCCGGGGTTTGGACTCAAATTGAATGCCATGATTTCTGAGCAATCGCTCCAAAGCATGATGATAAATGTGTTCAGACCATCCCGCTTGTAACTCATTTCTAACCTCGAAGATGGGTCCGCGTAGTTGGTACGTTTGTTCTTCATGCAGCAGAGACATTGGCATTCTTGAAATGATAAAAGCTATCCGCGTTTTCTTTAATCCGTGTCTTTCTACGCCGTTAATCCACCGACGTAAATGTTTGTTTGGCAATCCGTTTACGACGTTTCTCGGCCTTGCGTCTGATGCGGTTCCACACGCCGGTGAGACCCATGGCTTTTTTTGCGGCCAGGAGCGTGGCTCTTGCTTCTTCGCCGGCGCGCAGTGTGCCCTGGAAGATCACCTCGTCGACATAGCCTGAGTCCGCTTCGATTTCAGCTCGACGCTCTCGAATCGGGTCCAAGAAGTTGTTGATGGCGATGTTGAGCTTTTCTTTCACTTCCACGTCGCCAACAGTTCCGGAGCGATATCGTTCCTTCAGGTCATCGACTTCGGCGATGTTTGGATTGAAGGTATCGTGGTAGATGAATACCGGATTACCTTCGACACGGCCGGGGATATCGGCACTAATGCGGTTGGGATCGGTGTACATACTGAAGACCTTTTTGCGCACGGCCTTGGCGTCATCGCTGAGCAGGATGGCGTTGCCCAGGCTTTTGCTCATCTTTGCCTGGCCATCCGTCCCCACCAGAGTACCGATCTCGGGCACCAGCGCATCAGGCACGGGAAAGACATCACCATAGAGGTTGTTGAAGCGGCGGGCGATCACGCGGGTGACCTCCACATGGGCGAGATTGTCTTTGCCGACAGGGACGAGGTGGGCGCGGGGGGTGAGGATGTCGGCCGCCTGCAGTACAGGATAGCCGAGCAAACCATAGGGCATCTCTTCCTTATCGGCAGCGCGAGCCATATCCTTCAAGCTGGGAAGTCGCTCCAGGTGGGGGACGGTGATCAAATTCTGGAAAATGGTGTTGAGTTCGTAGACCTCGTGCACAGCCGATTGCAGATAGATCGTGACCAGATCAGGGTCGATACCACAAGAGATGTAGTCGATCACCATCTGCCTGGCATTTTCACCGATGTCGTCGATATCTCGCTTGCTATTTTTAGTAGTGAGCATGTGCAGATCGGCGATGATGAGAAAGGTCTCGTACTCGTGTTGCAGTTTTGCGCGTGCCTGGATAGAACCAACATAGTGGCCAAGATGAAGACGGCCGGTGGGGCGGTCGCCTGTTAGGATTCGTTTGCGGGTGGTCATGGTGTGTTGTACCTTGGGATTGCTGAGGTCGGAAGTCGGAAGTCGGAGGTCGGTGGGACGGCTATGATCTAATAATGAATGGATTGGGGTTGTTCAGCATAGCACCGAGCATCGCTCCTACAGCGCGGCATTCGTTCGATAGGTGATTGTGATCGTTAAGTGATAAGTAGCCGCAATCTTTAGCAAAGTCCAGCCAGGTATCGGTTTCACTGTTTTCACCATCGGTATCGGTAAGCTTACTGATGAAATGCGCTTCGTAACGACGTTTGGCCCAGGCTTCGCGTAGGTTCGAACAAACCGACCGAGCAGATCGTCGAATCTGACCAGTCAGGGCGTACCGCTCTTCCAATGGCCAATCCCTGCTGATCTGGAATATGTCCATTGCCAGCGCGTATGCTTTCTTATAAACCTTCAAGTCTTTTGCCGAATTAATTCGCATAACACTTCCTTCATTTCAAAACAATGATTGCGAATTGAAAATCAAGCTTCTGACCTCTGACCTCTGACCTCTGACTACCGATCTCTGTCTCACAGCAACCCCTTCTCCGCCACCTCGACGGCAACGGCCAGGGCTTGCGCCTTATTGTGGGTTTCATTGAATTCGTAGGTGGGATCGCTGTCGGCAACGATGCCAGCGCCAGCCTGAACATGACACATATCATCTTGCATGACAATGGTACGGATGGCGATACAGGTGTCGGTGCTGCCATCGTAGCCGATGTAGCCGACGGCGCCGGCGTAAGGGCCGCGACGGCTGCCTTCAAGCTCCTCGACGATCTCCATGGCCCTGACTTTTGGGGCGCCACTAACCGTACCGGCAGGGAACGTCGCACGCAGTAAGTCGAAAGCATCCAAATCGTCGTTGATCTCGCCGATGACATCACTGACGATATGCATGACGTGGCTGTAACGCTCGACCGCCATCATGAGCGGTACCTCTACGGTGCCATATTTGCAGACCCTGCCCAAGTCGTTACGGCCCAAATCGACCAGCATAACGTGCTCGGCACGTTCTTTGGGATCGGCCAGGAGTTCTTCGGCCAGACGGGCGTCGGCCTCGGGGGTCTCTCCTCGCCAACGTGTGCCTGCAATAGGGTGCACCTGGGCCTGGCCTTCTTCCAGCCGCACATGCATCTCCGGGCTGGCACCGATAAGGCGGAGTTTTCCAGGTAGGTCGAGGAAAAACATGTAGGGGCTAGGGTTTGTCATGCGTAAGGCCCGATAAATAGCAAAGGGATCGGCCCGGGTCGGTCGAGATAGGCGTTGGCTGAGCACCACTTGGAAGATGTCTCCGGCAGCAATGTATTCCTTGGCCTCGCCCACCATGGCTTCATACTCATCCTGGCTTTTGTTCGACGCCCACTCGTTACCGTTGGAGACGTCGGGCAAAACAGGCGGAGCCAGGGGTCGGGCCAGTTGCGCCGCAATTTTCTCGATCCGGGCAACAGCGTCGGCATAGGCTGCGGTGATATCACTATCGAGACGCGCATTCGCCAAGAGAATGAGCCGATGTTTGACATGATCGAAGATCACCAGGTTATCGGCGAGCAGAAAAATAGCATCTGGTAGGTCCAGTTCATCCTCGGCTGTCTCAGGCAGCCGTTCGAAGTGCCGTACGATATCATACCCCCAAAATCCCACAGCGCCGCCGGTAAAGGATGGCAAGTCCGGAACAGCAATGGGATTGCGTTGGTGAAGGATATTTGAAAGTTCGGCCAGGGGATCCTCTCGATCGAACCCCTCGAGTACGGCGCCTCCCGCCCCACCCACTGTCACATGCTGTCCGCGCAATGTGAGACTGAGGGGGGGATCGACGCCGATGAATGAATAGCGGCCCAGTTGTTCTCCTTTTTCTACTGATTCCAATAAGAATGAGGACTGTCCGGCTTGTCTCAATTTGAGATAAACAGAGACCGGTGTTTCCAAATCAGCAGGCAGAACTCGATAGATGGGGATGAGGTTGCCCTGTGAGGCGAGGTTGCGGACGTCGTCTAAGGTTGGTTGGTACATGGGATTGGTCGCGTGGTCGTGTGGTCGGTTGGTCGTGTGGTCGGTTGGTCGGTTGGTCGGTTGGTCGGTTGGTCGGTTGGTCGTGTGGTCGGTTGGTCGGGTAGTCGGGTGGTCAGAATGTATATCTGTCAAGACAGCGCCGTCCTGGTGTACAGGTCTACAGGTTTCCCGGTCTACAGGTTTCTCGGTTGGTCGATGTGGTTCGTGGTGTGAATGGAATGGGTTGATAATAAAAAAATCCCACACGCCTGGTATGGCGTGAGGGACGAATGATTGTGTGAAATAATCTCCGCGGTGCCACCCTCGTTAGCTGCCCAAGGAAACAAAAAACCACCGTGAGTACGATGATATGCTATCCGAAGCCAGTCTCACTCAACAGGTACGGCTACAATGAGTCATAGAGCGCTACCCTGCGCCCAGTTAACGGTGGCGTCTCCGGAACCTGCTAGTTAATGGTGAATGATGAATTGATAATAATGAGCGCTAGAGTTGATACACTCAGTACCGATTCACAGTTAACCGTTTCTAATTCACCATTGTTCACAGTTCGGCTCCCCGGGCCATTCTTCATCTGCGCTGTTATCGGCTTCACAGCAATCGCCGACTCTCTAAAACCCGCTTTGATGCTTACTTTTCCGGATCGTAGCCTTTAGGCATATGTGATTGTGGATGAGAGCATAGCATGGTGTGAGAGCGATGTCAAGGTTTTTTTGAAAATAGGTAACTATCCAGCAAAGCTGAGCCATAAACAGTCCAGCCAGGTTGCCAAATAACAGCGCTCGGATATGCCCAGAAGAACATTGGCTCAAAAGTTTGAAACCAAAAACATCTATTCCTTTGCCAAACGCATCTTTCATCATCGATCGTTTTTTGTTAAACTCTTCTCTACCTCAAATCAAGTTGGAAACAGAAAAAGCATGGACAAGCACAGACTATTGGGAATATTCGCCCACCCAGATGACGAATCCTTCGGCCCCGGCGGCACATTGGCAAAATACGCTCGCCAAGATGCTGAGGTGCATGTCTGTATCGTCACCGACGGCGCTGCTGGAGAAGTGGATCCAACTTATCTAGATCAGAGTGGTGTTTCGAACCTGGCTGAGTTACGCGCAGCGGAGTTAGCTTGCGCTTGCCAGGCTCTTCATGCCACATGCCACAGCCTCGGTTATGGCGACAGCGGCATGGGTGGGACGGCACGAAATGGTAATCAGCACAATTTGCACGAAGTAGATCTGGATGAGGTCGCGCATGATATAGCTGCTTTGATCCAGAAATTATGCCCTGAAGTGATAATCACCCATGGCCCCAACGGTGATTATTTTCACCCCGACCACATCAAAGTGCACCAGGCGGTAATGCGGGCATTGACATTTGAGGATGTGCGAAACCTCGAATCGTTGCGGGTATACTACAGCGCCATTCCCTATTCGCAGATGAAGTGGGGGATTCGCCTGTTACGGCTATTGCGCAAAGATCCCACGAAATTTGGCGAGAACGGTGATGTGGATCTCACGCGTGTCGGTACCCCCAACGACGAGATCACCGTACGCTTGGATGTCGGCCCTTACTTCGAAATTAAGCGAGCTGCCAGTGCTTGCCATGTGAGCCAGGGGGGCGGCGGAGGCTTCGATGCGCGTTGGATTCCCGATTATGTTATACGGCGGCTTAGCCGCTATGAATATTTCGTGCAAGTGTTTCCAGAATTATCCGAGTCAAAGGTATCTCTATTCGGTGAAGCGTGAGGGGTTTGCTATGATATAGCCGATATTCGATTCATCCACTCACCCAGACCTTTTTGCAGGAACAAGTGGCGAGATGGCAGTGACAAAGAACTTCGATGCCTCAGCACTGTTCGAAGCATATATCACGCGTATGGCCGACTGTGCCTTAGAACAAATCCAGGCAGCGGGAAATGCCTTACCCGCGGAAACAGATCGAGAACTGGTATTGAACAGCCTGAACTACCTGTTTGACCTGCCTTCGGCCTGACCCCTATCCCGCGAATTGCTCACCACCCTAACCCCGATCATGGAACGGGCCGGATTTCGTCATGGCTGGATCGACTATCTGCATGAGGGTCTTCACCGCAGCCAACAGTACGACGATGCTGCCACCGAGGCTGAATTACGACTACAGCTTGGCGTCCTCTACCAATTGTTGGCCGAATTCAAAACTGCCAGAGAACATCTTCAACATAGCGCCACCCTTTTTGGCAACCTGGAAGATGCATACGGTCAGGCGCGAGCGCTCAATCGTCTTGCCAGAGTCGCAACGCGGGAGGGCGGTCTAGACGAGGCGGAGGATTTAGCGAACCAGGCCATGGCGAAAACCGAAGAGAAATCGGAACGGGCCTATAGTTACCTGGTGTTAGGCGCCGTTGCTCTACACCAACGGGCTTGGAGCGAAGCCATACCCTTTCTGGAGAAATGTCTCACGGTGTGGGAGGAGTGCAGCGATAAACGCATGCTGGCGTGGACTCACACCAATCTGGGATTCGCTCTTCGAATGCTCAATGATTACGATAAGGCTCGTAACCATCTCCATTGCGCTGTCTCCCTATTTCAAGAAATCGGCGATCCGGTTCATCAGGCCAGGGCGAGGGTGAATCTAGGAAACATCTATCTCGGAGAAAAGCAATATGCCTTGGCGCTGGATCATTACTTGCAGGCTGAGCCTACATTCCGTCAGGTCAACGATAATCCTGATCTAGCGAATGTCTATCTGGGGATCGGCTCAGCTTATCGATACATGGGACAGTGGCGCGAAGCTGAACGAGCATATAGAGCCAGTGCTGCCGGTTGGCAAGAACTCAATAACGATGCCAAAGTAGCCAATGCGATGCATAACATCGGCTTAGTCTACGTGGCCCAAGAACGCTATGATCAAGCCATAGACCTGTTCAAAAGTGCTTTGCAGACCCTGTCAGGGGCGAGGGACGCGCCTGAGTACGCCGAGTACAAACGAGAGTTCACCGAAAACCTCTCACATGCCGGGCAGATGCTCAAAAAGTAAGACACGGCGCCCAGCCATCGAACGCCCTGCCTTCTACTTTTCCAACATTTTTAGCATGTCGTCCCGCCGCAATCTTCGGCGAGTCGCATGGCGCTATACCCATTCTCTTGGACCGGCGTTAGATTGTCTTGGGTGAGCGGCTGAGCCATCGGCACGATTTGCAGTGCCAGTTGTGCTACCAGCAACAACATGATAAGACGGATGGTGATGTTCTCGAATTGTTTGGTTTTCATGGTGATCCCCTCCAGGGCGGATTGGAGATTAACCGGTTCAATAGGATCCCACCGCAGCAGCGGCACACGTCTTTGTCCCGATAAATCTGGTAGGCTTTGCCCGGCTGGTTGCGAGCTACTGGATACTGTTGCATATGTCTATCGTTATCTTTCATGTTATCAATCGCACAAGAAGTGGCACTTCAACCTCTGACATGTTTGCGTATGGTAATAGTGACCACGGTGATAACTCCTCTACGTGAGCGGGTAGGCTTAGGGATAACGAGCCGTGCAGACGCAACATAGCCGATGCAGCGTTTCAAAAGCGTTTCATCTTGTGACGTTGGACACGATTACAAGTGGTGCATTGGCTCTGGCGGCAGTTGGCCTGACAGATCTCATATGTTAGAATCACATTACCGGATAACGTGCGCCCTACCCATCGTGAATCAAAAGAATATATTATGAGCCGTCGTGAAAATGGGTAGTCTCCCTGTTGAGTGTTGGTAAAAGATGAGGCATACTAAGGAATGAGGATTTAATCAATGACTGGCCCTCATTCGTAATCAACTGACCGGAGAACTACCATGCCCTTGCACCCCCTAGCCGGAAAACCCGCACCCAAAGAACTGTTAGCCAACATCCCCCGCCTGGTCACGGCCTATTATACCCTCAAACCCGATGTCGCCGATCCCGGCCAGCAGGTGTCTTTCGGCACATCTGGGCATCGGGGCTCTTCGCTAAAGAACAGTTTCAATGAAGATCATATCATGGCCATCGGCCAGGCGATCTGCGAATACCGGCGGGCCCAGGGCACAAGTGGCCCTTTATACCTGGGCATGGACACCCACGCCCTTTCTGAACCGGCGCAGGCCACAGCCATCGAGGTCTTTGCAGGCAATGGGGTCGAACTCATGATCCAGGTCGGCGGCGGCTATACCCCCACACCGGTGATCTCGCACGCCATTCTCACCTACAACCAGGGCAAACGTAGCGGTCTGGCCGATGGTGTGGTTATCACCCCCTCGCACAATCCGCCTGAAGACGGCGGCTTCAAGTACAATCCGCCCAGTGGCGGACCGGCCGATACCGATGCAACTGGCTGGGTCCAAAATAGAGCCAATGACATCCTACGAGATGGTATGAAGGCCGTAACACGTACGCCCTATGAGCGAGCACTGGCGGCCGAGACCACTCATGCCTACGATTTCATCACACCCTACGTCTCCGATCTCGCTGCCGTCGTGGACATGGAAGCGATCCGCGCGGCGGGGCTCAGGATCGGAGTGGACCCGATGGGCGGGGCAGGGATCGCCTACTGGGAGCCCATCGCCGACATGTACGGACTCGATCTACACGTGGTCAACACACACGTCGATGCTACCTTCAGCTTTATGACCGTGGACAAGGATGGCGAAATTCGCATGGATTGCTCCTCGCCCTCCGCAATGGCCGGGCTCATCGGCTTGAAAGATCAATTCGACATCGCCTTCGGCAATGATCCCGACTATGATCGCCACGGCATCGTCACCCGTAGCGCCGGCCTGCTCAACCCCAACCACTATCTGGCGGTGGCTGTGTGGTACCTGTTCCAGAACCGGCCTGACTGGCGAGCCGATGCTGCTGTGGGCAAAACCCTGGTCTCCAGTTCGATGATCGACCGGGTAGCCGCTCACATGGGACGCAGGTTATCCGAGGTTCCCGTAGGCTTCAAGTGGTTTGTCGAGGGTCTTATCGACGGCAGTTATGGATTCGGCGGAGAGGAAAGTGCCGGGGCCAGTTTCCTGCGCAGCGACGGCAGTGTGTGGACTACCGACAAAGATGGCATTATCATGGATCTGCTGGCAGCGGAGATCACAGCCAGAACGGATAAAGACCCGGGCGAGCATTATCTGGCGCTGGAGGAACAATTCGGCAGCCCGATATACGAACGCATGGACGCACCGGCGACGCTGGAACAAAAAGCCGTGCTCAAAAACCTCTCCCCTGATAGGGTAGCAGCCACCGATATGGCAGGCGAAGCGATTGCGGCTAAGCTAACCCACGCGCCCGGCAATGGCGCTGCTGTTGGCGGCCTCAAAGTGACGACCGAAAATGGATGGTTTGCTGCCCGCCCATCCGGTACCGAGGCCATTTATAAGATCTATGCCGAGAGTTTCAAAGGCGCCGATCACCTCAAACAGATTCAAGTCGAAGCGCAGGCGATTGTCAGTGCTGCTTTCCAGGCTGCAGGTGTGTGAGCGCCTCTGGCTAACTGCCATTGACTAACCCCCGACCCACCTTTACAATACGGTTGATGAATCTTTCTGATGTTGGAGCGTGAAAAATGGCAGTGTTAGTTGAAACTCGTTACGAACACATCATCCTTGATGAACACCAAAATCCCATTGTAGAAGATGTAAATACCAAAGTAATCGAGATCGTGTTAGACAAGATCGCTTATGGCTGGAGTGCAGAAGAAATCCATAATCAACATCAGCACCTCTCTTTAGGACAGATTCATTCTGCATTGGCCTATTATTGGGATCATCAGGATGTGCTGGATAGGGATATAGAAAACCGATTCAAGAATGTTGAACAGTTGCGCTTAACAAGACAGCCAACGCCTCTCCAGGTAAAACTTCGAGCAAAAGGTCTGCTCGAATGACCGTAAAGCTATACATGGATCATAATGTACCCAGTGCTATCACGGCGGGTCTTCGTATGCGAGGCGTCGATGTACTTACAGCCTATGAAGATGATGCACACCAGCTCGACGATCCAGCACTACTAGATCGGGCAGATACACTGGAACGAGTGTTGTTTAGCAGGGATGACGATCTCGTAGCGGAGGCAGTTCGTAGACAACGCGCTCGCACGCCATTCTTCGGCGTCATTTACGCTCATCAATTGCGGGTTTCTATCGGTGTGACAATACAAGATTTGGAGATCATAGCAAAAAGCTGTGAAGCGAACGACCTCATGAACGTCGTTGAGTTCCTACCACTATAGCCATATGTCTATGACACATCTAACTAACGAAGATCCGTAGATGGCCGACCAAGCCACGATCACTACCACAAACGGAAAACGTGCTTTCGCCTGTTACCCGATCGCCATTCTGGTTTTCATCGTGGATGAACAGGAGCGGATACTACTGCTGGCGCATCCCCAGCGCCAGGGCGGCTGGGAGGTGATCAATGGCGCAATGGAAACGGAGGAGACGATCCTAGAAGGTGCTTTACGAGAAATCAGCGAAGAGGCCGGGCCGGGTATACGGGTACGTCCTCTTGGCACGGTGCATGTGCAAAACTTCCATTACGATGAGGCAGTACGTTACATGTTCAGCATTTCGTATCTGATGGCCTATGAAGGGGGTGAGGTGATACCGGGTGATGACATGCAAGGAAGTGAGTATCGTTGGTGGAGCATAAAAGAACTGGAGGACGAGGATGTAGAGCTACTGGTGCCGCCCAACCGTAAGTGGATAGCCCGCCGCGCCATTGAGCTCTACCGGTTGTGGAAAGACCAGACAGTCGATTTACAACCCAATCCACATGAACCGGACAGCAACAAGTATACGAGACAGCGTGGGGCAGCTTAACGCGCATACGCCGGGTGCAACGCACTGCGCATTTGCGTTCACATTACCTTTTTGTTCAAAGCTGGCTCTAATCTCCAACCGCAGTGCGTTGCACCCTCGCCAGTCGACTAGCATGCCAAAACCTCGCCCACGATTCTCAGCAGGAACATACTTTCAGTTCTTCAACCGCGGACGCAGCAGGCTTTCCATTTGTCATAACAAACATGACTACCTAAACATCCAGCAGCGGCTAAAGTATTACAGCCGAGCGCTTAACCTCACGATGATTGCCTACTGCCTCATGCCCAACCACTATCATTTTCTCGTACGGCAAGAGGATGAGAAAGCAGCTGGACTGCTACCCCAACGCATCTTCAATGGCTACGCAAAGTGGTACAACCATCGTTACGATCACTCAGGCACAATATTCGAAGGAGAATACAGGGTAGATGAAATAGCAGAACAACACCATTTGCTTCATCTGTGCCGCTACTTCCATGCCAATCCAGTCAAAGATGGGATCATCAGCGAGGTCTCGGCATGGGGTGTCTCGAATTATCTTGAATGGATCGAGGGAAGAAATGGGACTTTAGTTGATCGCTCATTTGTATCGGAGCATTTTGTCACGCCGTCAGATTATGTAGCTTATGTTGCTGAGTATTTGTCGACTTTTCATAGATAGCACTTCAGTGCTCATACCTATCCCACAAACACATTCATGGACATCGTAAAACGCAACCGGCAGGCCTGGGATGACTCTGTCGATCATGAGAGCATCTGGACGATAGCGGCAAGCGAGGGGGTGATTGCCGCAGCCAAGTAGGGGGATCGGCAGATCTTCCTAACAGAATCAAAGCCGGCTCCTCGATCCTGGTTCCCCGATGTTGTGGGATTGGATATTCTCTGACTGGCCTCGGGCGGTGGACTCCAGGCTCCCATTTTGGCGGCTGCAGGCGCTCATGTCACTGTGCTGGATATCTCCTCCAAACAGCTAGGTCAAGACCGATTTGTGGCCGAGCGGGACGACTTGACTCTGACTACCCTTCAGGAGGCCGGTTTTCTGCTCACCGATTTCTATGAAGATTCTGAAAACTCTGGAAAACTTTTTTGAGCTATTTTTTTGCCCCCGTTTACACAGGTGCGAACGAGCAAAACCCCCCTGTATATAGGGGTGCGAACAGCCGTTTTAGACTTTTCCAGAGTTCTCAGGGTTGTTGAAAAGCGGTGCAAAAACACAGACATCAAACAGCCCGGCCAGCAGGGGAACCAGGCCGACCACGGCGATGATAATGCCGATTGGGCCCGCTAGGCCGATCAATCCCCAGGCGATCAAGGCAACTCCGGCAACAATGCGGGTGACGCGGCCGCTTGTAGAGGCCATAAATTTGATAAATCGACGCGATCCCCTTCCAGAAATATCTCTCGGCCGGCATAGATACGAACATGATAGGCCGTTCTTTGGAATTCTTGAACGAGCCGGCTGCTTGTATCTTGAGGAAAGGGAATTGTGTCAGTAATACGGATAAGGTGTTTCTGATCGAGCAAAGAATCTCTCCGGGTATTGAAAGGGGCAAACTCATGACATTGTCATTTGCTCGAATGATAACGTTTGATAACCTGGTTAGTCAATGACCACCTCCAGAGGTGGTGGCTTGAAGTGTTACACCTGGAAGGTACGATGGTGCACGTACATTTTACAGATATGTGACGCAACAACCCGCCGACGTAGGGCTCAGCGGGTTGTGCATATAGCGTTGTATGCGGTTGTTAGTGGCGGTGTCAAATAAATACGATCTGGGCGCCTTCTGTCATATCCATGAAGTCACCGGCCGTCACTACGCCTTCGACGCCGTCGATGAAGTCGCCTTCGTCTAAGTCCATCATGTCGACAGACATTTTGCACACGTAGAGTTTGGCGCCGGCGTCTACCAGCATCTCGATATATTCGCTTACCGGCGGTACGTCCAATTCTTCCATCTTGTCTTTCATCAACTTTGTGGCAATGCCGGTCATGCCAGGTAGCATACCCATGAAATTGGGAATGCCCAGGTTGTCGTTGCCTTTGTAGCCCATCATCGACATCTTCATGGCCGTATTGCCGACCGGGGCTATTTGCAGATTTTCGATCCGGCTTTTGCGGATCATGTCCATGCCCCAGAAGGTGAAGAAGATGGTGACATCGATGCCATTGCCCAGGGCTGCCCAACCCATCACCAGGGCGGGGTAGGCCATATCAAGATCGCCTTTCGAGCAGATGAAGGCTACATGACGTGTGTCGTCGGTCATTGGATTTTTCCTTTGGTATGTTTCTGTTTGCTTGCGGTTGTTGGTTCTGTAGGCACTATGTAATTAAACACAACCTTTGGGTTTATCGAGACCTGCGATCTTTGAGATTTTTTTGGCCGGGCCTTTGGGGAAGAGCTTGAATAATTCTTTGGTTGTGACACCAGACTGTTTGGAAATACGACGCAGGGTTGGGGATTCACCTGTGGCCTCGTAATCGGCACGGGCGGAATTGATGACATCCCAGTGTCGCTCGCTCAGCTCGGCAATGCCCTCCTCAGCGGCGATGGCCTGTGAGATTTCAGGGGTCCAGTCGTTAGGGTCCAGCAGGAAACCTTCTTCATTTCGGATCACGGGGATGGTTGCAGTAGTCATTTTTTTCTCCTAATGTTTGGGGTGATGATAAGGACTGGTAGGACTGCACTTCAACTGGGAGTAGGACACCATCGTTGAATGAGGCGTAAAGCCTCTAGCGATGGCCGCCCTCGTTGCTTGTGGGGCCGCCACTGTGGCGGAGGAACTTTGAAGGAAAGCAATTCATGAACGGACCAT
>JAAENG010000006.1 GCA_024224665.1 Chloroflexota bacterium | reverse complement strand
GGGCAAAAAATAGCTCAAAAAAGTTTTCCAGAGTTTTCATAATCATCATAGTCCAGCCACCATGCCTTGGCAACCCGCCCCTTGAGCAGCTTTATCAACGGACCTGCTTACCTAATTCATCGTGGCGCAAGTAGCTGTGCGGTTCGTAGTAGGTAAGATTACTGCCCCCAAAAGGCTCGGTTTGCACGTCAACAAACTTCATGATAGGCTTTGTTCATTGCTTGATTGCGAATTGCCGGCCTGTTCAGGCGCGGGGAGGAAGCTGGCAACGAGAGTTGGCATCTCGTGATCAGGATCCAAAATACGTGTTTGGGATCACGAAAAAAACCTAAACGTCCTGGCAGTAGCGACGCAGAGATTCTCTGTTTTCTTATATCGGAGGAGATCAAAGATGATTGATAGACATACACCACCAGCAAGAGCCAGCGATCTCACGCGTAGAAATTTCTTGAGGTGGCTAGGAAGTGGCGTTATCGCCAGCGCCGGTCTGGCCGGCGTATTCAATAGCGGCTTGATTGATCCTCACTCCCTCTCTCCCCTGCGGGCGCCAACTCCATTCGGCCCCTGGCAACTACTAGAGAAACTCAACTATTCTGATTTTTCTCAGCAAGTGGGAAAGACGTTTTACCAGCATGATAGAGGTATCGAGGTCGGGGTTCTGAGGTTGGTCGAGGTACAGGATCTGCGGCCGAAACAGAGGGGTAGTAAAGAGACATTCATTTTGATTTTTGAAGGAGCAGCCTCATCGGCCCTGCAAGGCACCTACATCCTGGCAAATAAGGCCCTCGGCCACTTCCCTCTATTTATGGTGCCGGCGCCAAGCCCCTCCGGTATCAGCCGTTACGAAGTCATTTTCAATCGCATGTAAATGGCGTCAGTGCGACCTTATCACCTTATTCTTAGGACTGAGAATTCAACAACATACGGAACTCTACGGACGATTCTGGACGTCATTCCGCAAGTCATTCTGTCCTAAGCGCTTACTCAAAATTATCGACAACTTTTTGTCGATGTTTGTGGCAAGTGGCAAGTTCAACCGTGTCTGCAACCGCACTCGCACCTGCGACCTGCTACTTGCTACCTGCCCCAATGGAGCCTTATTTTCTCAGCGCAGTCTGGGGACAATTGCTAGGTCCTTATCGGAGCAATATCATGCGAAAATCGATTCATGCACAGGTCAAATCTGTAGCCGCAGCCGTGCGAATTGGCCTAATGGCCGGCCTGATTGTAGGTGTCTTGGTGACGGTGTCGTGGGCCGGCGCCGGCAATGCAGATATAATACCGCAAAGTGCCGATATCTCTGCCGAAAAATCCTACATCCTTGCCGATGACGCCGACCAGAGTAATGCCGCAAGCCCCGGCGATACGTTAACGTACATGGTTGTCATCAAGAATACCGGAAATATGGACGCCACTAACGTTCAATTCGACGACACCATTGATCCTCATACGACCCTCACCGGCGTAGTGCACGTCTCTCCAATCGCCTTCGACGATACTTACGAGTCCCTCGGACATGTGGGCATCGATGTGCCCGCCGTCAGCGGCCTGCTGGCCAATGACGTGGATCCCGACAACTTTATGTCCTTGGAGGTAAGTGCATTTGACGGCATAAGCACAGGCGGCGGCGCCGTCTCTGTCGACCCCGACGGCAGCTTTACTTACATCCCTGCCCCAACTTTCCAGGGCTTGGACACATTCAACTATATCCTGACGGACAACGATTCGTTGACCCCCAATAGCCAGGCCACCGTTACCATCGCAGTCGACGAGATCATATGGTTCATCGACAACACCGCCGCGGGTGGCGGCGATGGCACGTTAATCAGCCCCTTCAACAGCATTGCCGGTTTCAACACCAACGCCGCCGCTGGCCCGAACGACATCATTTTTATCGCTGAAGGTGATGGTAGCAGCACCAACTATGATGCAGGTATCACCCTGTTCGGCTTGCAGCAACTCATCGGTCAGGGCGTCGACCTGGCAACGGCCTCCGGCCTTAGCGTACCATCCTTCAGCCTGCCTTTGCCCGGCGCCAGCGGTCCTCCCACCCTCGTTAGCAACGGCGGCGACGGTATCACCCTGGGCGCTGACAATGTCATCAGGGGTCTGACCATCGATGATACTACTGGCGCTGGTATCGCCGGTTCGTTCAGCACACTGGTGGTGCGAGATGTAACCATCTCCGGTGAGGGGCAGGCCCTGAATCTTAGCAATGGTACGCTCGACGTCACCTTCGACGACATTGCTTCGAACAACAGTGCAACACATGGCATAGATATCAGCAGCGTGTCGGGATCGTTCACTGTCAGTGGCGCCACAACTATCACGCAGGCCGGGGGGGCAGGCATCGCCATTTCCGGCAATAGTTCGGCTGGTTTCAATTTTACGGAGATCGATATCGATGGTACCGGTGCGGCGGGAATCGACATCGATGGCGGTGTGGGTGATTTTGATGTTGCTACCTCTACATCTATCGATGACACTAATCTTTCTGGGATCGAGATCACCAACAGTAGCAACGACACCTTCACTTTTGGCGATACCACGATCGGACAATCGACTCCTGCCGGTAGGCATGGGATCGACATCAGCTCAAACAACACTGGCGCCAGTTTTTCCTTCTCTGACTTGGACATCACAAATAGCAATGGTTCCGGCCTGTTGACAGACAACAGCGGCACGGTCAATGCTACCTCTATTCCAAGTATCGATTCCACGGGTGGTGCGGCCATCGACGTGACCAACACAATCGGCAATGTTGGCGGCGCCGGCCAATGGACCTTCAGCGACGTTAGCTCTCTTAGTAGCTCCACCAGTGGCGTCGCCTTCAATAAGATTTCCCAGAATATCAACCTGACCGACATCAACATTGCCGCCCCAACCGGCGACGGTATGCGGTTCGACACCATCCTCGCCGACATCGCGATCGCCACTGGTTCGATCGGCGGCAGTCATACCGACAATCACGGCATCCATCTGAACGGCGTCGCCGGTTCTACGACAGTCCAGGGTACCAGCGCCGCCAACCGTTTCCAGATCACGGACATCGGCACGGTCAATAACGTGGCCGGCCACAGTGGCATCCACGTAGTCAACTCCGGCGACCTGACAGTGAACTTCCTTGAGATCGATGACGTGGGTGACAATAGCGATGAGCACGGTATCAACGTCGAAGACCCACTCCCCGGCGACCGTTCGATCTCGATTAGCAATAGCCTCTTCGCCAATATCGGCGACACCGGCATCAACGGCGCCGGCAATGCCATCGATGTAGAGGTGGACACTTTGGGCATGGCCAATGGCACTTATAGCTACACCGGCGAGCTCACACTGATTCTGACCGACAATGACATCAAGGGCAATGGTAGTAACTTCAGCACGACCCATACGGCGATAAATGTTGAGTTCGAGGCGCCTGCCAACGGAACTGTGATGGCCACCGTGTCCGACAATGATATTGACGGCGTACGGGAAGGCATTGCCTTTTTGATCGAAGGTGACGCCGGTTCCGGTACGAGCGGCCGCAACATAATCTTGATGGACTCCAACACCATCGACGATTTGGACAACAACGCAATCGAGGTGGATACTCTCCAAGATGGAGCAGGCAATAATGATGGCAACTCGCGTGTGGTCATCAGCAACAACACATTGAACGCGATCACCAACTATACGGGTGCGGGTCATGACCCGGATGAAGCAATCGAGGTGGAGATGCGCGGCGACGGGGGCTCGCCAACCCTAAGTGTCGACATCACCAACAATACAATCGATAGCGCTTCGAACACTGCAGGCGAGCGTTGGGATGGCAATGGCATCACCGTCGGCTTGGCCGGCGCCAGTCCGACCTTGACAGGCAGCCTCAGCGCCGACATTTCGGGCAACACGACCATTGACAACGTCGAGGACGCGGGTATTCTGTTGATGGCCGACGAAGCCGCCACTTTCAACGTTCGCGTTACCAACAACACGCTGGGTACTACCGGTGACGGCATTCAGTTCGACCAGGAAAACGACCCGTACACATTTCGTGTGTTCTTCCAAAACAACGATCCGGGTTCAGGTGGCTGGGATATCGAAGACAACAGCCATGCCGGTAGCACGTTTGAGTTGGGTTGTACGGACCTGAATAATGGCGGTGTGTGCGATACGAATATAGGCAACACACTCACGACCCCGGGCGACACAGGCACTATCATCAGCATCCTGGCCGCCGACGGCAACACAACCGCCGGTTTCTCGATCGACAATGGCGCCAGCATCGACGTCGTGAATCAAGCCACAATCCCCGGAGCAACTCTTGTGTCTGCGAATAGCGCAGGCCCCGACGAAAACGACTTCAGCCCCTTCAATCGATCTAACTTGAACACAAGTTTCGCCCCGAACCGGATCACAGCATCGATTCTGAACACAGGTTTACGGCAATCCCCGGTCTCTGCAATCACCGATCTAAAACCAGTAGGCAGAGGAGAGAGGCTAGAAGCTAGAGGTCGGCCATCTGTTCCCAGATCTTTGACATCTGGTCTCGCTCCTGCCTCTGGTGAGAGCATCGATGTGTTTATCGGCACCTTGCCGCCCGACAGAAGCGTCACCATCATTTTCGACGTGACTATCGACAATCCGCCACCTGTTGTGACGCAAGTCTGCAACCAGGGGACGGTCACAGCCGATGGCGCCATCAGCGTCGATACCGACGATCCGAGCGTCAACCTCACTGCAACCGATCCCACCTGTACGGAAGTCGAGGCCGGCACCCTCCCGTGTCTTAAGTACGATCTCAATATCGACGGCATCATCGATATCGACGACGTGATGATCGCGATCAACGCTTCTATCTTCGTCTTGCCGTACCCGGGTGACCTGACGTATGACCTGAACGATGATAATGTGGTTGATATCGCCGACATCTTCGCGGTGGCCGTTCACTTTGGCGAAAGCTGTCCCCAAGCACCAGCGGCCTCACTATGACAACCCTTCTGGAAGACGATTTGCAGTTATCAGATACTACGATTATTCCAGACTTCGCTGGCATAAATGAATTGATGACGAAGTGATTACCTTGTCACCTTGTCAGAAAAGAGACCAAGATCGACAAAAAGTTGTCGATGACCTTGAATCAGCGCCCAGGCACCCCACACAACAGGAGTTTTTATCATGTCCGAACCCTTTTTGGCCGAAGTGAAAATCGTCGGTTTCAACTTCGCCCCGCGCGGCTGGGCTTTCTGCGATGGGCAAATACTACCCATCAACCAGAACCAGTCCCTCTACTCGCTGCTAGGCACAACCTATGGTGGCGATGGCCGCACGACATTTGCATTGCCCGATCTGCGCGGCCGTACGCCTATCCACGTTGGAGGCTCCGATGGCGTCTCGCATAAGCTGGGACAAAGGGGCGGAGAGGAGGCCCACACATTGGCTGTGCAGGAGATGCCCTCCCACCACCATGGCGGTCAGGGTATCAATGGGCCCAACGATGATGCGGATCCCGAAGACCGCTTGCCAGCCATAGCCGAAGGAAATACGTATCGCCCCGATTCGACGGCGAACACGACAGTTGTACCGATGGGAGCTACCTCTACCAACGATGGCGGAGGGCAAGCGCATGAGAACATGCAGCCCTATTTAGCGGTCAATTTCTGCATCGCCCTTCAGGGCCTCTTCCCATCCAGAAACTAAGGAGAACGTATCATGTCTGAACCCTTTGTTGGTGAAATTCGCATGTTTGCGGGGAATTTTTCGCCCCGTGGTTGGGCCTTCTGCGACGGACAATTACTTGCCGTTTCCCAAAACGATGCCCTCTTTTCATTGCTGGGCACCCTATATGGTGGTGATGGGCGTACCACGTTCGGTCTGCCGGACCTGCGGGGGCGGATTCCCATCCACGCCGGCAGTGGTCCGGGGCTGTCAGCGCGGAAACTGGGAACGAAAGGTGGCCTCGAGAAGGTGACCCTGACTGAACAGCAGATCCCGTCTCACAATCATATCCAGCAAGGCACTAGCTCGGATGCGACCTCCGCCAGTCCAGGCAATGGTCTGGCGGCCAAATCGCAAAGTGTTGCATACAGTGACTTCACATCACCCGTCCCCATGCGCAGTGATTCTCTGGCCAGCAGCGGCGGCAGCCAGTCACATGATAACAACATGCCTTTCCTGGTTATCCACTTCATCATCGCCCTGTTTGGGATTTATCCGTCACGACATTGAGGAAATCTAATTATGTCCGAACCATTCATCGCTGAAATTCGCATATTTGCAGGTAACTTTGCGCCGCGGGGTTGGGCGTTTTGTAACGGGCAGTTACTACCCATTGCTCAAAACACGGCGCTTTTCTCGCTGATCGGCGTCACATACGGCGGCGACGGCCGCACAACCACCGCTCTGCCTAACCTCGAGGGTCGTGCACCCATGCATGCAGGTAGGGGGCCGGGATTGACAGCACGTCGTCTGGGCGAGCGCGGTGGTTCCGAGGCTGTTGTATTGTCGGAAACACAATTAGCGGCCCATAGCCATGCTCTACAGGGGGAAGAAGAAGACGCCTCCCAAACGGATCCGAACAACCGAGCCTATGCCAAAGCGGATGACGACCTTTATAACGATACCGGGACTGTGGTTGCGATGTCGGCTCAAACCACGCAGAATACGGGCGGCGGCCAACCCCACAACAATATGCAGCCTTTCCTGACCATCAACTTCATCATCGCTCTGGTAGGAATATACCCTTCACGCGGCTAGACGGTGGCTGGAATAAAGAGCCCTAATCTTTTATCTGAAGCATGACGACCCACACGGATATCTTTCTCCGCCCTATTACGCGCGCCGACGAACCGTTTCTCTACCGTCTTTACGCCAGCACACGTGTAGATGAGATGGCCATGTTGGATTGGTCTGAGGGGCAGAAGAATGAGTTTCTGACCATGCAGTTTGGAGCCCAGCACACGTTTTATCAGGAGCGATTCGCCGGAGCCGAGTATGATATCATTCAGTGGGAAAACAAGCCCATAGGCCGGCTTTATGTCGATCGCCGGGCGGACGAGATCCGTATTATCGATATCGCCCTACTTCCTGAGTTCCGTAGTCTGGGCATCGGCTCCAGATTCATGAGAGACATCCTGGCGGAAGGAGAGAGCAGTGGTCTACCGGTGCGCATTCACGTCGAGCATGCCAACCTTGCTCTCCGCCTCTACCACCGCCTCGGGTTCAAAAAGATCGGCGATACCGGTGTGTATGTTCTTATGGAATGGACCCCCGACCCTAATGAGTGATCGTGAACGATGGTCTGACTCGCTATACACCATCAACTTTTCTCACTACTAAATCGTTATCCCCACCTATGTTCGATCAACTTACCATCAAAGATTTTGAATCACGTATTAGCGCGGTATTTCACCTTACCCTAGACGACTCGCAATCGCTTGAGCTCGTACTGATCGATGTCACGGCCTTTGGCTCTCCCCCCGATCCTGGCGACGACCTGATCAGACGCCAGGCCTTTTCCCTCATTTTTCGCGGCCCGGAGGAACCGGTGTTGGCGCAGCAGATCTGTCCACTCGAACATGACGAGATGGGCATGTTATCGCTGTTCCTGGTACCCCTGGGGTTAGATGGTCAGGGCATGCGTTATGAAGCTGTTTTCACATGATGCTTGTCATATATTAACCAGTCAAAGCAGCTCGCGTTTCAACACCATCAACGTCAGATCGTCATGCTGAACGTTTGGCTCTTCTCCGACAAAATGATCAATTGCTGTAAGGATAGAGTCCTGCATGTGCTGAGTCGAACCGCCCGTAGTGCTGTTTGCAGCAGCCAAGAGACGCTGTTCCCCAAAAAGATCCAGGCTGGGATTGTGGGCTTCCGTGATACCGTCCGTATAAAGAAGGAGAATGTCTCCTGGCGCCAAGTCAATAGCCTTCATCTCCCAAGATGCATCTTCCAAGATGCCGAGGGGGAGGCCGGTGGTGGGCATTGCCAACGGAGCGCCAAGACTCCCCGGAGTCAGCCGATAGGGTGGGTTGTGGCCAGCGTTGGCGTAGATCATGCGCCCATTGATAGGATCAAGGATACCTAAAAAGACAGTCACGAATAGATCAGTGTGAGTATCTGTCAAGATACGCTGGTTGACCTCGGCCAGGGCCAAGTGTGGCTGAGTGGGATAGTTGGAGGCATGTGTTCGCAGAAGGGTTCTGCTCATCGCCATAAAAAGAGCAGGACCAACGCCCTTGTCAGCTACATCGGCCACGACAAGGACCAAATGTCCGTCTGGAAGCTCGAATACATCGTAGAAATCGCCAGAAGTCTCCCTGGCCGGCTTTAAGGTTGCACTCAGTTGCCAACCAGCAGCGTGTGGCAGCGTTTTAGGAAGAAAGCGGGTCTGGATTTGGCTGGCAACGGCCAACTCCTGGACCATTTTCTCGTGTGCCAGGGCTTGAGTAAAAACATCAGCGCCATGAATGGCAGACGAAATCTGGGCCGCCAGAACCTGCAAGGCGGACTCGTAATCGACGGGCAGATTGAGGAAACGAATGCTCTCTAGGATGAGACAAATCCCCCCTAACGTTTTCGCCGTCTGAGTGTCAAGGATCGGAGCGTAAATTACGGTATCGGTAAGTCGACGCATATCCCAAGGATTTTCTTCGCCAGGATCAAGCTTAAAATATCTGGGATGTACCTGAAACCATTGCCAAAGTGGGTCGGGTAATGATGCTTGGTCTTCAGGTAACTTGAGCAAGCTCCGATCAGGAAATAGGCGAATCTCAGCCTGACGGTATTCGAACATCCTGGGCAAGAAATCGGCCAGAAGTTCGGGTAGGGTTGAGGCGTCGGCAGGGGCGGCGATGATGGCGCGACCCAGTTGCTCTAGCTGAACTACCTCCCGAGATCGCTGTTGGTTCAAAACGGCTGCGGAGCTGAACCGTCGCGCCAGCAGACTGGCTAGAAGGGCGCCGCCCATCAGGAATAGGAAAGCTCCCAAACCCATCACACTATAGGTCGCAGCGGCCAATATGCCGAAAAATGCAGGTAAGTCTGCCAGCACAAAAAACCGAACAGTAAGGCGTAACGAGCGATCTTGATCCTGGTTCTTAGACTGAGCATCGCGAACGCCAGTCAGCCTCCATACGGCGACCAGTGAGAGAAAAAATAGTACGTTGAGACAGACGATTATAAAGACAGCTAGGAAAGCGATCCAGCTAGAGGCCAGAGTCAACTCTGAGACGGGATAGTGTCCACCGAGCCACTCGTAAACCATCAAGCCCAAAAGAAAACTGGTAATGCCCGACCAAATACCGAAGAGTAGATTCCTAGCAATATTCCAGCGCTCAAACCTGGACTGATGGGGTGATAAATCAGCAATGACATAGGTAAGCAGACCGAGGACGAGAATCCATACACCGGTCGGGCCGTAGAGAAATGCAGCAGATACAATTACGATTGACGCCATACTGCTGCTATCATAACTATAGCTACCAGCCTCAGTCCCGCTCATCTGGAAGAAGGATAGTCTTGCGAACAGAAATCCCAATACAAGAAAGAGCATCAGCATAGGCCACTGGCTGCGTACTGTATTGAAGTCCGTTTCGGCGAGCAACCACCCAATACATACGACAGCTAGGGGCAGGCAATAGACAACACCTACGAGTTCGATACGCAGTCTAGCCCGGTCAGAATCTACCAGTGTGTCGAAGTCAGACCAAAGACGACCAGCAGTCGTGTCCAGAATCGATGTCATTACTGTCCTTTGGTCGCAATTGACCGGAACTTCTTGTCACAAATACGAGCGAATGTCACAAAGCTCCAAGTGCATGGTGAACCTCATATTTGCTCTGGGAGCGATGGTTGAGGCAATGGACGGCCACGATTCAATGTGCGCCAGCCCCAGACCAGGACTACGATCAGGGCGGTGATCAGCAAGAGGCTAAAGTAAATCCAGCGGCCGATTTCTGTGCTGAAGTAGGGTGGCAGCAATGCAGCGGTGGTATTGCCGATGGTATGAAAGAGGATGGCTACTAGCAAGCTGCCCTGAGTATTATTGTAGAGCCAAGTGAAGAGAACGGAAAGTACCATGATCTGCAACACGAACTCCCACAGCGGGATCGCGCCTCGATACTGGGTAGAACTCTCTATGAAGAATAGAGGCAGATGCCACATTCCCCAGAAGAAGCCCAAAACCAGACTGGCGACGACCGCATTCTTCCCAGTTTGCATGCGATCCAGCGCGTAACCCCGCCAGCCAAACTCCTCCAACCCGCCACCGATCAGTAAAATGAATACTGCTGTGCCCAGAGCGGTCAGTAAGGTAGGCGCGCTCCAATCCGGTGTCCGTTCACCCAGCAGGAGCAAGATTCCGGCCGTGAGCAAACCAATCACCGGCATCAACAACAGGGTTGGCAGCCACCAGCCCTTGCCAAAACCCGTCTGAAACGCCCGCCTGAGCAAACGCGACACGCCGGCGCGTCCTGACTCCCGACCGACAAGGATGAAAGCGGCGATGGTCGGGCCAAGGACAGCGAACATGCCCGGCAGGCCCACAATTTCAGGCAAGTCGTCATATCCATTCGAGCGAAGCACCCCCGGCAGCCATAGTAGCCAGGAAATGGCATAGGTTAGGATAAAGAATACCCACGTTCTGCGTAACATGATTCTAGTTCCTCCTGCAAATAGGGTGTGTGTATTGATTCTTTGTGGCTCTGTGCCAACCCATGAACCGTTACTGAATCCCGGTAAACCAATTCGCTGCGGGTCAACTTCGGATCGTAACTAGAGGTAAGTGTAACCGGCTTTCATATCTTCTGCCAGGAGGTGGGTTTCTACACTAAATGATGCCTTTGTAGTATTCGCCGTCAAACATGCTTGCAAACTCAACAGTCTTCTCACCATTTACGACTTCGAACGCGACAGCACTGTCATCAATGGACAGATTTTCCCATTCTTGATCAAAGATTAGCTCCTTCGGCCGATGGAAGAATACTTCCAGGCCAGCGAAAAATCGTGGACTAACGCGGATAAATGCTGCTTCGCCATCGATATTGGTTTCTCCCACCCAGCTGGTAACTTCCGCGATAGATTCAATTGTATCAAGCTCTGCTGTTTTCTGTATCAGCTGAGATCGTCAGGCCACTGGCCGACATCCCTTTTAAACGGTCAATGCATCGGCTAATACTCGCCCCTAAACAGGTCAGATGCAAAGCACGGTGAATTCTGATATTATGGCATGAGACCGTGACATTATGCCTACGCATCCGCAGCGCCACCAACTGATCCACTATCTGTACTTACGGAATCAAGCATGATTACCAGATCAGAGGTTATCGCTGGGTATCATCATGCCCCACATCGGGAAGTAGTTGAAGAAAAGGTGTAGCGATGTCAAGTCTTGATAGTGGATAGCCGATCCTGTAAATTCGTCTGTTAGGTGCACCCCTAATCGAATATGCGGGAAATCCACTCGAGATCGCCCGCAGGCAGGCCCGCGCCCTTCTGTTTCGCCTCGCAACTGATTTGCAGCCTGTGCCACGAGAACAGCTGGCGTTCCTCTTTTGGCCTGACACACCCGATGCCACGGCCCGGCGTAACCTGACCCAGCGGCTGAGCATGCTCCGCCACGACCTGCCTGCTCCCGAACTCCTGCAGACGACGAAGACACAGGTGCAACTCGACCCGGAGCGATGCTGGTCGGATGTCGTAGAATTCAGTCGTCTCAGCGCACGAGGGGATAGCAAGGGCAACCTCGACGAGATGCAGGAGGCGGTATCGCTCTACCGGGGGCCTTATCTGGATGGTTTCTCTCTACCTAAAAACGCCGAGTTCGAGCGTTGGCTCTGCGACCGTCGCCAGGTCTACGAACGCCTCTTTCTGAATACATTGCTGGCATTGGTCGAGGGTCACAGCGTCGGTGGGGCGTATGAACCTGCCATCGCCGCCGCTCGCCGCTATCTTGCCGTAGACGAACTGGACGAGAACGTTCATCGCCGCCTGATCCAATTTTATGCTGCCAGCGGCAACCCCAACGCGGCGTTGCGCCAGTACGAGCATTGTGTGATGGTTTTGGAACGTCAATTGGGCGTGACGCCACAGGCAGAGACCGACGCCCTTTATCAGGCAGTGCTGGCGGGGAAGCGACCCAGGTTGCAGTCTGAAGCAGTACATCTGGATTGGCATACCCATTCCGGGTTGGAATTACCCTTGCTGGGACGTGAGGACGCCATGCAGGAACTCCTACACGCCTATCGCTCTGCGCGCACCGGCCAGGGGCAATTTGTTTTGGTTTCAGGCGAACCGGGCATTGGCAAAACAAGACTGATACTGAAAACTCTGGAAAAGTCTAAAACGGCTGTTCGCACCCCCGTATACAGGGGGGT
>JAAENG010000005.1 GCA_024224665.1 Chloroflexota bacterium | reverse complement strand
AATTCGAAAATGGGTTTTTGTCTGGATTCGGCGTCTATCATAAACGCTAATCTCCTAAGGATATAGGACTGCCAGTCCTCGGAAGGACTGGCAGTCCTGCTCTAACTAGTTACCACCAATGAGTTCCTCGTAGTTGTCGGGGGTCATGACAGCGGCGGGGATGAAGGTAAGTTGCGGTATGGCTTTGCCGTTGGCCACATTCTCGTAGATGAATTTTACGGCTGTGCCGCCATGGCCTTTCGCCTGAGCCATCAGGCTCGCGCGCAGACCACTGGCCTCACCCTTCTTGAATTCTTCTGCCGCCAACTGGCCGTTGATGCCCACACCGATCACGTTATCTGCGGAAATACCTGAGTTCTGCAGGGCTCGCCAGGCTCCGAGCACGCCGTCATCGTTGCACGACCACAGCATCCAGTGTGTAACTTGCGGGTTGGCCGTGATCACCGGACCCATCGCATCCATGCCACTGTTGGCTGTGTTGTCGTAAGGCAGATGGATGATATCATCTTCCACGATCACACCGGCTTCGATCATGGTGGCCGATGCACCATCTGTGCGCAGATTGCAGACCTCAAGGTCCTGGTCTTCCACACTCACGCCCTTGATCACGGCGTCTGAGAGATCACTCCAGCCTTCCGCTGCATAGTATTCTCCGATCAACTCGCCCACCTTGATCCCTGCTGATGCCGCATCGAAGCCGACGAAAGGCGCAGGATTGCCATCGCTATCCAAAATCGTGTCGTCCACAGCGATCAGCGGGATACCCGCTTCTGCCGCTTTCTCGATCACTGCTGGTCCGATCTTCGTATCCGGCACTACGATGATAATGCCGCTCACGCCGTTGGCAATGTAGGTGTCCATCGCCGTCATCGCCAGATTCGAGTCAAATTGCAGGTCCTGGTTGAAGAACTCCACACCCAACTCATCGGCCATGGCCTTGGCTCCTGCTACCTCGTCCACAAACCAGGGATTGTCACCCATCTTATTCAGATAGGCGATGGAAATGTCCATGTCTGCGGCAGCTTCGCTAGCGCCTGCATCTTCCTGACCGGTCAGCGCAGCCCAATTATCGGGAGTCATGACAGCGGCGGGGATGAAGGTAAGTTGCGGTATGGCTTTGCCGTTGACCACATTCTCGTAGATGAACTCTACAGCCGTGCCACCATGGCCTTTCGCCTGCGCCATCAAGCTCGCTCGTAGGCCGCTGGGCTCACCCTTCTTGAATTCTTCTGCCGCCAACTGGCCGTTGATGCCCACACCGATCACGTTATCTGCGAAAATACCTGAGTTCTGCAAGGCTCGCCAGGCTCCGAGCACGCCGTCATCGTTGCACGACCACAACATCCAGTGTGTAACCTGCGGGTTGGCCGTGATCACCGGACCCATCGCATCCATGCCACTGTTGGCTGTGTTGTCGTAGGGCAGATGGATGATATCATCTTCCACGATCACACCGGCTTCGATCATGGTGGCCGATGCACCATCCGTGCGCAGATTGCAGACCTCAAGGTCCTGGTCTTCCACACTCACGCCCTTGATCACGGCGTCTGAGAGGTCACCCCAGCCTTCTGCTGCATAGTATTCTGCGATCAACTCGCCCACCTTGATCCCTGCCGAAGCCGCATCGAAGCCGACAAAGGGCGCAGGATTGCCATCACTATCCAAAATCGTGTCGTCCACAGCGATCAGCGGGATACCCGCTTCTGCCGCTTTCTCGATCACTGCTGGTCCGATCTTCGTGTCAGGCACCACGATGATGATGCCGCTCACGCCATTGGCAATGTAGGTGTCCATCGCCGTCATCGCCAGATTCGAGTCAAATTGCAGGTCCTGGTTAAAGAATTCTACACCCAGCTCATCGGCCATGGCCTTGGCGCCGGCTACCTCGTCCACAAACCAGGGATTATCGCCCATCTTGTTCAGGTAGGCGATGGAGATCCCACCTTCTGCCGAGGATTCGGTAGCCGCTTCCTCGGCCGGCGCTTCTTCAGCCGCTTGAGAAGACTCTTGCGGGACAGCGGGTTCCTCGGCAGGGGCGCTGCCACCGCACGCTTGCAGCGCCAACATCGTAACAACCAATAACAGGACAACAAAAACATACTTGCGATTCAACATGGTTCACTTCTCCAAGAGCGTGATCGAAAGGCGTTGGTAAAAACAACTTCGTTAGGAAACGGCTTTTTATTTAAGGGACAATATCATACGCTTCTCCTGAAAGTGGTCTTGCTATCCGCTACGCGGATAAACGTCGATTTGTGTAAATCGGTGAAGTCTATGTGGGTCTGCCCTGTCATCCATATCAGGCAGTAGAATTTGGAGCCGACATCAATTGAAGAGCACGCGCGAGGTCATCTTCTGATTGCTCCATATGATTGCGCATGGCCTCAATGGCTGCATGGGCATCCTGCGCCTCAATGGCCTCCAGAACGGCTCCATGCCAGCGTTGTGCCTCGCTGCGCCTTTCGATACCGCCGATTTCGGTGGTAATGCGTATCGATTCTCGCACAACCGCTCTGCTGACCTCGTAACGTCTGCTCAATTCGCTCTCGGATGGAAGAAGTTCGCCGGCAACGCATCGCCTGCGGATAATCGCTTCTGCAAGCGCCTTTGCGGTTACATCCGCCTTTGACACAGGCTCGCGCTGGAAATCGTCGCCAAAAAAGACTGCCCGTTCTTCGATTAAGCGATTCACTGCCGGCGTTTCAGACGTCATTTGCACTGTTCATACACATTTATGGTTGTTTGACTCCAATCTTGTAAACAACTTGTCTGATAAGTTATAGAGTATCACCCCAGATTTACAGGATCAAACTGGAGTAACGATTTGAAGGAGGCTTGCACAGCTTCATCCAGGGCGGCGGGCGCGCCGATAAAAACCAGTTCGGTGTGTGGCGATAGATCGCCCCACCCGCCTGCTGTATCCAGACGCAGACGTCTCCCCACCATCTGCAATATCGTACGCTGGTCAGGGCTGTCCGAGAGACAGACAATGCCCTTGCCCCGGTAGATAGTCGCCGGCAGTTGGGCGACAGCCTGGAGCAACGCGCTCCGTTCGAGTGCGTGATCCGCTTGATAGAGCCAGGTTTCGAACATCAGCCCATGATCTCCCCCATGTTCATGTTCATGATCATGATCATGATGGTGGATATGTTCATCATGCAGGTCAAAGGCGAGACTCGGATCACCATGGCCGATGCTCAGCAGCAGAGCGAGCGGGACCTCGGCGTAGGTGGTGGGGAGGATGCGGGCATCGGGAGCGATACCTCGAATCCAAGTCTGCAATTCCTCAAGCGCTTCGGCCTCGATCAGATCGATCTTGTTCAGCACAATGAGATCGGCATCTGACAACTGCTTTTCGATGAACATCACCACCTCGGCCAGGCGCTGCACGTTCTCAGAATCAACCAGGGTAATGATACCGTCCAGCCGCAGGTGGGGTTTCAGGTCGGTCACCGCAAGGATGTCGGCGATCTGATGGGGCTGTGAGACACCACTGGCCTCGATAAGGATATGGTCGGGCGCTTCTGCAAGTTCCGTGAGATTCCGCAGAACCTCGACAAGGTTGCCAAAAAGGGTGCAACAGATACAGCCATTGGGCAAGCTGATCATATCAGATGCCTGGTCGCCATCCGCCAGCTTCAAATCGATATTGACCTCGCCGAAGTCGTTGATCAGCACGGCCACTCGCAAACCATGCTCGGCATGCAAAATCCGATTAAGCAGCGTGGTCTTGCCCGATCCTAAGAACCCGGCGAGGATGGTTACGGGGATGGGGGTGTTGGCAGACATCGATGGCGTACTGGACATCGCTTAGCACCTAATAGTCAATCGCGAGAAGGTAAACCGGTAGACCAGTAAACCGGAAAACCGGGAAGATCGCACCTCCAAATTCGCTTAGGCAGCGTATCCCGGTCTACTGGCCTACTGGTCTACTGGCCTACTGGTCTACTGGTCTACTGGCCTACAGGTCTACTGGTCTACTGGTCTACTGGTCTACCGGCCTGATGTTCAAGTCTCGTCCTCAAGTACTCGTATATTGCCTTACGAGTTGAGCGCATCTCCCGTTGGGTCGCGTCGTACCTGCCACCTTTCAAGAGTCCAACCGTCGGCGAGAATTGCGAACAGATCACCAGCCCACGGTAAGAGAGTGTCGAGAGCATCTCATCGAAATAGGCCTCATAATCAACCGGGGTGAAGTCACACACAAAGAGAGCGACCTTGTCCCCGAGCTGTTGTTGAAGCTCGACCACTGAGGGGATGTTGTAAAGGTTGAAGATATTGAGTGCTTTCAAGCCTTCCATGGCCAGAAAACTGTCGGCATGATGGGTAGCATTGCCACAATAGTGAACGACGCCACCACCGAACTCGGTCAAAATACGCGAGTTGTAGGGCACGACAAACTCGCGATAAGTCTCCGGTGACATCAGCACAGCATCATCATCCGAAAACCAGATCCCGGCGTTTTTACCCAGGTACACCTGCTGATCTGCGATGCACTCATTCATGGGTTCGCCGATCACTTCCTTTTGCATTTTCACCCACAGGATCAGCGATTCGGTTACGATATGCATGAGTCGATGCATGAGATCCGGGCGATCGAACATCAGGTAGATGAGCTTATCGTAGCCCATGAGTTGATTGGCGGTGGTCAGCGGCCCCTGAAAATCAGTGATACCCACCGGCAAGAAACTGTTTGCCTTCATGTAACGCAGGAAGTCGAGCACGGTGGGCATGAGCCCATCTTTTTCCGGATCGATTACCTGCAGATTCTCGATATCCTCGTGCGTCACAACCGGATAGTAGCGAGGGTTGGCGGTCGGGTCGGCTTTGTAAGGATATTCTATCTTGCAGCCGAATGCAGAGGCCGCCACAATCGTACCGAGCCAGGGCACGAGATAGGGCACAAAATCATCGTCGATAGATTTGATCTGATCGTAATAGGTCTGTTCCTGGAAATTGGTCATGGCGGCCGGGTCCTGGCAATAGTCGGCCGGCAAGGTATCAGTATCCAGACCAAAAATCCAGTACATCGAACTATTGACGATATAGGGTGGTGCGGCAACCTCTTTGAAGGTGAAAACGTCATCTGTCTTGGCCTTGACTTTGGCCAGCCGCTGCTCGAAGAGTTGCTGAAAGTCATCTCTCTCAGCCTGGGTCAAAGGGTGTAAAATCTCCATCATGTTTCCTCTCTATACGTGGTACGTAATACATGGTGCGTAATACGTGAAAGAACTTGATAAGAAGACGTCACGTTTCACGTCCGCCAATATCTGATGTCACTCAATAAACACCATATTTCTTGGCAGACTCAACCAGTGCATGGATGTTATCTGCCGGCACTTCTGGATCAAGTGCACAGCCGGGGCCAAGTATGAATCCACTATCGGGCGCCATGATCTCGATCACTTCCCGACAGGCCTCTTCCACTTCTTGCGGCGTACCTTCGAGGATCAGTGAGGTATCGAGGGTGCCCAAGAAACAGGTTTTATGCCTGCCCGCATCCTTGGCCAGTTGTTTATCAGTTTTGTGGTCGATTTCCAGGATCTGGGCGGCGGTTGCGATGAATTCGTCGATGATGGGGATGGTATTCCCACAGATGTGATTGGCAAGAATGATGCCGTCCGCCTTCAGTTCCTCGGCCATTCGTTTTTCGTGCATGAAGGGATATGCCCGGTAATGCGCGGGGGATAACAGATCCGGGCCGGCAATGGGCTCACCGATTGAGGTGGAACGGCCACCGGCCTCGATCAGGGCATAGGCGTAGCGTGTGGCGACCTGCCGGCTGAAATCCAGGAGTTGATGCACGAGTTCGGTCTTTTCGCCCAAGGCGATAGCCAACATAAGCTCCTGAATGCCGATTAGCTGCGCGGCCAGATCCATGGGACCCTGGTCTGCCCGAGCTACGATCCAGGCCTTGTCACCGATTTCCTTTGAGAGAATTCGGGTGGCTTTGATCACTTCGCACATGGGAAAGGCTGTGTAAGGATCCGGAACCTCCAGCTTCTCGACATCTTCTAGCCTGTCGATGGCCGGTTTATGTGCTGCCGGTGCTGCATCATCCCGATAAACGACCTCTACGCCACACGCCTGGGCATTGCAGGCCGTGCCGTTCTCTAATAAGATCATGTCATGGCCGAATTCTCGCCAGGCCAGGAGCATTGATTCGGCCAACAAATCGCCATCCTTGAAGACCTCTGCCAACGGCACAGCCATCGCTTTGGCGGCCGGCTGAAAATTATGCAGATCAACAGGCACCCGATCGGGCTGGCTCAGATCGATTGCCGCTTGTATGCGTTCAATTGAATTCATAACCCAATAACCTACGATGGACTGAGGGCGAGTCGTGCTGACCCGCCCTCAGAGGGGATCACGATCTTTTAGTGGTAGAAGAATCCGGCATTGCTCTGGTCGATGATGATGACGCCGGTATCCACCGATTCGGGCATGGGGACGATGTTGGCGGCTTCATTATCGGGAACAATGGGCACGGGCGCATGGTTGAGGTAATACATGAGCTTGGTGCCCAGGTAGGACATCAGAGCGGTCTTCTGAGCGACCGAAGCCTGAATAGTTCCGTCTTCGATGAACTTGAGAGTGCCATCATCGCGATCCATGGAGATGATCACGAACTCGCCCTCAATGCCAAGCTCTTTCGCCGCAGTGGCAGCACCTACGCCGCCGGCAGCTTCCACACAGCCAACGCCTTTCAATTCGGGGTTTCGCTGCAACACGGCTTTCAGACCTTCGGCAGCTTTGGCCGAGTCGGAGTTATCATCGATGATCTGCACGATCTCGACATCGGGGCACTCTTCGGCCATGTAGTCCTGGTAACCCTGAATACGCTCTTCCAAGTTGCTTTGGCCAACCTTGGTGAGGATTGCGACTTCACCGGAACCGCCAATCTTGTCACAAAGCAGTTCACCACCCACGCGGCCGGCATTGTAATTGCCTGTGCCCAGGAAGGTGAGACGATCCGAACCATAAACTTCGGCATCCAGGGTAACAATAGGAATTCCTGCCTCGGCAGCTTTGTTGATCGAAGGCTTGAGAGCCGGATCAAAACCAACGACCAGGATCCCGGCCGGTTCCTCGGCGATAACCTGTTCCAAAGTATTGACCATTGCCGTCATGTCGAAATCTACCGGACCGACGAATTTGGTCTCGACGCCTAGTTCTTCACCGGCGAATTCGAGGCCCAAGCGATGATCGATGAAGTAAGGCAGGTTGATCACTGCCAGCACCTCGACGTATGTTTCACCCTCTTCAGGACCGGTGATCTCGATACCACTGAAGTCATAGGGATCTTCTGAGTGATAGAAAAACTCGGCGTTGTCGGCATCGATAACGACCACACCGGTGTCGACGGACTCAGGCATGGGTAGCACGCCGGCGGTCTCGTTATCGGTGACGATTGGCACTGGGTTGTTCTGCAGACCTTCCATCAACATGGTACCGATAAAGGTCATCAGCGCGCTCTGCTGCGCCACCGAAGCCTGGATCGTGCCATCTTGAATGAACTGTAGTGTACCGTCGTCACGATCCATAGAGACGATCTTCAGTTCGCCTTCCAGGCCAAGTTCTTTGGCGGCTGTGGCAGCACCGACGCCACCGGCGGCTTCCACACAACCAACACCGGCCAGATCGGGTTCACGCTGGAGTACGGCCTTCAGGCCGTCGGCAGCTTTGGCCGAATCGCTTTGGTCATCGATGATCTGGATCATTTCGACATCAGGCCAATTCTCGGCAAATTCATCTTTGTATCCTTGGATTCGCTCTTCCAGGTTGCTTTGCCCGACCTTGGTAATCAGGACTACCTTACCTTCTCCGCCAATCAGATCAGCCAACAAGGCACCACCGACACGTCCAGCATTGTAGTTGCCGGTACCGAGGAAGGTCATACGATCCGAGCCGTAGACTTCAGCGTCCAATGTCACCACCGGCACACCCTGGGCGACGGCGGCGTCGATTGAAGGTTTCAAGGCTGGATCGAAGCCAACGATATTGATGCCCTGCGGATCTGTGGCAACCGTCTGCTCCATGGTATTGACCATGGCCGTCATGTCATACTCCACAGGACCAACGTGTGTTGTATCGACATCGAGTGCCTCACCCGCGAAGTACAGGCCAACCTGATGATCAATGAAGTAGGGGAGATTGGTCAGGGCATTGACTTCATAGTAGGCCTGTCTTTCAGCCGCGGGCTCATCAGCTGCCGGCGCCTCGGCTGCAGGTGCTTCGGCCGCAGGTTCCTCCGCTGTCGGCTGTTCGGCTGCCGGTGCGGTGGCGACACCACAGGCCGCCAGGCTGATAACGAGGATGCCAAAAATAAGAGATATAATAAGGGTTTTTAGAAACTTCTGAGACACGATTTTCCTCCTGGGATACTAGATCAGAATGGTTTTTGAGCGTGTTAGTGCTTGTCAAAAAATAACTTCCCGTTTGTGTCATTGCGAGCGACGACCACTGGTCGGACGACCACTGGTCGTCCAACCGAAGGTCGTTTAGCGAAGCAATCTCCAACCTTCAGTTGCATATGAACCTTGAGAATTGCTTCGGGGCTACGCCCACTCGCAATGACAGACAGAGGAATTTATCCTTGGACGGTTACTTAGTGATCGAGATCGTTCTGGTACAAGTTGATAGTGATTCCTATTCCGTACCTCCTTGCGTGATTAAGATTGGTCACGTCGGCTGAGTGAGTCGGCGGCGACGGCGATAATCAGCACGGCGCCGATGATGATGGTTTGCCAGTAAACATTGATGCCAAGAAGATTGAGGCCGTTGGATATCAAGGCCATGAGCGTGACCCCAAGCAGAGCCCCGAGGACCGTGCCTTCGCCTCCGGCCAGACTGGCGCCACCGATAACGACGGCCGAGATAACCTGGAGTTCTACACCGACACCGGCAGAGACAGAGGCGGCGCCGAACCGTGCCGTGAGCAGCAACCCTGCCAATGAAGCCATGACAGCGGCGATGATGTAATTGACGATCTGCACTCGCCCCACCCGAATACCTGAGAGCCGGGCACTTTTCTCATTCCCACCCACGAAGTAACTCTGCCGAAAATAGCGAGAACGGCGCAAAAGAATATCGCCGACGATCACAACTACGATCATGATATAGACCGGATACTGGATGCCGAACAGTTTACCCTGAGCCAGCTGGTTGAATGCATCGGGCAGATTGGGAATACCAAAACCGGAGGTCAGTAGCAAAACAAGACCTCTCACCACCGACATCATACCCAACGTGGCGATCAAGGGATTGACCCGTACCTTTGACACCAGCAGGCCGTTGCCAAGCCCGACAATAGCACCGGCAACGAGACCCAAGAAAGCGCCTACCGGCCAGGGCACATCCCAGAAGACCATAGCGTAACCGGCCACAGCACCGGCAAAGGCCAGCGTCGAGCCCACCGAAAGGTCGAAGCCGCCCGATGCCAGAAGTACGGTCATGCCCACCGCCACAATGGCATTGAAAGAAAGGCCAAGGATAATCGCCAGGATATTGGCCTTTGTAAGAAAATGATCGGATGATAGGGTTAGCAAAATAGCAAGGGCCAGAACCACCAGGGCGACGACCAGCTCACGTTGTTGGAGCAGTACTTGCCAACCGGGTGTGCGGGCTGAGGCTATGGGTTGGGGATTTGTAGGTTGGGCTGTGCTCATTGCTCGGTCTCCTTTGTGTTAACGCCTGCGGCGAGAACCATGACTTTTTCTTGGGTTACGCTGCCGATGGGAAGGATACCGGTCAGTTCCCCCTTCCTCATCACTGCCACGCGATCACTGATAGCAAGTGTCTCCAGCAGATCGGAGGAAATCACCATGATGGCCTTCCCCTCTTTGGCGAGTTGCCGGAGCAATCTATGAATTTCTTGTTTGGTGCCGACGTCGATACCACGAGTCGGTTCATCGACGATCAGAACATCAGGCTCAGTCGCCAGCCACATCCCCAACATCACCTTTTGTTGGTTGCCACCGGAGAGATTGCGCAGTTTCTGATCCAGGCTGGGCGTGCGGACGTTCAAGCGATCGACATAGGTTTGGGTCAATTTCGTGAGCGTATCCCACTGCAACCAGCCGCTAGGAGCCACTTTCTGTAGATTGGTGACCAGGAAATTCTCTTTGAGTGACTTGGTCAGGTAGAGCCCCTCTCGCTTGCGATCCTCAGAAAGATAGGCCATGCCCAAACGCATTGCATCAGAGGGATGGGAGAGTCGAGCCGCTTTGCCGTTGACTTCGACTGTGCCGCCACTGGCCTTATCCATGCCGATCAACGCTCGCGCCATTTCAGTGCGTCCAGCGCCTACCAACCCGAAAAAGGTGAGGATTTCACCGTGACGCAATTCGAAGCCGACATCCTGAAAATGCCCCTCTCTGGTGAATCCGCCTACCTTTAGTGCCATACTGCCAAGATCCTCTTCCTGGCCGTGCAAGTTTTCCAGATCACCCAGGTCTCGCCCTACCATCATACTGACAATCTTCCGCTCGTCTGACTCCGCCGTCTGCACCGTGCCCACATAATGCCCATCCCGTAGCACGGAAATGCGGTCACACAACTCGAAGACCTCTTCCAGATGATGAGAGACGAAGACAATCCCCAACCCCTGATCTCTGAGTTGACGTAACAAGTCAAAAAGGCTCTCGGCCTCTGAGAGTGACAATGAAGAGGTGGGTTCATCCAAGATCAAGACCTTGGCATTGCGAGACATGGCCTTGGTGATCTCGATCAGTTGCTGGTTACCGAGGGAAAGACTTCCGACACGCTCACTCGGTGAGAAGGTGGCGTCGAAACGGTCCAGCCACACCTGTGCGTTTCTGTTCATCTCGCCCACGTCCATGAGGCCATAGTTATGCGTTGGCTGGCGCCCGGCAAAGATGTTCTCGGCAACGCTGAGATTATTGACGAGGCTCAGTTCCTGATAGACGGCGCTGAGGCCTGCTTCCTCGGCCTCTTGGGGATGATCGAACCTTACCTCCTGTCCGCCAAGGAAGATCTGTCCAGAATCGGCCTGCAGCGCACCTGTCAGAATCTGGATAAGTGTGGATTTTCCAGCGCCGTTTTCGCCGACCAGGGCCAGGATTTCACCGACTCCAACATCCAGATCAACCCCTTGCAGAGCCTGCACACCGGGAAAGGCTTTCGAGATATTCTCAACCTTGAGCAATCGCTCCTTACCATTTTTGTTCATGGAGTTTCCTCATAAAACTATGAGCAATCATTGCTGTATCACAGAGCGCTCTTTGCTCTACAACCGATCTGTTATCGTTTCCGGGAACGATAACATGACGATCGTCGTACAGTATAAATGTATTCAAACTTTCGTTACAAATCAACGCAGGCATTTGCACAGGTCTTGTCCGCACTTCTCACATGATGCCAAAAGTTTCGAAGGCTTCAGATGCGCTCATACCCTCTTCGATGGCACGCCGAACAAGTTGCTCGCCCTGTGCCTTTTCCAAAGCAGCGCTAAAAACATCATCGACGGCGTCGGCGGGGACGATGCAGACACCATCCACATCGCCAAATACGATATCGCCCGGACGGATACGGACACCACCCATTTCAATCGAAACCCGAAAATCGATCACCTTGCCGCGCGGGCCTTGGTCTTGGGCGAATCGTCCATACGAAAAGGTGGGGAAATCGAGTCGCAAAATGCCATTCGTATCACGCGAGTAGCCGTCTACCACGGCGCCCGCCGCGCCCAACTTGATCGCTCGCGTGCTCATCAGCTCGCCCCACAATGCATAGCGAGGCGTACCGCCGCTGCAAAGATAGACCTCGCCCGGATTCAGATCATCCAGCGCCCGCAGCATGAGCCCGAAGGGTTGTGCCATAAGCGGATTCGACTCGTTGTGATGGACGTCCTCATACACATCTGCTTCGAGTACAGGCATAGCACGTCCAATGACAATCATGTGATCGCGCAAAGGCTGGATTTGGGGAGGAAGGAACTGGTGGAGAAGACCGTGTTTATCCATGATGTCACCTACAACGGCGGTGAACAGCTCTCGTTTTGCCAGAGCGAACAGTCCTTCATCGTCTTGCCATAGAGCCATGTAACTCTCCTTTAGCGCCCCGGCTCAACCAGGATTTTAAGTGTGTCAGATCGGTGTTCCTCCAGGCGGTGGAGACCACGCGGGAGTAACTCATCCAAAGGGATATAGTCTGAGTTCAGGGGACCGGCGTCGATGCGCCCATCTGCTTTCATAATGCGGGCTCTATAGAATCCAGGACTTGCTTCAAGTGGACGGCAGTATCGATTCGATTCTCATCCCACAATAACATGACGTGAGATTCGATGGCTTGTACAGACTTGCCCGAATCGTTGTCCCTTAAGGCTTGAACAATAGGCATATGAACGTCGGCAACTACCTCCAGATCGGGGAAGGCATGAGGATGGGTATTCACCAGGAAGCGCTGCATTTGGTAGTAGAGTGGCGTCCATACCCGCACCAGCGTCTCTTTGCCCGACCATTCGCAGATACGACAATGAAATTCTAGATCGAAGGTCGAAAGCATAGCCATATCATTAGCGTCGGCTGCCGCTCGCATACGTTCGACCAGAGACTCCAACTCATCACACTGCTCGGGTGTGATGCAACGCGCTGTGTAGCAAATGGCTATACCTTCCACCACTTTGCGTACCAGGGCGATTTCATACATCTCATCCATGGAGATCTCTGTCACGTAAGTGGCACTGCGGCTGCGGCGTGTGACCAAACCATCTTGCTCCAACCTCTGTAGTGCTTCTCGTACCGGGGCCTGGCTCGTGCCCATGCCTTGGGCGATCTCTAGTTCCACCAAGCGTTCGCCCGGGCCTATTTCACCAAAGACAATGGCATTGCGCAACTGATCCGCCACCTGATCGGCCAGTGATGCTCTCACGACGCGCGTCTGTTCAAACTGTCCTCCCTTCGATTCTGAGGATTTCCCAGTCTGCTGGCTTTGACTCATGGATGTGACTCCAAAAACACGTGTTGCGTGTTGGTTGTGCTAACGAACCGCGCTTTTCTAGTAGGAGCTACGCAACTTCCGCAAGAGCCTATAAGATGTAAGCTGCGATTCGGTCACAAGATCAATTATCGATAATCGATAATTTACACAATTATAATTGTATTGTCAATTCCATACCAATCGCAGTTCAACCCCCGCCACTGCAGATAGTCCCACCTTATCACGTTTCGAAGAATGCAGATTTAGTGTATCGTTAGTCTGCTATTCGTCACCGGCCGCTCACTCGTGAGCAAGATGTAAAATCGAACCAACAATCGCTCTTAGCGCAACTTGCCGTTAGGCTGTGGAGATTTTAGAAATTACTGCGGCCTTTCTGTTTGGCGGATAGAAAGAGTTATTATTTGATCACGGTTAGAGTTCTAACTATTCGAGATATTGCGATGGGATTCGCCCTGATAACCGACCACTGGAAACATCGCTTTGGAGGAAAATACGAAAGCAATCGTAATGGAAGAAGCAGGCGACCCTGAGGTTCTGAAACTCAAGGAAATACCACGCCCTGTGCCGCAGCCGGGTTGGGTACTGCTCAAGGTAAAGTCCTTTGGCTTAAACCGCTCCGAAATGTACACCCGCCAGGGACATTCGCCCGATGTTCAATTTCCGCGCGTGTTGGGGATTGAGTGTGTGGGCGTCGTTGAAGAAGCGCCGGAAACGCCCTATCAAAAGGGACAAACGGTGGCGGCTATTATGGGCGGTATGGGGCGCGAGCTCGATGGGGGATACGCTGAATATACTTGCGTCCCGGAACGGTGTATTTATCCTCTGGAGACAGACTTGGAGTGGGCAACGCTAGGCGCCATCCCGGAAATGTTCCAGACCGCCTGGGGAGCGTTACACCCTGCGCTCGAGGCAGCAGCGCCTTTACTTTGTTGGCCAGCAGTTCCAAATATGAGAATCATGAGGGAGGAAAAAAGCGGCTGAATGACCTTGAGCGCTCAAGTATTCGCCAAATTCGTCGAGGTCTGGAACAGAAATCATCATAGCAGACGCAGGAATTATGATTCAGGCAGAATTTGAGGCTTGTTATGTGTGTAGAGCACGCGGACAATCAGACGCGTTTCAAAATAAAAAGGCATCTCGTCAGTAGAGGACACGCGTTGTGCTAACCAGGACTGAGGTCTAGCCCCTGATACATATAGGTCAGCAATTGTCTCCAGCTACTGAAGAGGGTGTAACGGGTCAAAGCCCGCAAGTCGTTGAAGAAGTTGCGACGAGCGCCTAACTCCTGACGAACAGCCTGATACAATTCACAGCCGAGATGCAAGACAGTGTGAATGAGAAAGGCCAGAAGGAGTAGCGACAGCAGCACATTAGACAGATTTT
>JAAENG010000004.1 GCA_024224665.1 Chloroflexota bacterium | reverse complement strand
TAATTATTTATTTCGGTAATGTCTTCTTGCCAGGTCCGCCGGGGGATGAATCTCCCGGCTAGCAAACAGCGCCGGGTCAATCCGGCTATCGGCTCGTTTTGTGACACTTAGGGTGGCAGATCAGCCCCTTTCAAGGGGCGCTGTTACGTAGCACCGGGAATTCATCCCGGTGCGGGCCTCGCAAACGCATAGGCTACATTACTGAGTTATTTTCTTAACTTTCATCATGTCGTGGTGGGTGCCTCATTATCCTCTCGGGCTGAACCGGCGCGAGTATAGTGGCGAAAGAATACAATGGTGATCGAGAGGGACATCTTTACGATGTAATAGATGGCTTTGAAGGAACTGCCATGCATCGACGTGCCAGAAAGCCGATCGTGCATGGTAACAGGCACTTCCTGCACCCTGAATCCGGCATAATGTAGCATGATCAGTGTATCGGCGTCGGGATAATCGCTGGGGTAGTTTTCTTCGGCAAAAAAAGCCATCACCTCGCCGGTCATCGCCTGGAAACCGGAGGTGGTATCGGTGACGGTATTGCCTGTCAGCCAACTGGAAATCGTGGCAAAGAGGCGCATGCCCAAGCGGCGGACAAAGGAAGCATGATAGGTCATTTCCCCCATGAACCGTGACCCTACGGCAACATCACATTGGCCGGCCCGAACGGGAGCCAACACAGAGGGGACACAAGTGGGATCGTGCTGACCATCGGCGTCCATCATAATGCCAAAATCATATCGGTGCTGGGCCCCATAACGGAAACCTGTTTGCACAGCGCCCCCATACCCCAGATTATTTGGCAAGCGCACTACCTGTGTACCAAGCCGGCGGGCGACGGCGTTCGTGGCATCACTAGAGTGATCATCCACCACTAAGATGTCGGCGTCAGGGAGCGTTTGTTGCAAGATCGGAACTACATGGGGCAGGTTCTGAGATTCGTTGTAAGCAGGGATGATGATTAACGTGGATGACATGCGTTTGTAGCAGGCGCTTTAGCGTCGTCCATTTCAGCGCTAATGCGCTTACTACGAACGGTCTAGATGATGAAATCGTCACTCTTCTGTTCTTGCGGCAGAGTGGTGAAATCTAGGGTGCCGACATCGCCAGATTGTAGGTTTTTGGAGATGGTGAAACTGAAGGTCGCACCCTCGTGTTGGGCACTCTCTACCCAGATATGTCCACCATGATGTTCTACGATATGGCGACAAATGGTCAGCCCCAGACCGGCCCCTTTGTAGAGACGATTTGCACCACCATCGACTTGGTAAAAACGATCAAAAACGCGGCTAAGCTCATTACTTGTGATACCGATTCCTGTGTCGTGAACATCAATCTGAATGAAATCCGCTGACTCCTCAGCCGCAACAGTCACAGAGCCTTGGGGTGGGGTAAATTTGATGGCGTTATCTACAAGGTTGGTGACGACTTGCTCCAATCGCCAGGGGTCTGCCGAGCAGGTGGGCAGATCTTCGGGCACTTCGTTGACCAAAGAGACCTCAGCCGAATCGGCCAGTGGGGTAAGCTTGTCGATCACAGCTTCAGCGACAACAGGGATATCGGCCGGTTGTAAGCGTAAGGTGACGCGCCCTGATTCCAAACGAGAAAACTCCAATAGATCATCAATCATGCGTTGAAGATGATCTGTCTGTTGTTTGACCGTCTCCAAAAAATCCCTCTGGATCTCGGTGACAGGACCGGTTTTGTTCATGAGGATGATATCGACAAAACCCTTGATCGAGTGTAAGGGTGTCTTCAATTCATGCGAGACTACAGAGAGGAAATTGGATTTCATACGTTCCAATTCCTTTTGCCCCGTGACATCACGCAAAACGGTGGCAATGCCCTGCAAATTGGCCCCGACCCTAAGTGGTGTAGCCAGCGCCTGGTATGTTCGTTCTTTGTTCATACCGCCCGTGGTCAGAACTATCTCGCGCATTTGTGCGTCTCCGGGCGTTAGTTTAATCTCATCCAGCAATTGCAAGATTGGCTCGTGATCTAGGAGCAGATAGACGGACGAGCCCACAGGAGGAGCTGCTTCTAAAGCAAAGGCCTCGACAGCAATCGGGTTCATCAACAAAAGTCTGAGATCAGCATCGACTACAAGCACGCCATCGCCAATACCGGCCAGAATCGTCTCCAGCTCTCTATTCTTATCTGCTACGGTTTGGTAAAGCTGTGCATTCTCTATGGCGGCTGCCGCAAAGTATGAGAAGGAGTCGAGCAACTGGCGTTGGCGATCGGTGTCGAAATCGGGGCGATCGTCGGCCAGATAAATGGCGCCCATCGGCAGGCCGCGTAACACTAGAGGCAGACACAGAAACTGATCGACCTGCCAGAGCCTACGTAAATATTCAAAACCTAAGCGATCTGTATCATTACTAGAGACGATGTTGCCGGCTGCCAGAAGCTCTCTGTCATGCTCATGTGTGTCTAAATGATGGCTAAAACTGTCAATGCTATCCGCAGCCGGCCCTGATGCGGCGACACCTTGCAAGCGAGAGCCATCCTGATCTAATAGCGCTAGCGACGCATAGGAGGCATTGGTCAGCGTGGCCAATCTTTCAGCCAGCACTTGTAACGTGTCTGGGAGATCCAGTGTGGCGGCGAGCGCTCGCGAGACTTCTTGTAGCGAACGAAGCTGGAGCACGCGATCCCCAAGATCCTCGGCAGTACCTTGCAGTCGTTTAGTCTGGGTCTCCAGATCAGCTTCACGGGTTGCCAGTATACCTTCCAGTTCTTGCCGCCTCTGGCGCAGGTCTTGCAGATGCTCGACGGCAAAAGCTGTGACGATAGCTGCGACGAACAGCAAACTGTAACGAATCAGGAAGGCGGGATTAGGCAAGAAGGCGAGAGACCCGCTCTGTATCCAGAGGGCCAAAACATAGAGTGGGCCACTGGCAAAAGCACCTACCCATGTTAACCAAGACCAGGGCAAATAAAATGCAGGTAATAGGACTTCAACAATCAGCAGCGGCCAAATGGGTGATGTCAAACCTCCGCTGGCGATGACAAGATAGAGAGCCAGCCCCAGGTCCAGACCATAACCCAACGTATGCACACCTGCCGATCTCTGTGGTAGTCGGGACAGAAGTACCAGATAGAGCGCCGTACACAACACGTAACCACCAAGCACAGTGGCCGGCTGAGCCCAGGCACGCGTACCCGTCAGCCACAAGGTCAGCAAAGCAAAGAGTAACAGAATACCCTTGTTGGCAATCAAAATGGCTGCGCCAGGGCTGTGAAGTGTAAAGGAACTACGGTGTGACACGATGACTTAACGGTACTTGGTAGGTGTTGGAATTGGGGTGGGGGGCGGGGTAGCTGTGTGTGGCCGAGGTTTTTGTGGTGGCTGAGGCGTGGCCGGTTGAAGGACGCTCACTGTCGGTGTCGGTGTGGCAGTGGAAGTTGCTGTACGACTGGGAAGGCTCAGCCTGCGGGGTGTTGCCGTGACTGTCGGCGTTGGGGTGACTGTGTAAGTTGGTGTGGGGGTGGGTGCTAGGGTATCGGTGGGAAGGGGAGTGGGGGTGGGGGTGGGGGTGGGAGAGGAGGTCGGCGTACGAGGGAGGGTGGGGGTACGAGTAGGGGTGGGACTAGGGGTGGGTGTATATGTTGCAGTCGGCTGCAGCGGATGATGCGCTGTCCACCATAATTCACGGCCCGAGACAATGTACAGACGGTCGCGGTTCACCGGCCCTAGAAACAACGCTTCAACGCTGCCGAGTGTTGGCCCTTTGAGTTGAGCCCAATTGGCGCCGTTATCGTCACTATGCCATATGTTCCCGGCGATGTCTCCAACGAATAGTGTTTGCCAGACCACGGGATCGAAAGCAAGGGCGGTAATGGTGCGGGGTGTTGGCGAATCAATTTCTCTCCACGAATTGCCGCCATCAGTACTGTAGAGAAGACCACCATCATGAAGTGCATAAAGTTCATTTGCGCTATGGACAGAGAATTGCAGGCGGCGCGGTACCGTGTCTGCGGGAAGAGATGTGCCCTGCCAAGACTTGCCGCTATCTTGTGAACGAGCCACAAACCCGCTCCCACCAACCCACAAATCGGAATCTAATAATACCGTTGTGATCTCTTTCTCAAACTCTTTTTCCTCCCACGTTTCACCGCCATCCAAGCTAAATGAGAAGTGAGTTCCCGCGGCCAGAGCGATCATATCGGCATCATCGACCGCGTGAATGGCCAATCTATCTGGGCTGAAATCAAGAGGTTGATACAACAGGCCAAATGTTTCACCACTGTCGGTAGAACGATAAAGACCGCGCCGATCTGCACTACCTGCGATAGCGTAAAGCGTTTGTGCTGCCCCGGGATGTAGTTCGGTGAGTGTCAGGCCTCCGCTTGTATTCTGCGGCAAGCCCCGGCCAATGCTCGCCCAGGTGCGTCCTTCGTCGACACTACGCATCAGTGCCAAGGGCGACCACCTGTACAGAATAGTTAGCCCCTTCTCGCTGGTGATGGCGACGTTTATCAATGAGCCTACCTGTCCACTAGTTGGCTGCCAGGCGGATGATTGATCCGTTTGAGCATAAGGCCACAACACCAGCGGCAACAAAAAAATGACCGTGCCGGCGAACCAGGGCAACCACCGTCGCTTAACGGTTGCAGTCGCAGTGTGTTTCATGTCTGCCGGCATGGTTAGCGGTAGGGAGTGGGGGTTGGCGGGGGTTTCGGCGTTTTGGTCGGCGGCGGCGGGGGTTTCGGCGGTTTGGTCGGCGGCGGTGGGGGCGGTGTCGGCGTAGGAGGAGCAGGTGTGAAGGTAGGTGTAAACGTTGGTGGCCGAGGGGTTACGGTGGCAGTAGGGGTAGCGGTCGCTGTTGGCAGCGGTGTGGGCGAGGAGGTTGCTGTGGCGGTACTGGTGGGAGTTGCCGTTGCCAGCGCCAGCAGGATAGCTTGTTCAAGGTTGCGCGCGGCTTCTCCATCCACACAGAGCGGGTCGATAGCCAACGCCATCTGCACATGTTTGAGTGCGGCAGAGTAATTACCTGTTTTCGATTCCTTTTCTGCCAGGGCCAGATAGGCGCGATGAAGTAAGCAGGCAACCATCCCCCCTGCATACTCTGGTTCATGATCGTATATCTGTACCAGTGCGGTAACCACCGCTGTCCAGTCACTTCTGTCGGCAGCGCGTGTACCGTTTTCATACAGGCTGGCAAAGCGCCTGTCAGTAGCCGCTCGCTGATTTTCGGGGTGAATGGTCAATGCGGCATTGAAATAACCAATCGCCTGACGGACTGCGCTCAAGTCGCTACCTTGATGGGTAATAAAATATTCGCCTTGCTCCAAATAACTTACAAAAAGCGATTCCAGTATGGCATCCATCCGAAAAGCATCGTCTCGTTCTCGGACAGCTTCGAACAGGCGGATCGCTTCTGCCCAGTTGCTGGCATCATAGGCAGCAGTCGCCGAAGCTAAGAGGTCTTCTAGCTCCTGTTGCCGTATGACAAAATCCCTCAGCACATCTGAATCTTCGTACTTGTAGTTGGGATTCTGTATGATGATCGCGTCCAGTTCAGTCAGGGCGGCGCCCCAATCTTGGTCGGCGATAGCGGCTTGAGCTGCATCATAACGCTGTGATAGATCTCTAGACAATCGCGCCTGGTTTAACAATGCCTGGGCGCCAATATTGCTGGCCTCGACATCGAGGATGCTCTCGAAAGCTTGGATAGCCCCATCGAAGTTACCAATAGCCAACTGAGATTGTCCCTCGTTGTACAACTCCGCCAGACTAGGATCTGTGTTGCGGACCGGCAGGGAGAGAAGACGATCTCCAGCGAAAACAAAAATAATGACGACCGCAATGATCAAAATCAGAAGGCTTACTGTCCAGGGAAGCCAGCGTAGACGTGATGGGGTTGTGCCTCCATCCTCCACCTCGCTACTACGTTCCGGCGCCATCTCCTCTAATTGAATAAACCAATTGATTTCGTCAATAAGAGCGGCAATGCCCTGCCGCTGCGGCTGTGTCTCTTGCAGACGCGTAAATGCTGTCAGCGCCTGTCGCCATTGGCGTTTTTGGTAATAGGCCATACCCTCAGCGTAGAGGTGGTCAGCCTGCTCGCTGCCGTTCTGTGCGTTTACACCGCCGGGTTGGTCTATGGGACCGGCACTGCTGTTCTGTGTACTGGAGCCGGATTTGGACTGGGGAGATGTCATGCGCAGGAAAGTGTAGCCGTAGCCTGTTACTAGCGCAAACCACCAGAAGGACTATGGGTGCGGGGATCATCGAGTGGGCGGGGTTGAGATACCCCCGTTATCTGAGTACTGTTCCCTCCGATAAGCTGAGGTAAATATTGGCGATAAGGGTCCCAAAGACGCACATCTGTGACCAAGCTCCAGGTGTTCATCCTACCATCCCAGCGATTCCAGCTTTCCATCCTTACCGTAATTCTCTCTCCCGCCCACGAGCGCGGCAGAAGGGCGCTCGCCTCACGCCAGCCTAGATCGGCCAATACCCCTTCTTGCCACTGGTCATAGGGTAAGCCGTCTCGGAAGGCTAATTGTTCGCCTGTTGGACCGATGAGCTTGAGATCAAAGGTATCGAAAAAGCGCTCTTGGTTCTGGCCATAGGCCGTGTCGTAGGTGTATATTCGATACCAAAAGGTGAGCGTCGGATGATCGAGGACATCGGCGCCGGGCACCCTGATGGCCTGGACGATATTCCCTGATCCTTTCGGTACGTTGCCTTCCTCATCATCGGGAATATCCATTCCTGGTACGTTGGGGCCGTAGTCAGGTTTTCCCAGGCGAGCGGCAAAAACCATCTCATCAGTGGCACTTTGTGTATCGACCACGCTTTGCGCCAACTCTCCATCGTGTTGCCAGGCACCGAAACTACTACCGGCGAAATCGCCATTGAGCAGGATATCGATATAAACGCCCCAGGGTAAACCTACCCAACGAGAGACATTGCCTGCCAGGTCACGGGCACGCATCCGGAAGAAGTAACGATGTCCGAAGTTGCCAAAATAGCGTCCGCTGGTATCCTGGACATTGGAGTCGCCCCAGTTCATCCAGGCGCCATTTCGTCCATCTTTATACTGGAGGTCGAAGCCATCCAGCCCACTGCCTTCCGGTTCATCTGCGGCACGCCAACTTAGCACGAATGAAGATTGTCGTTGATAGCGGTCTATGGGCAGGAAGGAGGGATTGGGTGCATTGAGATCAACCTGATAATTGATCTGTGTGAGTGGCTCCACATTGCCCGCAACATCGATGGCTTGAAAAGAAAGGGTATGGCGCCCTGTGATATTGATGGGCACAGTGACACTGACATCAGACAGCTCTTGCCAATTGCCATCGTTCAGACGATAGCGGATCAACTCGATCCCCGAGGCCCCATCAGACGCCGTAAGCTGTACAGCCAGCGGTGTGATGTACCACCCACTGGGCGCCAACGTGCCTGATAGCACAGTGGCAAGGGTGGCTGGGGCCGTGTTGTCGAAACGCAATGCGCTTGTCTGTACAACGCGCGAGTTGATATCTGCATTTCCGGCGTGGTCTTCTAACCAGAAATGCAGATCCCAGGCACCCTCATCCTGCACCTCGATACCCGCGCTGATACCGATGGGAGGAATACGGATGCCATCCAAAGGATAGGCCGGAGGATTGCCTAATTTATAATATCCGGCGGCGATGCCTGATGTATCGGCGGGATTGGTCCACGAAAGGGAAAAACTATTGATCTGAGACCAACCTCCAGGGCTAACAGTAACAGCTTGCGGACTTCCTGGTGGATCGGGATCGATGCGAACGGTTTCGAAGACCGCCTCCTCTACATTACCAGCGATATCGGTGCTACTATAACGCAGGGTATGCTTATCCGGGGAAGATAGCACGAATTGCGTGGTCGGCAGCGGCTGGCTACCATTTATGCTCACATAGGTTTCGTTCACGCCTGAAAGCGAGTCTGTCGCAACCAATGTGACGCTTACCGCTGACACAAACCAATCGTTATTACCAGGGATGCCTTGCAGTAGGGCAGTGGTTGTGGGGGCAGTGGCATCATAGGCCAGGGACAATTCCTCTTCCCACACACCGCGCTGGTTGTGGTCGGCATTACCGGCGCCATCTTGCAGCCATACATAGGCTTTATAGATGCCTTCAGCGGGTGTCTGAATGTCGCGAAGCACATTGTTGCCTCCCTCACGCCAGGCGCCATCAGCGGCATCGATGGGGGCATCGCCAACTTTGTAGTAAGCGCCGGCAATACCGCTAAGGTCCGGCGGCATCGCCATTGTGAGTTCGAACTCATTGGTATGAGTCCAGCCTTTAGGCATGAGGTCGATAGGTGTTGGGGGCCATGGGGCGTCGGTGTCGATGCGGATGCCGCCCGGTAGGCTATAGGGGATCTCTTCACGCCCAATGCGGTCTACAGAATAGACCTCGACGACATATTCGCCACTTTCGCTAAGGGCAAAGACCGTTCCACTGATCCATTCACCACCATCGATGCGATAATAAGTTGCTTGAACGCCTGAACCTTCATCGGCGGGAATCAGGGTGATGGTCACGGTCTCGGTATACCAGCCGGCGTTGTTATCTCCTGGCAGAATGACGTAGGAGGTAACGGGTGGCTGGAGGTCGACATGGACCGCCAGTTTTTGAGGCGCCTCTAGATTACCGGCGAGATCAGTTGCCATGTAGCTTAGTGTATGCTCACCTTCATCTGAGATCGTTACGCTACTTTTTTGTTGCCATTCTCCTTCATCCAATTGCCATTCCACATAATCAGGGCCGGAGACCAAATCCAGGGGGTTGAACCAGATGGTCACGATGTTATCATACCAGTCATCAAAGACGGGCAGTCGATCAAGAGCCGGATCGGTAATGGGCGGTTCTTGATCGAGGTTGAATTCCAGTGGTTCAGGCTCAGTATTGTTGCCAGCCTTATCAACAGCTCGTATCTGTAGGAGGTGCTCTCCATCCTCCACGATAAAGAGCTGCTGATCTTCGATCCATTCCCCGTCGTCGAGATTGTACTCCACGCGATCCAGACCGGACCCAACATCACTGGCGATGATGGTGATGTCGATACTGCCTGTGTACCATTCATTTTTGCCGACAGGGCCGATCACATCGACAAAAAGCTCAGGTGGTTCAGGATCCCACAAGACGGCATCCAACGCCACTTGGCGGCTATCTTTGTCGATATTGCCGGCGGTATCTCCCAGCCACAAGAACAGATGGTAACTGCCCGGCCCGGAGGCGGCAATCCCGTCAATGGTGGAAATAGCCTCAGCTTGTTCGCACACGCCATCTGTATCATGCTCGGGCTCACTACCGAGCTTGTAACAGGCGCTGGCGATACCACTGAGATCGGTTGGATTCTGCCATGTCACGGTGTAAGTAGCGGTGGTGGCGGTTTGCCACCCATTTGGGCTAACTGCTGGCAAAGTGAGTGGAGGGCCCGGTGGAGTTAAATCAAGGTTCAATGTTAGGGATACTGCCTCTATTGGATCCCCGATATTTCCGGCCCCATCCACCGGCCAGAGCCATAGTTGATGCACGCCCTCTTCGTCGCCAGGAATGGCATAGCCTTCGTAACCTGTCTCGGTGCCGGCCAGGAATTCGCCTTCCTCTGCTACCAAGGGGGGCTGGCCGATGGTACTTTGTACGCCGGATAACCCGCTGTCATCATTTGCAGCCGTCCATTTTAGGTCAAAGGCATTGACATTGCTCCAGGTGTTGGGCGCTACACTGGGGTTGCTTAAGGCTGCAGGTGGGGCTGTATCCAGGCGCAGGGACACGGAGATGGCAGTGGTGTGATCCCTGTTCTCCAGACGATCCTGCAACCATAGCCAAAGTGCATGTACGCCATCCTCACCAACCGATAGGCCCGAAAGGCTTGTGATATCGTCGCCAACCACAAACAGGCCGTCCTCGGGGGCGCTGGGTGTTGCTCCCACTTTATACCATACCCCACCTATACCGTTCGCATCACTGGGGTTCGTCCAGGTCGCGCCAAAGCTGTTGATGTTCGTCCAGGTCTCGGGCACGGCTTGGGGGTCGATGGCTGAATCAGGGGCTGTGATATCTACATTGACAGGAAAAGCGGGGCTGTTCTCCGTTTGCCCATTGCCATCGGTAATCCGATATTGAATGAAGTTTGCGCCATCTGCCAATGCCAGATTTGTGACCGTGATCCGCCGTGTATCTGATAGCAAAGCTCCCACAGTCAAATTGGCCGTTTGCCACCCTGACCAGGATGTACCACCGTCGGTCGAGAACTGGTAAGCGGCTTGGTCGGTCAGGTCATCGGGGCTATGAGCCGTTATTGCCGTTGTGGCCGGGAGCTGTGATATCCATTCGCCGAATCCGGGGCTGAAGTCGTGCCAGGTCGTAGCAGTTGGGGCAATGGCGTAGATCAGAAAGGGCAGGCTTAACAATGTCAGGGCGGTAATCAGAGCGATTGAGACCAGGCGAATGGTACGAATTGGGTTCATAAGAAAGATGGAGGGGCTTAGATTGGGCTATTGACCCGATAAAGATCTGAAGTGACAGTCTCGGTACAACAAAAAGTTAGTGACCGTGTAAAATATCAATGGATTTTTGGGCGTGGTTCAGAATCAGCGTCCCACACCTTTACAAATTGATGTTCTGAGGATCAAAGATTGAAGATTAAGGACGATCGGCAGAAGAATCTTTAATCTTTAATCTTTAGTCATTGATCTTTGGTTCTGATCGCAATCACAAACTTGGATTTGTAAAGATGCAAACTCGGCAGAATGAACCATGCCGAATTTGGCTATGCTGAGTCTATCCAAACAGCACAAAAGGGGCGCTTGAATACGAGCGCACGTGCGCTCGTCCAAACCCCCCTACAGGCTGCAATGCGTAACGGTGTGTAGTTGTGGCGGCTTAGCGCCTAAGTCGGTATTCAACACATGCAGACATAGATCAGATGGTTTCGAAGCGATAGCCAACGCCGCGCACAGTGGTGAGGTGCTGGGGGTGGTCAGGGTCTTCTTCGATCTTGGTCCGCAGACGCCGCACATAAACGGCGATTTGGTTGGGATAACCGCCATAGTTGGCTCCCCACACGTTGTTCAATAGTTGATCATGTGTGAGAACGCGGCCGGCGTTTCGCATCACGCAGTGCAGGAGCCTGCATTCGATGGGGGTAAGTTCTACTGTGCGGCCAGTTGGCAAGAGAGCGCGGCTGGTAAGAGGATCGAGGCGAATTCCGGCGGCTTCGATGCGGTCGGAAGGATCACCCAGTGCATAAGCCTCGGTGCGACGCAGCACCGCCTTGACTCTTGCCAATAGTTCTGAAGGCTCAAATGGTTTGGCCAGATAATCGTCTGCCCCTTGCTCCAGGCCCGCTACCCGGTCGGCAGTTTCCCCTTTTGCTGAAAGGAAGATGACGGGAATGGCATAACGAGAGCGTATCTCGCGTAAGGTCTCAAACCCATCAAGACCAGGCATCATCACATCGAGAAGCACCAAATCAGGTGTTTCTCGTTCGAGCAAGAGGAGCGCATCACGCCCATTGCCGGCAGCGATGACTTCGTACCCTTCCTCCCTCAGAAGAAATGCCGTCATTTTGACACTAGGTGGATCATCATCAACAACGAGTATACGCATATGTTCCTTGACTGGCGAAGAGGTGAACGCCTGGTCCTCAACACCGTCAGTATACCATCGCGCCATACTGCGAGCAAGGGAATTGGGCACCCGCGGGGGATTATTACCGGGTAAGCGAGGGGTTGGTTTTGCGAGCATGGGGTTAAATAATGTACGGATTATAGTGTGGATCGTTTTGCCTGAGTTTTACAAAGATCAGTACTAAACTATCGAGTTGGTTAATTGATGAGATAGGGCAAGAAAAAGGTCTTATCAGTGGAGGCAAGACCGATATCGACTCTGAGTGTGGTACCGGCTTCAAGAAGTACGTTGGGCGGATAATTGGTTGTGATTATGTATCCTGCGGGAGGAGTCAACCTCACGGAATAGACCTCAGGGGGGAATGCACTGAAGTAGGCGACACCATCCCAGGCAGTGCGCGTGGCCCCGCGGGACTGCCCTAGTGAATCTCGCAGGGTGATGGGGATATTACGCAAGGGACTGTCTGATTCGCCGTAATTGCCATCGGCATCGCTATCTAAGAATACGAACACTTCGATATTACCGATTTCCGGTGTGGGCGTCGAGGTCAATGTTGGGGTTGAAGTTGAGGTTGGAGTGAGCGTAGGGGTTGGGGTTAAGGTCGCTGTGGCAGTGGGTTCTGGTGTCGGCGTTGGAGTGGGTGTAGTCGTTGAGGTTGGCGTTGGGGTTCTGCTAGGCGTGGGTGTCTCGGTTGGGGTCGGGGTCGGTACAGGATCGTTCCAACGCCAGGTGGAGCCGGCCGCGCCCGCAGTCCAGGCAACGCCACTTGAGGGAAAAGCCAACGCATAGAGATCAAAGCCTGTGCCGACATTGTCACTCTGCCACTGCACCCCGCCATTCTCTGTGTGCAAAGCCAGCCCTTGCGCCCCGACAGCCCAACCATTATCGGCATCGATAAAGGCCAGGTCATAGAGGGTCGTCATGTGGCCACTGCTCTGCGCTTGCCAGGTCATACCGCCATTGATGGTATGCAGGATGACCCCGCCGGTTCCGGCAGCCCAGCCTTGATTGGCGTTCACCATCGCCAATGCAAAGAGGGTATAAGTAGCGCCCAGCGTTTGAACAGTCCAGCTATCACCGCCATTCACTGTATGCAAAATCACCCCACCTTCGCCAGCAGCCCAGCCCGTATCGTCATCGACAAAGCTCAGATCGAAGATCGAATACTGGCCCGGCAGAAATTGTTGTGTCCAAACAGCACCGTTATATCGGTACATGGCGCCTTGCTCACCTGCCGCCCAGCCACGATCTTTTGAGACAAAGGCAAGGGCATGGAGATCCCCGGGGAAGAGGGTAGTCTGTGGCTGCCAGGTGGTACCGCCATCTTCTGTATAGTGAAGTAGTCCGTGGTCGCCTGCAACCCAGCCCGTATGGGTATCGAAGAAGTGAACTGCATTGATTGCACTTTGGAAACCGCTGGGGCGCTGAATCCAGTCTTGGCCGGCAACGGTGGTAAAAAGCAGTGTACCATCACGGCCGGCGATGAACCCCTGTTGGCGATCTAAAAACTGTACAGCCAAAAGATCGGAGCTTGTATGGCTGGATTGTCGGATCCAGTCGCCGAGCGCCTGGGGAGCGACAGCAAATGAAGGCAGGATACGGCCGGTAACCCAGGCGACCGTCTGCCCTGAAAGCAAAGCTAACGTTAATATAAAAAAGCCGATAATTGCGATTATAGGTCGCATAAATCCAGATTCGAGAATGCTTGAAAACGAGATATTGGTTTCCAGTTCATGGCAGGCCCTGATGGCCGGCTTTCGCTGGTGTAACAGTAGTATAACGGATTCGGGTGAAAAGCAGATGAAGTATGTCGTAAAAAAAGATGACAGTTTGTTCAGGTTGCTGCTCAGATCGTGCTTGATCTTTGGGTCAGCTTGAGGCCATGCTATACTTCGGCATTGGTCACTCACTTGAACAGGGTCTATGATCTTCGCGCCCTCAGTCTAAGAAGGTCGCAACGACTCGCTTTTTCAGATTGAACGAATCCAGCAATGTCTATCGCTGAAAGGAGAATGTATTGTTTATGGCGACACAGCAACTTGGCACAATCGCGGTTATCGGTGGTACTGGCGCAGAAGGGTCGGGATTTGCACTGCGGTGGGCGGGCGCCGGACTGGATGTAGTTATCGGCTCACGCTCTAACAAAAAGGGTGAAACGGTTGCGGCCGAACTGACCGATAAACTTGGCGGCCAGGGAACCATCCGAGGAGCTGACAATCTTGGCGCATGTGAACAGGCGGATGTCGTGGTGCTATCGGTACCTTACGAATCGCAGGAGGGGATCCTGGCCAGTATCCAAAGTGGATTGCCCGGGAAAATCCTCGTTACCTTGGTGGCGCCACTCTTGGGCGAGAAGAAAGGGCGTTATGTCCCGGCGTCGGGTGGTTCTGCCGCCCTGGAGGCGCAGGCTCAGGTCGGTGATGATGTAACAGTCGTAGCCGCTTTTCAGAATGTTGGCGCACATCATCTGGCTGATTTCGACCATGTCATTGATTGCGATGTGTTGATCTGCGGCGGTAAACGTGCCGACCGTGACATCGCCATCACTTTGGCCGAAGCAGCAGGAATGCGAGGTGTGCATGCCGGGGTTTTGCAAAACGCTGCCATTGCCGAAGGACTTACAGCATTGCTGATCTCAGTTAATGCAGCGTACAAGACCCGCAGCGCCGGTATCCGCATTACCGGTATCTAGCTGTGAACTCACTACAACTTACTGCCCTGCCCGATTTCCCTTTGGTTGGCCCGGGCGATGATCTGGCCGCACTGACACTGGCGGCATTGGAGCAGGCCGGCATCAGGTTGAGGCCCGGAGATGTGCTGGTCTACGCCTCCAAGGTGGTGTCCAAAGCTGAGGGTCGAGCCAGAAAGCTCAGTGAGGTCAAGCCCTCAGCCGTAGCCCTCGAGATCGCCAAAACGTGTGATAAAGATCCACGTTTGGTCGAACTGATCCTGGCGGAAGCCAACGAGGTGGTGCGCATTCGCCAGGGGTTACTCGTGGTCGAGCACCGCCTGGGCTTTATCTGTGCCAATGCCGGTATCGATCACTCTAACACTGCCGAAGATGAGGATCTGGTCCTGCTTCTGCCAGAAGACCCGGATGGCTCGGCGCGCAGGTTGCACCAAGAGTTGAGTGCTGCAAGCACTGCAGAAATCGCCGTTATCCTCAACGACAGCCATGGCAGAGCCTGGCGTATGGGTACGGTTGGAGTGGCGATTGGTGTAGCGGGCCTGCTATCAGTCTCTGACCGCCGCGGCGCTCCGGATCTATTTGGCCACCTTTTACAGATCACAGAACTGGGCACCGCTGATGAATTGGCCGCAGCAGCTTCGTTATTGCAAGGAGGCGCCGATGAGGGCGCGCCCGTGGTGCATGTACGCGGCGCCACTTACGTGCCGGGCGAAGGGCATCTGCAGGATATGTTGCGCCCACGTGAACTCGACATGTTTCGTTGACAAAATGGCTGGCGCATGACCAGCGGCTCCCGGAGTAAGCAATATGGTATAATGACGTGAGTTTTCGTAAAGATAGGGAGCACCGAATCCATTTAAGAACAAGGTAGGAAGGCAATGAAGATCCGCAAACATCTATCAGCAGACGGTTTAATCGGTCACAT
>JAAENG010000003.1 GCA_024224665.1 Chloroflexota bacterium | reverse complement strand
TTGAGCATGGAGCCGGTTTCGACGATAAACATCTGGCCCGGCTGCACTTCCTGTTGGCGACAGGCCTTTTGGTATGCTTTGAAGTTTTTGGGAAATGCCCGTTTGAACTGCAAAGCAATGCCTTTGCCCATGACGCCAACGCAGTTAACGCTATTGACCAGGGCCTCGACATCGGCTTCGAGAAGATTGCCTTTTGTGAATTCGATCATGTTCATTCCTCAGATCGGTAGTACCAATCGCTGCGAACACGAATGGTTTTGTGCAGATCTGTCGAGAATTGACGTTGAATGTCCTCGACCTGCTCTCTCATCCGACCATCGAGCACAATGATGCCTTGAATCATGGCCCAATCGCAGAAGCGATGCACCAGGAATTCAGCCTGCTTGCGACGTTGGCGGTCCATGTCTTCCGGGGTGTCGCTCCACTATTTTGCTTGCACCGCCCGCCAGTCTACCTGGTCGAGATGCGTGAGATCATCGTACCAACTTGTGTAAGCAGCGATGCCGTGGCCATCGGAGAAGACGAATTGTGCGCCACTCTGCTGGATGGTTTGGGCGGTGGAGACCAGATAGATCAACGGCGACTGGCCTTCATTGTAACCTTGCATTCGGCCGGTGTGCAACTGCAACAACATGGGCGGGCGTTGCCCGAAGTAGAAGGGCGCATAGTCGTGGATGACGCCGCCCGGGCCGCAGGGGATGTGGCGGATACGCCGCCGTCGTTGGATGGCGGGATTGTGGATGGGCTTGTAGGTCAGGCCATCGTCCGGTGCGAAGTTGGGCGCGTGCAAGCCCTCTCTTTGCAGAAGCAGGGGCAGATTAGCGATGTGAACCAGTCGCACAATCGGCGTGGGCAGGGGAACGGCCATCAGACGGTCTCGCGCACGTCGATCTTGCCCGTTACCGCCGCAGAAATGAGAGCGATGCGGTATTCCTGGAGTTTTTCGATGACGGTTTGGATATTGGAAATAAGTCCCATAATCTTAGAAGTCTCGGATTCAATGTAACGAATGACTTCTCTTTGCTCGGTCAATTGGGGAAATGGAATCTCAATACTAGACAATTTCATCTGCGAAATTGTCGTCATGGTAGTTGTTTCAGCTAACGCAATGAAACGTTGACGAGCCAACGACGAGTTCAAGACAAAGGTAAGAAACATTGGTTCGATTATAGTACGATCTGGTCGCGCTCTAACTACATGGCATTCAAATACGGTTAGCTCAGGCACTTCAAGAATACATACTGATGCGCCAACTCCTTCCAGTTTCAATGAAGATCGAACAAAAAAAATGTCACCTTCGTTGACCGAGTAGCGCCCAATTTCATCATGGGTGGCATCTACCCGATCAAGATTCGCATGACTAACCAGGAAATCTTCTTGATATAGATCACTAACATTGACAAGCTTTGTTCCCCTGCCAAATGCATCCTTTTTCTTGAAGAGTCCATTCACCAACCCATTCTTGATTAAAAAGCGTAGCTTTCTCACTTGCCACCCTACCGGAATCCTCCCAATCCACTCAACCCCACTATCCTTGATCGATGCGTCTGGGTCCAGCCCCTTGGTGACGGCCTGGCTGATGAGGGCGGTGCGTTTCTCCTGCAGCAGCTCGATCAGACGCTGTTTCTTGGCGATGAGAGCGTCGATGCGGGCGGTTTCCCGGTCAAGGAAGATGGCGATGGCGCGTTGTTCGGGGAGGGGAGGGAGTGTAACAAAAATCGCCTTCAATTTGGATGCCTTGATACCGATTGCTGTAGAGCCAGTAGCACGGCTCCATAACTCTCCCTGGCCGGATAATGATAGAAAGTTGTATCTCAGGTAGTCGCTGTCTAAATAATTCTTGTTTTCTTTCAGCAGGATAATACGCTGAGCCAACGCGATATTGGTTTCGGTAATCTGGGCAGTTGCTCCTAATGGTGCCTCTGTTGTCACCAAGACATCACCGATCTCAGGAAACCCTCGAACCATCCACCCATCGTAGAGATACTCAGGAATGAACTCCTGAGAAATTCTCGTATCGATATTTCCGTTTTTTATGTTCCTGGCAGTGATGAGCGGTATGCCTTCCTCCACTTTGGCAGGGGTCTTACCTCGATAATCTACGAATTTCTCGATCACCCGCCTCAATGGCAGGAGTTTCCACCCCGCGGGAATCTCCCCCAGCCATTCGATGCCGGAGTCTTTGTAGACGGGGTAGGGGCGGCGGGTGGTCATGGCGTCGTGTCCTCTGCAAAGAGACGGATATAGGCGTCGTAGCGGAAAAGCCGGCTGCGTCGCCTGCCCGTCATTTCGGTTAGCAGGTCATGGCGGACGAATCTCTTCGTCAACTCATTGGCAGTCGGATAGGCGACGCCTGTCAACTCCGCAATCGCCTTGACATTGACAATGGGATGCGAGTAGAGAAATTCCAACACCTTCAAGCCGTTGGCTGTGACCCGTCCAAATTGCTCGACAATCAAGGCTCTATGCACTTCGCGTAAATCAACGATGCGTCTCGCCGTCTGCGTGGCCTCCCCTGAAACTTCTGTCATTCCGTGCAGGAAGAAAGTCAGCCAGGATTCCCAATCGCCCCTGTCTCGAATCGCCTGCAAATGCTCGTAATACGCCTGCCGGTGACGCTTAAAGTAATGGGAGAGATAGAGGACCGGCTGTTGCAAAATGTCCCGCTCGCAAAGCAGAAAAGCGATCAGCAAACGTCCTACACGACCATTGCCATCCAGAAAGGGATGGATGGTTTCGAATTGGGCGTGAGCCAATCCTACTTTGAGCAAATAAGGGATAGCGTCATCGGCATGGAGAAAGCGTTCCCACTGGGCCAGAGCAACGGGGACCTCATGGGGGGGTGGCGGAACAAATATGGCTTCATTCAAGGTGCAACCCGCCGGCCCAATCCAATTCTGCGTGCGTCGCACCTCTCCTGGCTGGTGCTCACCCCCTCGGACATTGCGCAGCAAATGCTCGTGGATCTCCCGGATCAAGCGCACCGATACCGGCAAAGACTGCAAACGCTCCAACCCGTAATTCATGGCGTTGACATAGTTGAGCACTTCATCCACATCTCGGGGGCGGGTCGCCGAAAAAACCTGGGCTTCCGCTTCCAGCACATCATCCAGTGAACTTTGGGTTCCTTCGATCTGGCTGGAGAGCACCGCTTCTTTGCGCACATACATGAGAACGAACAAGTTAGGATCAGGTAAAGTCTGAATCGATCCATCTAATCGCCCCAAGGCACGGTCGGCATCCGACAATAGCGCCTGGAGTCCCAGACTCAATTGAATCGGAGGGTCAGGAGGAAGTGGCGCAGGGATGAAGGCGCGGAAACCTTGAGGTTGCGAAATATAGTGGCCTGCTCGACTACTGGATGTGCGGGGAGTGATCATAAGCATATATTCATGGTGGTGGGGCAAAACACCCTATTCATATTATGGGCTACCCTTAATATAGCTTGTTTACTGGTTTGTATTATAGGTCACTCATAATATAACATGATTTGCCGGTTTATATTAACGGCTACCCATCATATAAATGCTATCTTTGACCGTTCTCATGTCGTCACTGCCGCAAGCAATTGCATGATTTCCGTTTCCAGAGTCTTTATCTCTGTCTGAATCACATCCAAATCCCGCGGCGGCTGGTACTTGTAAAAATATCGATTGAAGTTAATCTCGTAACCAATGCGACCTACCCGGCCATCCTTGTGATCAGTAAAATTCAGGTCGATGAAGGCGTCGGGCACGTAGGGCAACACTTCTCGTTCAAAATAGGCTCGTACCGTCTCAGTTAGAGGGATTCTCTCATCCAGATAGGAATCATCCGGGGAACTGTCGGGGTAGTCATCCTCGCTCAAGGGCACATTCTCATGGTCCCGCAAGGTCGTATCTGGCTCGATGCCTTCGCTCTGCTTATCCTTTTTGTAGCAGATTTCTGCCGTCTCATCCCTCTCCGACAGCGCCGCCAGGATGGCCTTGAGTAATGGGGATTTGAGGGCGACACCCTGTTCTTTTGCGACCTGACGCAGCCCTTTTACAAATGTCGGGCGTGATTTGTAGAGCGTGTCAGGCATGTCTGTGAGCATTAGGCGAATGCGTTCTTGCTGCTCCCGACCTTCCGCCTCCTCCCGCGCTTTGACATCGGGATCTTTCCTGCGGCTCTTTGCGAGATTCTGAAAGCCGCTCTGCTCCTCCAAGAGGGCGATGCGTTCCGGGCTGGTCTGGAAGTTCAGGCGCAGGGGACGCTCGACGCGTACCTTGCGATAGCCAAAGAAGCGATTCTCGTAAATGCGGCTGTATTCACCATCGCTGAATGCCTGGAAAATGGCGGTGATCTCCTCGATCTGCTCATCGCTGATTTCTTGGCGTTTGTCACCCAGACTCTTGCGCATCTTTACGTAAAAATCAACAGCGTTGATCAATTGAATCTTGCCTTTGCGCCGCCCGTCTTTGCGATTGGTGAGGATCCAAATATAGGTATTGATGCCCGTGTTATAAAACAACTGATCGGGCAGGGCGACGATTGTTTCCAGCCAGTCATTTTCGATGATCCAGCGGCGGATTTCGCTCTCCCCGCTGCCGGCATCGCCGGTGAAAAGGGGCGAGCCGTTGAAGATGATGGCAATGCGACTGCCAGCCTGATCGTCATCCATCTTGTGCAGCATGTGTTGCAAAAAGAGCAGGGCGCCATCATTGATGCGGGGCAAGCCGGCGCCAAAGCGTCCGTATTCGCCCATGGTTTCGTGCTCGCGCTTGATCACCCACTGTACTTTCTTCCAGGAAACGCCAAAAGGCGGATTGGACATCATAATCTCGAAGCGGTATTTGTCGCGTTCACTATAACCGTCTTCGCTAAAGCTGTTGCCGTATACAATCCGCTCCGGGTCCTCGCCTTTGAGCAACATGTCCGATTTGGCCACTGCATAGGCCTGAGGATTAAGTTCCTGACCGAACAACCAAATCTGCGGCGCCTGCTCTCTTAGCTCATTCTCCAGGTGGCTCTTGGCTTCGGTTAACATGCCACCGGTGCCGCAAGCGGGATCATAGATCTTTAGGATGACGCTGGGGTCGGCCAAACGTTGCTGCTGTTCGGCAAATAGCAGGTGCACCATCAAGCGGATCACTTCTCTGGGCGTAAAGTGCTCGCCGGCTGTCTCGTTGTATTGCTCGCTAAAGCGGCGGATCAAGTTCTCGAAGATCAATCCCATCTCCCGGTTTTTCACCCGATCGGGATGCAGGTCAACTTTGTTGAACTCGTCCAGGATGGGATAGATCAGACGTGCAGCTTGCAACCGACTGATCTGACGCCGAAAATCAAATTTCTCTACAATATCCTGTACATCAGGGCTGAAACCATTCAAGTAGGTGACCAAGTTCTGGGCAAGGTCGTCGGGCGCCTCCATGAGCTTGTGCCAGTTGTAGGGTGATGTGTTGTAGACCCGGCCATACTTCCGTTGCAAAAACCCGTCGAGATTCTTCAATTCGCCGCGATAGCGCTTGTGGTCATCCCACACAGCTTGACGATTATCTTCCACAGCCTGATCCAGACGACGAAAAACCGTCATGGGCAGAATCGCATCTACGTATTCACGAGGTTTATAATCCCCACGCAATAGGTCAGCTATGTTCCAAATCAGGTTGGCTTTCTCTTGGAAGTTGTTCATATTTATCGGCCGACTCACCAGTAAGCATTGTTCGCCACTCAAGCAGCCCTGACCAATGCCCTGAACTGGAACACTTAGTCAGGTGCAATGCCGCTGCTGCTTCAGTGGCAGGGGATAGACGCTGCACGGGCGCCAAAAGCACCCTCTCCTGATTGTATCCGATTGGCGATTCGAAACCAAACCCATCGCAAAGGCTTTACAACCGGCGCCTCTCCCCAAGAAGAAAACACCCGAGGCGAATGGCCGCGAGCGTTGAGGAGTGGGGCGAGGTGGCGACTGTGCGCGGACATAAGAGGGCGCTGTCCCTCATCCCTTGCGATGAATAGGATATCCTACTCGTCTACCATTCCTGCTCATCATCCCCATACCATCCGCATCACACCCCACGTAATCGCTGCCCCCAACACCGCCCCCGCCAGCAATCGCGCGGGCGAGTGTTTTTTGCGGCGCAGTCGCGCCCAGGCCACCAGCGGCAGGCTCAAAAACGTCCACCAGGCCGCGGGGCCAAACACATAGAACAGAAATGTCGAAAAAGCGCTCACCGTCACCATGTGCAGGTTGATCTTCCAAAAGTTGGAGATGGTGAACGTGGTGACGCCCAGGCAGGCGTAGACCAGCGCCAGAGTCCAGATCATGCGGGGGGCGCCGCCCAGCCAAAGGATCGTCAGGGCCAGCAGGTCACTGCTCAGGCTAACGAGAATGAAGCGAGGCTGCTCCTCGCGATGTGTGAGTCCCAGGTCGCTGACCCAGCCACGCCGCAGACCGATGAGGATGTAGGCCAGGGGAATGCCGGTGAGCATCAGCAGCGTGATGGACAGTTCAAGCATACACTATACGTATGGTTTGGTCAGTCGCCCACTTCGACCTCTTCCCTCACCCCAACCTTGTATGCTGGCGACACCAACGAAACCTCACACTTCACTTCACCCCAACACATGGAGAAACCCAAAATGAAACGAAAAAAGTACTGGCCATCACCTCTCTCTTCGTACTCTCGCTGGTAGTCTTCGCCGGCGCAGCCCTGGCGCAAGGCCCCGACAACAGCAACCCCAATGATGGGTGGCTTGGTCAGATGCAACAGTGGATGGGCCCCGAAGCCTGGGGTGAACGGTGTGTCGTCGTCGATTGTCAGCGATCTCGTCGAAGGCAGCAAACCGGCAGTGAGTAGAACATCTTGGATCAGGCCGTGAAAGGCGATCTGGCGGGATGCCAACTGGAGCCGGTCATTAACATCAACCATTTCTGGTTCTCGTGGGCCGCGTTCAATCCCGATACGCTGGTGTATCAGTCCTAACCCACATTTGGCGGCGTACAACGGTCGAACCGGTCGGGGAGGCTCGACATTATGGAGTGGGCCAGGTAGGTGGTGGTGGGTTTGGTGGTTCGTTTTTGGCCTGGAAAGGGGAGAGGGGTAGGGCACATAGTGAGGATTCCATGTTTTCGTATAGCGCTGATATGCTCGTAAGACAATGACAATTGACTCCATCGGTTATACAGAAAATTAACTCATGCGATTTCGAGACCCCAGGAGTAGCAAAATGCGCCGTACCCTATGGATACTTTTATTTACGATATTTCTCTCAGCCTGTGGTGCAGCAGCAGGCTCCAGCACATCCGACAACACGGCGGATACAGCGAAATCAAACGCCATCGCCGCCGATGTACAAATCGCCACGCACTCCCACGGGCACCGGTTCCATCCGCTCGTCCAGAATGTAGATCTGCGTATTGCCGATGGGACGACCGATGGTGATCTTCTCGAAGTCACGTGGAATCTGGCAAGCGGTGGACCAGACGGTGGTTTCCGTGGGGCCGTAGAGGTTCCACAACGCGCCGCCACGTTCGAGGAGTTCACGCGCCAGCTGCGCGTCTAGCGCCTCGCCCCCCACCAGCATCTTCAGGTTCGAACGGCC
>JAAENG010000002.1 GCA_024224665.1 Chloroflexota bacterium | reverse complement strand
TTTTTACGACGATTTTCAGCATGTCGCTCAGAAAACACCTGGGTTTCAGGCTAATTATAGGCTTCAACTAAAGGGTTTCTATGGACTGATTGCTTTCAAACAGAGTTATTTTCGCTGACCCAGTTCAAGTGTAGTCCTACCAAAACGATAGCTCGCTCAAAATCAACCACACAGATCACGATGCTGGTATCAACGGCGCCAAATACCCGCGCAATGACTGCAACGAGTAGTGCTGTTGCCCGAGCTTATAGTTTCGCTCGACCATCTGCTGGCGCAAGTCCGGGTTGGTTAGCAAAGCTACAGCCTGATTCGCAGCCGCTTCGATGATCTCAGGTGAAACCTGCGCCAATCCCATCTCATCAAATGCCCGCACCTCAGGCCCGAGCGAGACGGCGTTGAAGCCCTTGTCCTTGATGTCTGCCACATACACAGGGTACTCGAACAACATGATGGGAAGCCTGGCGCGCAGTGCCTCCAATAACTGATTTCCCCAACCTTCCCATAAACTGGGATAGGTAACGAAGTCGGCGAAAACATAGGTGTCCCAGAGCGAATACACTTTCTTGCCCTGGCGTGTTTGCCGCCTGCCACCGACCACATCTTCGATAAACAAAGCATCGATCCCCGAATCCTCGATCTTCCGTTTTAGTTTGCCGACGTAGCCACCACCGACATCATCCCGGGCATAGCCGGCCAGCACAAACACGATCCGGCTATTTTCATCAAAGGGGCGGCCATCATAAAGACCTTGCTCGCTCAATAGCGCTCGCCGTGCTGGACTATCCAGCGCCCTGACGAAATCCACCGCCAATTCGATACCTTTACGGCTGACGATACGGGTAGCTTGAAGGATCATGACATCATTCTCGGCCAGGCCAATACACTCGCGAAAGTCTCGATTGTAGTCATCGGCGATCCAGGGCGCTTCATCGAAATCGAAGATATTGGGAACGACGGTGGATTCGATTCCTTTGTGCTCGTACAATTCTCGTTGGCCCAGGCTGTTGATCACAACGTGCCGTGCCAGCGCATCCCGTGGCGGCAGGTATTTGTCGGCAAGCTCGATGGCGGTGGCACATGTCAGCGCCACACCATTGGTGCGCTCCCAATAGAAATCATGATTGTGGGCTAATGCCGGTAACTGTAGATCGCGCATCACCCGGGTGACGGCGATTGCCACGGAAGGGCTCGCCGCCACAGACCAGACATTTTGCGGGATCAGAAAATCGATCTCCTTCTCCTGCACAAAGCCACGTAGTTTGACCTCGATCTGATCGGCCAGGCCATACAACTCCGCACGATAAGCCGCTTCATCAGGATAATCGCCTAACGCTTTGAATGTATTGTAATTGAGCCGTTTGGCATCCTGGCGATGATGATACATCTCTTCGATTAAGGTGCCCTCCACAGTGCCAAGATCGCCGGCGCAGAGATGCACGGTATGGCCCATCTCCTCTAAGACAAGCTTCCACTTATCGATTTCCAGCGAGACGCCATCTGTGTGGCCGACCTGATAATGGATGATGCCTATGTTCATGTGAGCCTCGTACTTAAGATTGAAAACTGAAGGTTGAAGGTTGAAGGTTGAAGGTTGATCTGCGTTTCACGTGGTGATCTTTAATCGTTGGTTAAGTTATCGGGCAGGAGCCGTAGAGTCAGAATCTGGTAGGGTTTAATGGGAATGGAGAGGGAGTTGTCGGTATGGGCCAATTCCTCTTGGTTTTCTTCCAAGAGATTGGTACGCCAGGCAGACGCTAGCGGAAATGCCGTTGTCAAAGTGAAATCACAGCGTTTCCGGCGGCACTCATACACCCGCAAGATAAGCCCTTCGCCATCTTCCGCCTGCTTGATAGTTTCGATGATCACGTTGGCTTGATCGACTGAAACAAATGAAGACGACGGTACTGTTGAGTCAGTCCTCCCAAGCGCTTGCCCCAGATACTCCCATACAATGAGCGGATCATTCAAGGCGTAGGCTTCCGAGACTGTCAGTTCATCCCAACTGCCGGCATGCGGAAACAAGCTGTAAGTGAACTGGTGTTCACCACGATCGGCGTTCGGATCGGGATCGGTCGGACTGCGCAACAAGGTGAGGCGCATAACGTTTTCGTGGATATCGTAGCCATATTTGCAGTCGTTGAGCAGGCTTACACCATAGCCTCCCTCGCTCAAGTCGGCCCATTTTTGGGCGCATGTCTCGAAACGAGCCCAATCCCAACTGGTATTTCGATGTGTAGGACGCTCGACATTGCCCCATTGGATTTCATATGTCGCCAGCGGTGACAACACGTCGACAGGAAATGCGACTTTCAACATCATGTGTCTTTCTTGCCAGTCTACCAGGGTCTCGAAATCGATGCGGCGGCTGTTGTGCGCCAGGGAAATACGCTGTGTGATAACACTGTTGCCGATACGCCGGCGCACTTGCAACGCCCCACGAAGCGGCCCATTTTCTAGCACCCGAACCGACTCTTCTCGCTCTGCCAGCCACATGACGTCATCATAATAGATGTCAATCTCCCAGGCATCTGGCGTTTTCGGCCTGTCTTCGAAGAGCTGAAATTGATTTACGACATGGCCGCTCGGGATCAACTCTCGGCCATTTTCTTTATCGAAGAGAGCGGTAATGTCCCCAGTCTCATCGAAATCTACCCTGAGGAATTCATTTTCCAGTCGCTGAGAGGACACATGAAGTGTGCCTGACAAAGGTTTATCATCCAACACGTTCGATGCGGTTGCCGGAACGAGCGCGAGGGCACTGTAGGGTGCGAGATCGCCGATATCGAGCAAAACCCCGCCATCCACTTCTTGTACTCTTATTCCCCCACCATCCACTCGCTGTAACCGTTTGGGCACATCTATCGGGTCGGGCCAGAAGGCCAGGTCGTGGCGAGTAAAAGAGGTGGAATTGACGACCACCAGATTTGATCCACATGATCTGGCAATAACTTGCAGGGCATCCCCTTTGACCCCTTCCGCAAGCGCTGTTATCTCATCATATTGTGCAAGAGATTCCACATACACAGCGCCGATACTGCTGCCGGGAATGATGTCGTGGAACTGGTTGAGACAGAGGAGTTGCCAGGCGTGGTGGAGTGTTTCGGCCGGATAGAGGTAGGGGCGTGTTGCGTGTTGCGTCCCTTCGGCTTCGCTCAGGACAAGGCTGCGTGTTGCGTTGTGCGCTTCATGATCGGACGCCTGACCTCCGACCTCCGACCTCTGACCCCTGACCTCCGACCTCTGACCTCCGACCTCCGACCTCTGACGACTGATCCAAGCAGCATAGCTTGCCAGAAACTCGGCGTCGTGCAGGAGGAACTCACACTTGCGGTTGGCGCGTTTGTTCCGGGCCTGGGTCGTGTACGTGCCCCGATGATATTCTAGGTAGAGTTCGCCATTCCAGGTTGGTAGACGGTCGCCGGCCTCTTGCTCCAGCCTTTCGAAGAACTCCGCCACCGTGCCGAAATGTGTGCGTGGGGCGCCGGGAAAGTTGTTTAGTTGCTCGATATTTTCCAACATCTCGCCTGTCGGCCCGCCACCGCCGTCGCCATGTCCATAGACCATAAGCAGGGGAGGTGTTGTCCCCGGTGTGCCCGCATCTTTTTGCTGGAAGTTCGTCCAGGTGCTTAGAACCTGTTCGGGCGTTGCTTCGGCGTTATAGGTGCTGGCGAAAGCGCTATCGCTGTCTTTGGTGGGACTGAAATGGGTGAGCACGCGCGTGCCATCAAGCCCCTGCCACCAAAATGAGTCGTAAGGCAAACGATTATATTGGCTCCAACCGATCTTGATGGTAAAAAAGTATTCAAGACCCGCTTCCTTGATCAGCTGTGGGAGATTCCAGGCATAGCCGAAAACATCTGGCAACCATAGCACCGGAGATTCCGCTCCCTCTCCAAAATGCTGGCGGAAAAAGGTGCGACCGAGTAGGAACTGCCGTGCCAAGGACTCGCCACAAGACAAGTTGCAATCGGCCTCAACCCACATCCCACCTATCACCTCCCACTGCCCCTCGCTCACTCGCTCCTTGATGTCATCGAACAGCGCCGGATAATCCTGGCGCAAATAGTCGTAGAGCTGCGGTTGGCTCTGCACAAAGCGATAGCCTGGATACTGCTCCATGAGCCGCAAGGTGGTGTGAAATGTGCGACCTGCCTTACGACGGGTCTGGCCCAACGTCCACAGCCAGGCGACGTCGATATGGGCGTGGCCTACGGCAGTGACATCTACATCTAGGGGTGGCCCGCACCGGCCCAGCCCCTGTTTTAGCACGGCCATTGCTGCGGGCACGCTCTCATAGAAGGGATCGCCAAACGGTTCTCGCGTATCCAACACTTTGAAAGCCTGGTCGAGCGAGTTGAGAATATGGGCTCGCGTCGGGTTCTGTTCCGAAATGGCGTCTGCTACAGCCAGCGCCACTCGGGCGAGGGCACTAAACTCTCGCGTCGGTTGGTCGATACAAACGAGCTGACATGGGCGCATCACCAGGGGGACGGGCGCTGTCTGTTGCGGTTCGCCGGTATAGTCAAACCGTAAGGCGGCGGTGCCCCCTGTCCAACCATGAAGTTCGAGCACATGCTCCTGACCATCACAGCAACGGCTGTCAAGCAATATCTCCTGATGATGGCGATCACAGGCAGCGTACGGTTCGCCATCGATGTAGATCAGTGCCTCGGGGTGGCTGAAATCTTTGGCGATGCCAATGGGCAGATAGAGGGCGATGTGCGAGTTTTCACCCCAGTCGGGGGGAGCGCGAAAATGAGAGCGCAGGACGAAGTTCTGATCCACCCCGCCCCAATTCTGATCCCAAACGATTTCCTGCCACTCATCTTCCTCCACCCTTCTCTCCGCAAAGGGATCGTACAGCGGCCCCGCCAGACGGCGATAGTGGAATTCGGGTAATCGAACACGCTGTCGATACACCAGGGGTCGGATCAAATCCAGACGCTGGTGCAATTTAGGTGAAGTCCAACGAATGTCGTGAGATAGATTCACAATGTTGACGATTCCTTATCGAATAGTTTGTTGGCTGCGACTTGGCTCGATGCTTTGCAGCCGCCACAAGCTGAACATCATGCAAACGTTATGTCATGTCGATCAAGTGCTGCAACGCCGATAGCGGTATCGGCGCCACCATAGTATACGTACAGTTGGCCATCGACAATCGCCTGTCCGCAACTAAACACTACATTTGGCACGTAGCCGTTGATCTCCCACTCCAGTTCGGGTTCTAAAATGGGTTCGGCCTGTCTGGCCAGGACTTGTGAAGGGTCATGCAGATCCAGCAAGGCGGCTCCTAGACAATAGCGCTTGCGGCCACTTACCCCGTGGTAAATCAGCAGCCAGCCTTCGTCTGTCTTGATTGGCGGCCCAGCGATGCCGATCTTCTCATTCTCCCATCTGGAGCCGGCGATGGGCTGCATGATCGATCTATGGCCGTGCCACATGTGCAGGTCGTCAGAATAGGCCAACCAGATGCCGGCATCACGCCGGTGGAACATGACATACCGGCCCGCAATGCGTTCGGGGAATAGAGAGGCGTCTTTGTTCTGCTCATGTAGCACCACACCATGTCGCCGCCAGTCGATCAGATTCTGCGAACTGGCCAGGCAGATGCGGTAGTCGCCGGGAAAACGCCCGCCATATCCCGTGTACATCATGTAGAAAATACCGTCGATTTCAACGATCCTGGGATCTTCAGGACCCCGCAGTTCTTGCTCCACATCATTCTTCAAGATCGGCTGTTGCAGTCGATTGAAATGGAGTCCGTCTGCGCTGACGGCATAACCGAGATTGTTGATAAATTCCCCTTGATCACCATTTGAAGTGATGTCGGTGGCCCGGTAGATGAGATGGACCAGGCCGTTAGCGGCAATGGCTGCACAGTTGAACACGGCGGCCGCTTCCCAGGGATTATCGGGCCTGGGTCGGAGGATGGGTTGGTCGCTAAGTCGTTGCAGTCGTATCATCGCAGGCGTCTCTCACTATCCCGACAGCTATGTTATATAGTTTCGACAGATACGTTGCCGACTACGAACCTCACGCTAAATCCGCCCTTCCGTATCAGGATCGAAGAAATGTAGTTGCTCGGTATTAAATGCCATATTCACTGTATCGCCCGCCTCCACTTTAGGTTGGGATGGCGCCACGAATTTCAGAATAGAATCATCGAATTCGATTGCAACAACTTGATGAGAGCCTTGAGGTTCCGAAACCAGACAGGATTCTGAAAACAGCGCTTGCGCTTCATCCACCAACAACACATCTTCGGGACGAACGCCGATCACAACCTTGCGCTTGCCATATTCCTTCAGCGCCGAGGCTTTTTCCTGATCGATAACAAGGTCAAAGTGTGGATTGGTCAGATGTAGATCACCATTCTCTGAAATCAGTTCGGCATCGATAAAATTGGTGGGCGGCGTACCGATGAATCCGGCAACAAAGATGTTGGTGCTGCGATCGTAAACGTCGTCAGTTGAGCCGATCTGTACGATCTCGCCATCGCGCATGATCACAATCCGATCAGCCATGCTCATCGCTTCGGATTGATCATGCGTCACAAATACGGTCGTCGCCTCTGTACGGTTATGGATCGCTTTCAACTCCGTCCTCATCGTACCTCTGAGCTTGGCATCGAGATTGGACAAGGGCTCATCCATAAGAAACACCTTGGGTTTCACGGCAATAGCCCTGGCCACGGCCACACGTTGCTGTTGCCCGCCCGATAGCTGGGAAGGATAGCGTTCCAACAGTTCCCCGATCTTGGTCATGTCCACAACTTCGTTGACCGTTTTCTCGATCGTTTGCTTGTCCATCTTCTTGAGCCTGAGTGCGTAGGCGATGTTCTCGAAGACGGTCATATGGGGCCAGACGGCGTAGTTCTGAAAGATCATGCTTATGTTACGCTTTCTGGGCGGAAGATCGGTGACATCCACATCGTCGATGAGAATGGCGCCCTCGGTGACCTCTTCCAGGCCCGCGACCATACGCATGGCCGTGGTTTTGCCGCAGCCTGAGGGCCCCAACAGAACCAGAAACTCGCCATCATGTACTTCCAAGCTGAGATCATTGACAGCGAGGACTTTCTTGCCGAATTGTTTTGTGACGTTGATCAGCTTCAATGTCGCCATTGCAAAACTCCGTTAGACAGTAACACCGCCCCACATCTGGTTGATATAGTTGCGAAGGAAAAAGGTAAAGATCACGGCTGGAATCGCCATGGCCATGCCCGCTGCCGCCGCCAGATTCACCTGGCCGGTAGAACCGATCAGGGTCTGGTAGACGACGACCGAAAAAGTGGGCCGGAACTGCGTCAAGATAATGGCAGATACGGTCTCGTTCCAGGCGCCCAGGAATGCGTACATGGCACTGGCAGCCAGGCCGGGAAAGGCTAAAGGTAAGGTGATGCGCCAGAAGGCTCTGAGCTTGGTGCCGCCAAATACCTGTGCGGCTTCTTCCAGCGCAACCGGGATTCCCAAAAAAATACTTGCGGTAATCCAGACGGTGAGGCCGATAGAACCGACCGAGTAGACCAACGATAGGCCGAGGGGCTGGTCGTATAACCCGATGTCGGTGAGGATCACGACCATGGGCAGGGCGATGGCAACGGCCGGAAACATGCGTACAAAGAGAACACTGAACTTGAGCGGATTCTTGCCCCTGAACCCATACCTGGCAAAGGCGTAACCCGCCATACCCCCAATCGAGAGTGAGATAATGATGGTAAAGAGGGCGATCTGAAGGCTCCTGAGCAGGGCAGGACCGGCATCACGTGTCACCCTGAAGAACACCTTGTAATTCTGGAAAATATCTCTGCGATGGGTGAAATAGATCGCTTCTCCTACTTCTAAATCTCCCACCTCCTCTTTGTATTCAAACTCATCGATCTTCTCAGCAATCTTTTCCGGCGACATCAGCGTATTTAAAAACGACCTCATGTAGACCGAGATCTTGTCCACATCGGCAGTATCAAGTACGGTCTCGTACTCCCCTGTTTGATCATCGTAAACGCTGAGCAGATAGCCTCGCTCACCGCGCTCGAGCTTGAATTCGGTCGTAAAATCAGGCAACAACGGCAAAGGGAATTGATACGCTTCGCGAGTCGAGAGAAATGAGAGAGAAACAAGAAAGAAGATCGGGGTTAGGATGATCAACAGGATGCCCGCCACCACAATGTACAAAGTTGTCATCCTCGCCGCATTTTTGACATTGATGCCACGTTTCCCGCTCATTTGATATCCTCCGGGTTTCGTTTGAAGGCGCCTGACACCTGAAGGAACACCACGGCTGCCGCAGACACCACCAGAGTCACGATGATCGTATAAGCCGCCGCCATTCGATAGGCGACGTAGAGATTATCCACCTCTTCCGAGTAATAGACAACGCGCTCCACAAGCACCGGCAGGCGGCTGAATCCAAACAATACGACGATGATGAGCCAGATCTGAATGGCCGAGATCAGGCGCAGAATCACAGCGGTTGTAATGGTTGGCCGCAATAATGGTAGCGTGATCTTGCGCATGACATGAACCCATCCCCCCCCAAACACGTACCCCGCTTCTTTCACATCTTCAGATAGATTCTGCAATCCGGCCAAAAGGATGATCATCACGGAGGGAATGACCGTCCAGGCATCTACAAGAATGATCAGAATAAGATTTTTGGCGGTCGAAGTGGTCAGCCAGTAGATTTTCTCACCTTCTTCCAGAAATCCTAGATAAAAGAGCAATGAATTCACCCAACCGTGGGCGGTGAGCCCGGTCTGCCACATGGCCCCAATCGCTACAGCGGGCAAGGCCATTGGGATCATGGCAACGAACAGAAAGGCGCTGGCGCCGGGAAACTTGGCATTGATAAGAAATGCTAAGAGAAGGGCCAAAACAAATTCGAGCGTCACCGAGAGAACGACAATGACTGTCGTATTGAATACAGCCGGCCAGAACAGAGGATCGTTGACCACCAATCCGAAGTTCGCCAAAGTGAAATTGCCCTGTTCACTGGTGAAACTGCCGGTCACCAACTCGATAACAGGGCGCAGCCAGAAAATCGCGTAATACAGGATAACCGGTAAGATCAGCAGATAGGGCGCTGCCGATTTACGATAATGTCGCAAGGTTCTTGTATCGACCATAAGGGAACCTCAGCCGTTGCATAAATGGTTCAACAGGTAGGGGCGTGGCCTTGCGCCCGCCCGTTGGATGATCGCCCGCTAGGTGACCGCCGGTTGGGCGACTGCCCGTTGGGCGACCGCAAGGGTGCGCCCCTACCTATCGAAAATGCATCTGTGTTACAAACCAATCAACATTCCCCCGAGGACCACGAATGGCCCCCGGGGAAACCGACTGATACACAGAATGCTACTTGAGCAGACCGTCGATGCAAGCCTGAGCCGCATCGGCTCGCTCTTGCGATACTTCCTCGCCTACTAGGAGGGTATCTTCGAAGAGATCATCCAGACACGCCTTGACAGCGCCCCAATCCTGGTAGTTGCCGGCAGGTACGCCAGAGGCAATACCATTTTCCAGCACGAGGATCGCTTTCTTGATCACTTCGTCAGTGGGGTCTTCGCCCAGGAAGTCGATCGCTTCCTGAACTGGCGGGATGAAGCCACCGGTACCTTTTGCCAGTTCAACCTGGACGTCAGGGCGGGTCAGGTACTCGAGGAAGGAAACTGCCAGGTCGTAGTTGGAAGATCCTTTGGTTATGGCATAACCGCTCACGCCGGCAATAGTACCGATGCCGGCCGGGCCTGCTGGCGCCGGACCCAAGGTGTACTGAGTCTCATTCGAGGCATAAACCTGGCCTGCGCGGGCATTGTGGAAGACCGTCAGCCACGACTCTTCACGCATCATGGGATCGACGCAGTTTTCTACATTCAGCACGCCGGGGATGAAGCCGCCGGCCACGCCGATGTCATCCCAGACATCCCAGGCCGCCATCGCTGCTTCTGAATTGGCGTCGGGGAAACCGGCGCCGTAGGAAAGTGCCTCGCCGCCGTACTGGTAGATCCAGGACTTGGAGGGGATGCCTGTGATGCAAACCTTGCCCTCGCCTTCACCTTCGGCGATGGCAATGGCCCAGTCGGCATACTGTTCCCAGGTCATGGCGTCGACGTCAGCCCCTTCTGGCAGGTAAGGTAATGCTTGGTTGTTCGCCAGCAAAAGATAGACATCTGCGCCGACCGGCAGGAAGTACTGACGGCCGTCCTTGGTGGTATCCTGATTGAAGGTCTCCATAAAGGTGCGGTCTTCCCAACTGGCAACGAGATCAGTTAGATCTTCCACCAATTCGGGTTCGATCCATTCAGGCATACGGCTGTTGTGGATGACAACGATATCGGTGGTAACGTGGTTGGTCTCCTGCTGGACCATTGCCCGGTCTAGCATGTTCGTATCATCCAAGATCTGGAAGTTGACGGTGGCGCCATGTTCTTCTTCGAAGGGCTTGATGATCTCGTTGATGAAGAACTCCTGCTCGCGGGGCGGGCTGAACAGGCGTGAGGTGAAGACAAGGGTCTTGGATTCGGCAGGAACTTCGACTAGTGTCTCGACTTCGACCGTCACTTCTTTCTCGACGATGACCTCGACCGGCACTTCTTTCTCGACGATGACTTCGACCGGCACTTCTTTCTCGACTTCAACGGTGACCTCGACCGGCACCTCGACGGTGACCGGGGCGCCACAACCGGCGATAAGCACGCCGATCATCACGAATAATAAGACTGGAACTAAGCGTTTCATGTTGTCCTCCTGAAAAGAGTAAGAGATAGGGGTGAACTTGAAGCGAAGTGATTGCCAGAACGCCTTGGTTGCTGACAGCACTGCGCTGGCTACCTATGATAAATTGGACCTCATCGATCCTTGTAGATCATCTAACAATAAATTTCTTCCTACTCGTGACAATGTTCTAACCTCCAAGCACGTAGTCTACGTTGTGTAAAATCGGCTTTGTTGCCATCGCCGGCCATGGTTCGATCAGGCCGCCGACAGACGCCATGTCTTGTGAATGCGCCAGGTCAGGGTTTGTTCCCAGTCTGCAGACCATTCATGGCTAAAAAACTCCAAGAGATGGAATCTTGTTGCAAAAAAGGGCTGGGTTGGCAAAGCAACTTCTGCTAAATAGTCCAAGACATCGGCGTGCATCGCCGCAGAGATATCCCTGAAGGCCAGGGTGATATGTGCCTTGAATGGGGGCGCCAGATCCTTCTCGACGAAATCACAGTCAGGGGCGATGCTGGGGAGCACAGCTTGTACGATACGCTCTCGAATGTCAAACAATTCGGCGTTCTTCTGACCATGGCGACGTGACACATCCAGACCAATGCCGCCCTCGTTGATGTGATAGCCGCAGAAGTGGACGGCAAAGGGTTGTGTTGTTGCAAAAACGTTATCCAGGTGCTCTACCATCGGCGCCAAAGGGCCATCTATTCGCTTGAAAAAGCCCTTGAGAGTAGCATGTACCTGGAACTGGTCGGCGGCAATGAAACCAAATTGTTTACGTAGGACTGTATGCACCTCGGCGACCACTCTGGCCACGGGGTACGGTGGTATGAGGTAAACGGCGAATCTTGAATCAGAGGGCGGGGGTTGGTTCACGATTGAGAATCAGTTGAACGTCGTGGTGAGGCCAGGCGTCATATCGCCGTGGTCTGGGGTAAACAGCCACACGAGCTTCGAATCACTGCATGCATGGCCAGTTCCTGCTCCTCCAGGACGGGAAAGTGTCCTTTGCGCCGGTGGTAGGAGAGGGCGTTGCATATTTGTCTGAAGGCGACACGTCCGATCTCGGACGCTCGCTGATCAACTGTGGTGATATCGAGTAGCTCGGCAAGTGGTAAGTTATCAAAGCCGGTAACGGGAATGGTTAGATTTTGGCGACGAGCGGCGGTGAGAATACCGGCGGCCAAAGCATCCGATGTACAGACAACAACTTCAATCTGATCCTCGGCAGCATCAGTACAACAGAGTGCGGAAATGCTTTCAAATACACGATATCCTTCCGAATATGAATGCTCATTGACTTCAAATACCAGTCCGGGATCAAAATCAATTTCGTTGGCGCTTAACGCTTGTTTATAAGCATTGATCCTGCCGATCCTACTCCAATCGTTAAGATCGGATTCGCCCATTTTTAAGGGATTGGAGGTCCCTAACGTTACCAGCGCCAGACGCCGATAACCATGATGTTTGATCAAATGCTGATCAATCAATTGCCTTAAAGCGTATTCGTCGGTAGGCAGGACATTGGCGATCACAGGTGGGTGAAGCAGGCGATTATTAACGGCCACGACCGGGATGTTGTGGCGATTGAGAATGCGCAAGCGAGATTCCTCTATGTATAAGCCCACCGCAATCAAGCCATCCACAATACCGAGAAAGGGCATATCGCCAAAAAACTCTTCTCGGGCAGCTTCGGTCGTTACATCGAATATGAAAGGTTGATAGCCCAGCAGATCTGCTTCCTGTTTTATCCCACCCAGAATCTGTAAGTAGAACTCCGGACTGACACTGGTTAAAGGCACCCCGACACCGATTGCGTTGGTCTCACGCCCTCGCAGGCTTTGGGCGGCGCTGCTGGGTACATAACCAACCTGATCGATCAGGCTGGCCAAGCGCTGTGCATTATGGCGAGAAACACTACCCTGTTTGTGCCGCAAATAATTGGAAACGGAAGCGGTAGATAGTCCGGAGAGATTGGCCAACAATCTCAGATCAGGCACGAGCGAACGCTGGCGCTGTTCGCGATCAGTTACCCAGGCCCGGATAATAGCCTCCACCTCTGCCGTGTCACGGTCTAGGAGTTCAGCGATCTCTGCGGTTGGCAATTCGTGATTTTGCATGAAACACGATGCCCGACTGAGACACTCCACTCTTCGCTTTGCAGATGTACGAGAGGAGCAGATGGAATTAGACAGGGAGCAATGGGTTTATCAATATACTTAAACGTTAAAGTATATTGATTTAATAGTAGTAGCTTTTACGTCAATTGTCAATAGGTAATTCGCAAAATATGGCGGGAACGTGGACGATTTTATTTTTCTATTTGTACGTTGTCAGCATACGAAGCAAGGTGGGCTTGACGTTCTGTAAATAGGCTTCGTACGCAGCCGTCGCCCCCTCCCTTGTACCGAACTCGATCACGGTACCATCCTCGAACTCTATCCAAAAGACCTCCGCCTGTGTGGCCAGCGACATGTTCTCTGCGTCCGGTTTTGAGCCCCGAGCCTGGTAGACGACATCACCGACTTGTACGAACTCCACCAAGCCCGCCAGCGGTAACAGCTCTGCATCAGGTCGACCACAAACTGTGTACTTCTCGCCAGTGTTGGGTGGTCCCGAAATGGCGATGTAGCCTGAACCGAGTTCGATCAAGACACACAATTTATTGCCATATTTCTTGCGCAGACTGGTGTAGTACTGGTCTGCCGATCTGTCTGCGGGCACTTCATCACCGGGCACAATCTCCACTGCGAACCCGGTCGTTTCCGCTTGCGGGGGAAGGGTCAGCCGATACCCAAATACGTTGTTGCGATAGGGTTTCCACTTCTTCCCGACCAGCGGAAGTTCAGCGACCGCTGGCAGTTCAGCGACCGCTGGCAGTTCCTCATCCTCTACAGCCTCTTCTGGGTCTTCGCTAACGTCCGCAGTTTCCGCAGGCGATTCAACAGATGCCTCAGGTGTAACCTCATCCGATTCTGATTGTAGTTCCGCTGTCGGTGATGTTTCCGATGTCGGTTGCTCTACCAGGCCGCATTCGCCCCGGAAAAAGGCCCAACCGTCACATTCTTGACCATCGCTAAAGAGGCAGACGCCATACTGGTTGCCGGATGTATCGTCTCGGATTTCATAGGTAAATCCTTGTTCTTCACAATACACAGCCGAGGGATTGGCCAGACCTACGTCCGTTTCAGGCTTGGGCACTGGGGTGGGGTTGACTGAAGAGTTTGCACAGCCCGAGAGCAACACAAATGCCAGGGCGAGCACGATGGTAGAGATTCGATACAGGGCGTTCATGGTTAAAACCTCATCAGGGGAGGGTTTTTACATCGCTCTCTTTGCAGAAGACCGTCAGTTGCTCTATTGTTCCTCGCCTGCCTAGAATTCGCAAATCGGTTGTGACAACAAGCGCCACAAGCATCGACCCACAGGGGCTGCTCCGTGCGAACGGCAACGTTTGACGAACGAGTAAGGTTCCAGGTACTATGCGGGCGTTATAGCACCACGCAGGAGTACGCTGTCATTTTTTTATACACACCGCCAGTTCAGGATCTTGAAAAGGAGATATTATGACAACTATAGGCGCTCTATTTCAATCGAACAACGAGGCGGAACGTGCCTTGGATTCCTTGCAGGCGGCCGGTCTCACGCCAGATGTAGCCCGGGTCATTGTGGATGCCGAGGCGTTAGGCACATGCCTGGATGAGACCAGATTTGGCTCTTTGAACTGGAAGCTGATCGGAGTAGCCACTGTATTAGGCGCCTTCGTCTTCGGATTTGCTGGTTTCATGGCGGGGGTTGACAATCTCCGTATGGGGCTGGCCGTGCTTCAACAATCTCTTGTACTCGTCGCATTGTTTGGTCTAACGGGCGCAATTGTGGGTGCGTTCCTCGGCATTTTCATCGGTTACAGTGACTGTGAATGTGACACGCGCCTATATGTTCATGGTATTCAACGCGGCGGTGCAGTGGTTGTCGTCAAAGCTGAGGGACCTACCGTCGACTCAATTTACTACTTGCTGAGCAAAAATAAGGGCTCGTACACGAAATTGTGCGGACAGCCAAGTGGTGGCCATTAGAGTTCCGTCTGGCGACAGGAATGCAGCGGTAAACCATGACGCGATACACACTAGCCTCGTTTGCTTTACTGGCTCTGGCGCTCGGTTTCCTTCTGGTAACATCGTTTTTTTTGGACGCTTCGCTCGCTGGGCTACCCTCGTCCGCACAGCGCTGGATTGGAGTAATCACGCTGATCCTTCCGGCATTGCTGGGCTTCTTAAGCGGGATCATCGCCGTCATCAACCAAGAACGCTCAACTCCATTAGCGATCTTGGGGATCGTGCTCAATATCCTGTGGATTGGCTTCTTCTCGCTTGTGCTTTCAATCGCCGGCTAATGTCTTAGAACAGCAACGCCAGGGGTTCTTCGATTAAAAAGATAATCTGATTCAACAATTGGGTGGCCACAGGCCAAGGCAGCGCAGATGGATCGCTTGTAAAAGTTAGCGTCGCTTGCCTGTGGCCATCTATGTTGCCAAGTGCTAGCGTTGCGATCTGCGGGGGAGAGGGGGGAATCGACATCGAGTCGAAACGCGTTTCATTGGCTCTGAAGATGAGGACTTCCGCACCATCGTCACCCTCATCCACCATCGTTTCTTCAGACAACGTTGCCAGCGCATACTGTCGTTCTTTCGCTAGATCAGATAGGGACAATCTATGCGTGTCGATAGGCAGCGATATGACGACGTCCCCCGCCGGAGGTAGGGCCAGACCGATCCTGAAGCTTAAGTTTTGGGCCGTAAGTGCAACTGCGGTGAGTTTGACAAGCCAATCCTCAAGTGCCAAAGTCTCACCTGCCCGGGCATCGAGTCTGTGGGCAACCAGCTGATGTGCCCCGATCAACTGTGTCAGATCGACGTTCGCCTTCGATACGCTGAAAGCGCTTGACACATCTTGTTTTACAAGGTCTTTGTTCGCTGAATCTATCGCTGGCAATGCGGCGGCGAAACGGCCGGACTCTACAGCACGCAGGACATCTCGTTCTACCACACGACCTCGTGGCCCTGTGCCGGAGATCTTGCGCCACTCCAAACCCGCTTCCCGGGCGCGTTTGCGTGCTCGTGGAGAAGAAAACATCCTGTTACCGCTGTTTATGGCAGACGAAGGCCGATGGCGTGGTCGCTCACGTTTTCTAACAGCAGTAGCGTTCTTGCTAGCAGGTTTGGCGGGTATCGGATGTCGAACGGTTGCCAGGTCAGGCTTAGAAATTGGAGAGGGGCCAGGGGCTGTGGGAGGAGCATCCACAATACTCTCACCTTGCGCATGGATAACGGAAAGCAAGGTACCAATGGGTACTTCCTGACCTTGTACAACCCATAAGGGTCCCATAATCCCGCCGGCGGGTGCTTCTACCTCGACCACTACCTTATCAGTCTCGACCTCTAGAATTGGTTGACCTGGCTCGACCTCTTCTCCCTCGCCCACCAGCCAACTAATCACCGTCCCCGCTTCCATGGTCAGACCCAATTTGGGCATATAAAAATCTGTCGCCATTTCAGCCCTCCCAATACAGTGCTTCTAGTGCGGCGTCGACGATTTTCTGCACACTGGGGATGGCCGCCAACTCCAGTCCGCCATTGTAGGGCAGTGGAACATCTTCGGTTGCCACCTGCATCACCGGCGCATCCAGCCAATCGAAGGCCATGCGCTGCACTCTTGCTGCCACTTCTGCCGTGAAACCACCGGTCAGCACGCCCTCATTGACAACCACAATCCGGCCGGTTTTCTCGACCGAAGTGATAATGGTATCGAGATCAAGGGGCTTGAGCGTGCGGGGGTCGATCACCTCTGCTTCGATACCCTGATCAGCCAGAAGGTCGGCAGCTTGTAGCGCAAAATAAACCATTCGTGACGTGGCGACAATGGTGACATCTTCACCGGGCCGTTTGATGTCGGCAACGCCTATGGGGAGGATGTATGGCTCATCGGGTACGGGTCCCGAGGTGTTGTAGAGCAGTTTGTGCTCGATAAAGATGACGGGGTTGTCATTGCGGATCGCCGCCTTGAGCAGACCTTTGGCATCGTACGGCGTGGCGGGCTGGATCACAATCAGGCCGGGTACATGCACATACCACATCTCCAAACTCTGAGAATGCTGCGCGGCATTGCCACGGCCACCGCCGCCCTGAGTGCGCATGACCATGGGCACATTCGCCTTGCCGCCAAACATGTAACGAGCTTTGGCCGCCTGATTGACGATCTGGTCCATGACTAGGGCGCTGAAATCAATGTACATGATCTCGGCCACAGGTCTCAATCCGGTCATGGCGGCGCCCACAGCCAGGCCAACGAATCCGGCCTCGGAAATGGGCGTATCACGTACCCGCTTTTCACCATATTTGTCGTACAGGCCACGAGACACTTGCAGCACCCCACCATAGCGCCCCACATCCTCGCCCATGATGCAGACAGCGGGATCGCGGGCCATTTCTTCGTGTAGGGCTTCGTTGAGGGCTTGGCGGTATGGGAGTTGGCGTGTGGCCATGAGGGTTCGTGTTGCGTGGTGCGTGAAAGAGTTCTGTCTAGGTTATGTTTGATGCAATGTCATAGGGGCTAGAATGGTTGAGAGACAAAAGTCGTTTTGGTTTTATCCGTTTTTTCCGTGTTCATCCGTGAGCATTTCTTGTTCATCCGTGGGCATTTCTCGTTGGTCTGATGCACAGCCTTGCTATCAATGTCCTATGGGCTCATTTATAGACATCTTCCCACAGATCGGCTGGTTCCGGTTCGGGGCTTTCCATGCCGAAGGCGATGGCGGCGTCCGTGTCCTTGCGGGCATGTTGCTGTAGACCATCTAGCTGTTCATCGGAGAAGTCGAATTCGTCTACCAAGAGTCGACCGAACCTGCTGATGGGATCTCGCTCAGGTGATTTCCATAGATCCGCTTCCCCTTTGGGCCGATACGTGAGTGGATCACCCACCGTGTGCCCTTCGATGCGGTAGGTCTTGGCAACAAGAAATGTGGGGCCCCCACCGCTTCGTGCTCGCTCCACCACCTGTTGGGTTATCTCGTAAACGGCCAATACGTCATTGCCATCCACGGTGAGGCCGGGCATGCCGAAACCTGCGGCTTTGTCCTGAAGTTCATTTACAGCGATAAAAGGGCGGCTGGGGCTGAATTCGGCATACTGATTCTGCTCGCAAAGATAAATGACGGGCAGTTTCCACAACGCCGCCATGTTCCCCGCTTCCATGAGCACGCCTTGATTGCTGGCCCCATCTCCGATAAAACAGATAGCGACCTGGCCGGAACCACGCGCATCGGCCGAATAAGCGGCGCCAGTAGCAACGCCGATACCGCCACCAACAATGCCGTTGGCCCCAAGAATGCCGATATCCAGATCGGCGATATGCATGGAACCTCCTTTACCCTTACAGTAGCCCGTGGCTTTACCCAACAATTCCGCCATCATCCGCTGAGGATCGCCCCCCTTGGCCAGACAATGGCCGTGCCCTCTGTGGGTGCTGGTGACGTAGTCGTCACGATTGAGGGCCATGCAGGCGCCGACAGCGACACCCTCTTGGCCGGTATACGTATGCGTGGCGCCCCGCAACTTATCTTGCATAAAAAGATCGCGCGCGCCGGCATCGAAATAGCGGATCAGCCACATGCGATGGTACATGTCGGCGAGTTGGATACGGTTTAGGTTCATGGGGGGGGATAAAGATTGAAGATTAAGGGTTGAAGGTTGAAAGTTGTAGATTGGAGATGAAGATTGAAGATTGGAACTCGGGTCTTAAATCTTGAATCTTCAGTATTGAATCTTCAGTCTTCAGTATTACGCGGTTTAGCGCATGAAGAGTCCGCCGTTGATATCGAGGGTGGCGCCGGTGATGAAACTTGCTTTGGCGGATGCGAGAAAACAGGCGGCCGCGGCGATTTCATCGGCCTGCCCGAAACGGGCTAAGGGGATATGTGACTGCAAATCAGCTCGAAGGTCATCGGGCCAGTTTGCAGTGAGAGCGGTTTCGGCGGCGCCGGGAGCGACACAATTGACCGTGACGCCGTCGGCTGCCAGTAGTTTGGCCAGCGATTTCGTCAGCCCGATGAGCCCGGCTTTGGATGCGGCATAGTGGGCGCCAACCAGAACGCCTCCCATCTGGCCGGCAACCGAAGAGATGTTGATAATTCTCCCTCTGCTACCGCTGTCACGTAAATAAGGGAGTGAAGCTTGAGCAAGGAGAAACGCTCCCTTGAGATTCACAGCCAAAACCTGATCCCACTCGCGCTCACTGATAGCATCGAACGGAGTCAAAGGGCAGATGCCGGCATTGTTGACAAGAATATCCAGATTGCCAAAACGTTGGATGGCGCCATCGACCGCCGAAAATACATCCTCCGTTCGGGTGATGTCGGCTGTCAGAGTTAGAATGGAATCGGGGTCAGGGTACTGGCTAGTCGACTGCTCCAGCGCCTGGGCATCGACATCGATGCAAACGACATTTGCACCTTGCCGTGCCATTGCCAGACTGATGGCGAGACCGATACCTCTGGCCGATCCAGAAATCAGGGCGGTGCGGCCATCAAGAGTTTGCTTCATTGGTTAGGATCGTAGGCTCCAGGTGTAACTGGCGGCGAGAAAAGTGTCACCAATCTCAACGTCTGTTCGCCATCGGCCCTGATCTGGTGGGATAGACCGGGCGGGATGTAAACGGCAACGCCGGGTTCAAGCCGTTTCTCCTCGTCGGCGGTGATACAGGCACCTACCCCTTCCAAGATATAGATAATCTCCTCTTCGGTTTCGTGCACGTGGGCGGCTGCCAGGGCGCCTCCGGGAAAATCAGCCAGGCCAAATACGAGGTTCTTGGCCTGACTGTTTTGGGGTCCCAACAAGTAGAACCAATCCCGACCAGGGAGATTGTAAACCGTGCAGTCATCGATATGGGCGATTTCGAGTTTAGGCATGAATAGTTACTCCTGGTTTTGATTATGAAACGGAAATCGGTCGCAGTTACATTTCAGAGGACTATCTCGCCCTTCAACACGAGTGCCGCGGCGCCACCGACTCTCACAGATTCTATGTCATTGGCGGGGCCGACAACTTCGACAGTAGCGCGTCCAGGACGGTTCAACCAATGACCTTGCTCAGCGACGAAGGTCGGACTCAGGATCAGGCCATAGTGCCAGAGAAAGGCTGCCATGCCGCCGGTCGCCGAACCGGTGAAAGGATCTTCGAAAGTATCAGGAGGGACGCCGACATGGCGAGCGAAGGTATCACCTGCCGCGGTAGCGCCTTGTAGGCAGAACAGATGGGGGCTGAAGAAATCAGACGCCTTGCGAAAAGCACGGTAGCCGTCTATATCTAGATGAAGCCGGCGCAGAACCTCATGACCGCGCAGCGGGATCATCAACTGCGGCGTGCCGGTACTCACGGTCTGTAGCGGCTGCCCCTCCATCACATCATCCGCTCGCAGCCCAAATATCGGCATGACGACCTGCGGATCATAGATCGCCAGGAATTCCGGTTTCTTCTGACTCATGACGATCGCTTGAACCCGACCCTGTTTCGCGATCACATCCACGGAAATGGGTCCCACCTGCAGCTCGAGGCTAAAGGTCGTAACACCGTCAGCGGGCCGCAACCAGCCTGATTCTAGCAATGCAAAGGCTGTAGCAATGGTCGGATGCCCCGCCAGCGGGATCTCTTCGGCAGGCGTGAAGTATCGCGCCCGAAAATCTGCGACGTGCGACTGCATCACAAAGGCCGTTTCCGAGAGATTCATCTCTTTGGCAATCGCTTGCATGGTCGCCACATCGAAATCATCGGCGTCCAACACCACTGCACACGGGTTTCCAGCAAGAGGTCGGTCTGTGAAGGCATCAATCCAAAGGAAAGGGCGTTTAGGCATGGGTGGTCGCGTGGTCGGTTGGTCGGTTGGTCGTGTGGTTGGTCGGTTAGTCGTGTGGTCGTGTGGTTGGTTGGTCGTGTGGTTGGCCGGTTGGTCGGTTGGTCGTGGATTCTATGTATGTACGGTCGCTAGCAGACTGTCACCTTGTCACCTTGTCACCTTGTCACCTTGTCATGTGGTCGGTTGGTCGTGTGGCCGGTTGGTCGTGTGGCCGGTTTACCCTACGCCTCTGCGTAGTGCATAGAATGAGGAGCCGAGCATGATGAAGTAGGTGATGCCATTGATGATCCAGTAGCCAAGACCTAGATCCCAGGTCATCCCCCACATGCCAATGAGAGGTATGTAGAAGAGTAAAAGAAAGGGGGCGAGAATGGCGGTGCGGCGTGGGTTGCGGAATTCGATCTTGAGAATGTAATCAAGGACCAGTGTCAGCACGGCAAACACAGCATACAACAATGGCATCAACCAGGACAGAAAGGACACATCGATGCTCATTCCGTACAGTGTGAGCAAAAGGGCCGGAACGCCCATAAGTATGGCCAACAGACCCCACGTGTTTGCCCATCCCGGCCGATAGACACGCGCGAGAAACATCGCAGCGGAGAGTAGATTGATGGCGTTTGCCAGGGCCGAGATCAATCGCAAATAGAGTTCGTAATCGCTGTCCATGAGGTTATCGATTGTACACTTGTTAGCGGTCGCTGCCAGGATTTGTTTAGGCGGCCACTACACCGTCAGGGTAGCGTTTTAGAAGCTCGGGATCGTGAGGTGGTACGAGGATGCCACCCAGGGAACGTACGCGTTCCATGGCAGTGTAGCATTGTTTGATGTCGACGGCGAGACCGATGGGATGGTTCAATTCCAGGTTCTGATAGTAAAAAATGGTGTCGCTGGGAAAGACAGCCAATCCCTCGTTGGTCTGAACGGTAAAGGCCTGACAACACATGGTGTGTCCGCCCACGTAGAATGCGTCGATGCCGGGCAAAATAGCGGGCGCTTCATCATCGATCAAAATCAAGCGGTCGCGGGCCTCGTTGGCCAGATAGGCAATGACGTCTCTGGGAAAAAGGATATCGGGTACCAGGGCGGGATGAGGTGGGTCCAAGGTGAGATGCCAGCCCCTGCGCGACACAACAAACTTCGCGTTGGGAAAAAGTTTTATATTCGAACAATGGTCATAATGCAAGTGGCTCAGCAACACATAGGCGACGTCAGCAGGCTCGACACCTTCCTGCCGCAACAGCAGGGGAATGCTCTGCGTTGCCATATCCATACGAAAACGGCCCCGCTTCCCCGCTCCAGCCACCACCAACGGTTGGATCTCCTCCACATCACAAACGCCTGTATCGATCAGTATGATCTGACCATCATCCCGACGCAACACAAAGAAGTAGAAATCGACATCGAGCCATTGACCCCAACGAGATTGAAAGAACATCTGCGGGCCGGGAACTGATTGTTCACAATATTTGATTGCTTTGATGCTGTAGGTTGGCATGGGAGTTGTTTGTCTCGCTTACTGTAAATTGACCGATGTTCCACCATCAACGACGAGCAGGCTGCCTGTGCACCAGGCGGAATCCTCTGTAGCGAAGAAGAGAACTGGCCCGGCGATGTCTTCGGGTTGGCCGACACCACCGAGTGGTGCTCGATCAGCCCAGTAATCCCGGACTTCAGGATCGGCCAGGGAATCACGATTCAGATCGGTTTCGACAGTACCCGGCAACACAGCATTGACGGTGATACCATGTGTGCCTAAAGAAATGGCCATTGATTTGACCAACAAATTGATACCCGCCTTGGAAGCACAATAATGCGCCTGCATGCTGCCGCCAAACTCGGCTGATATCGAACTGACGGCGATGATCCGGCCCTTGGTGCCTCGCTCGACCATTGCCTTGGCAACCGCCTGCGACACCAGAAAATAGCCCTTGAGATTGATATCAAGCACCTGATCCCACAGCGTTTCCGGCATATCCAGGAAAGTCTCGAAGGGGCAGATACCGGCGACATTGACAAGGATATCGATGTGACCCCAACGCCCCATCACCGCCCGTACCATCGCCTCGACCTGAGCAGCATCGGACACATCTGTGTGGACGTAGAATGCATCATGGCCGGCGTCAGCCAACGCCCTGGCGGTGGTAGCACCTTCCTTGTCACGGATATCGACAACGGCAACCTTGGCGCCTTCACGCGCGAATCGCCGGGCAATAGCCTGCCCGATCCCGCGCGCAGAACCGGTAATCACGGCAACTTTAGCTTGTAAACGCATAGACCTACCTCTGAGATCGTTGCTGCACCTCTCAAAATAGCACCTATTGCGAACGGTGTCTATGATCTAGAACATATAATGGCTGTCAATCAGAGTCAAAGATGTGTCTATTCAGCTTGCACCCTAGGCTGAGCAATTACTCAAAAACAAATACAAATATCAAATCATTGACATTGGTGCGTGTGGGGCCGGTTAGCAGCAGATCTCCGACTTCCTGTAAGTACGGATAGCTATCATTGTTCGCCAGATGATCGGCGGCGCTGAGGCCGAGTCGTTGCCCTCGCTCGACAGTCCTACCATCGGCGATACCGCCCGCTGAGTCGGTGGGGCCATCTGTGCCATCGCTCGCCAGCGAAACCAGCACCAGCCGTTCTCGCTCAGGTAGAGGGTTGAGGAACAGCGAGGCTGCCAGAGCCAATTCCTGATTTCTCCCCCCCTTACCTCCACCGCGAATGGTCACGGTGGTCTCGCCCCCGAAAATCAGGCAAGCGGGTGCAGGGAGAGGGCGGCCATGGGCGATCACTTCACGTCCCAGCGCCACGGCAATCTTGGCTACCTCCTTCGCCTCGCCTTCGACAAATGTGGATAGGACAGCCGCATTGAAACCGGACTCGGTCGCTTTCTCGGCCGCGGCCCCCGCAGCAATGGCGTTATCGGCGATGATGACAGTCTGGCAACGAGCGAACACCGAATCTCCGGCTTTCGGTGTGTCCTCCAACATCCCGTTTAGCCCTGCCTGCAAACGTGAGCGCACGGCTTCGGGCAATACTTCCTCGATATCATAGCTATTGATCACAGCCCAGGCGTCAGCCCAGGTCGAGCCATCAGGGACGGTCGGGCCAGAAGCAATGACATCGAGTGAGCTACCCACGACATCTGACACCAGCAGGCTGACAAGTGTTGCCGGGGCCGCCAGCCGGGCCAATTGCCCCCCCTTGACCTGTGAAAGATGTTTGCGTACGGCATTGATCTCATGAATGGTGGCGCCGCAACCTAGCAACGCCTGTGTTGTCGCTTGAAGATCCGCCAGGCTAATGCCCTCGGCGGGAAGTGTCAACAAGGCGGAGCCGCCGCCGGACACGAGACAGAAGATGAGATCTTGTGCACCCGCCTTGCGCAGTACGTCGACGATCTGACGAGCGGCATCGAGCCCTGCCTCATCGGGTACGGGATGGCCGGCTTGTAACAGGTCGATGGGTTGCAAATCATCTGGGTGGGTGGGACCGTGCCCGTATTTGGTCGCCAGAACACCCCCGGACAGCCTGTTCCCCAGCAATACTCTGACAGCGCTTGCCATTGGCGTCGCAGCCTTACCGAATCCAACGACATAAATGCTGCGGTAGTCGTTCAGATCATAGCTGAACTCACGCACACGCAAAACATCCCCTTGGCGCCGCACTACGCCCAACATGGCCTCAGCAGGGTCAACCGCATCGAGCGCGGCCTCCAAAATGGGGAGGATGCGAGCGCGACGCTGCGGATCATTATCAAGGATGTTTGCATTAAATCGGCTCTGGTTCATTGTGCGCATACTCCAAAAAAAATCCCTCCCCGACAAAAATTAATTCTCTCGCCCATCGGGGAGGGCACCAGGCGGGGCTGCCTAGCGCGAACAGGGGATGTTCGTTAGGTAGTATTATACTCTGTTCGGTGGCACAGGTCAACGGTCTGTAGCGTATTGCGTATTGCGTGTTGAGTTTAACCGTATCGAGGAGCGCTTCTGCAGTCAGGTAACTTCAACATATATAACGGGACTCACAGTACGCAGCTCAGGCATGGTTCATTCTGAGTACTTGTCCCCTTTACAATTTTGGCGTTTCCACGGGCCGAATGGAATTCGCCGCTGAAAGTACGAAGGCCCTTATCTTTGGTTTCCGCTAAATTGAGCTGACAAAAAGCTCAAACTGGTTGATTTCCAAGGTCAATGGACGATGACCCCTCACTCTTTCGGACATTTCTCAAAGTTGCATATCGTTCGATCAGTGTA
>JAAENG010000001.1 GCA_024224665.1 Chloroflexota bacterium | reverse complement strand
TAGTTGGTGAAATCTCCGGATCCAGTCGTTCGACGTTGGCAGGCAAACTGCGCGCGGAAGAGGATGCGTACTTAAGGGTCGTCGCTGACCGCTCAATCTTCATAGATAATAGCATCAAGGAGGTAAGGAACACTGCGATCTTCGGCGGTATTCTTGCCATAATAGTTTTACTGGGGTTTTTGCGAGACGTCCGTACCACTGCAATCATTGCTGTCAGTATCCCTATCTCAATATTGGTGACATTTGCCCCTCTTAACATCCTTGAGGTGTCACTCAACATCATGTCGCTTGGCGGCCTTGCGATGGGTATCGGCATGCTGGTTGACTCATCGATCGTGGTACTTGAATCCATCTACCGCTGTCGCCAAGAGGGCGACTCGATCCGTGCGGCCGCCATTCGTGGCACGACGGAGGTTCGTGGCGCTGTCATTGCTTCAACCCTGACATCGATCTGTGTGTTTTTTCCAATGGTGTTTGTAGAGGGCCTTGCCGGACAGGTCTTTAGCGATCTTGGCCTGACAGTGGTCACATCGCTCATAGCCTCGTTAATCGTGGCGGTATTATTTATCCCAATGCTCGCAAGCCGGGCCGGATTAAAGCTGCAGGCCGGCGTTGGCATGGTATCGCACGCCCTCGGCTCAATCGAAGGACGCATCAGCCTGTCGACATTGTGGCTGCGGGTCATCCTACCGCTTGTTATCCTACTTGTGGTGATGATCGGACTGGTGCTTGGATACTCCTCTTGGATGGTTTCTGCGGCAGAAGACCCACGAT